>DATIXW010000185.1:0-15511 GCA_035518135.1 Steroidobacteraceae bacterium
GTCCAGCTGTGCGCGATCACCGGCGAGAGGGCCCCGGCGACTTCCTGCGTGCCGCCGGACATCGCGTACACCGTGCCGAGTGCGCTCACCGCCACCTCGCGCGCCGCAAGTCCCGGCACCAGTGCGATCGAGATCTGCCAGTTAAAGCCGATGGGCGCGAACAGGACCTCGAGGCCGCGACCGAGATAGCCGGCGATGCTGTACTGGATCGCCGGTCCGCTCGCTCCGGGGGGCGCTGCGGGGAAGCTCGCGAGGAACCACAGCACCACCATCAGGCTCAGGATGATGGTGCCGACGCGCGTCAGGAAGATCTTGGCGCGCTCCCACAGTCCCACGATCAGGTTGGCGAGGTGCGGCAGGCGGTATTCGGGCAGTTCCAGGAGCAGCGGCCGGTATTCCCCGCGCGCCACCGTGCGCTTCATGACGAAGGCGACCGCGAGCGCGCTGAGAACGCCTGCCACGTACAGCGCAAACAGCACCAGCCCCCTGAGGTTCAGCCAGCCCACATTGTGCGCGGGGATGAACGCGCCGATCAGCAGCGCATACACCGGCAGCCGCGCGGAGCAGGTCATGAGCGGGGCGATCATGATGGTCGCGAGCCGGTCGCCGCGCGCCGGGATGGTGCGCGCCGCCATGATGCCCGGGATCGCGCACGCAAAGCTCGACAGCAGCGGAATGAAGGCACGTCCGGAGAGCCCGACGCGTCCCATCAGCCGATCGAGCATGAAGGCGGCGCGCGGCAGGTACCCGGAGTCCTCGAGCGCGAGGATGAAGGCGAACAGGATGAGGATCTGCGGCAGGAACACCAGCACGCTCCCGGCGCCGGCGATGACGCCATCGAGGAGCAGTGCGCGCAGCGGGCCTGCCGGCAGCACGCCTGCAAGCCAGCCGTTCAGGCTCTGCACGCCCGCATTGATCAGGTTCTGCGGCGCCTTCGCCCAGCTGAACACGGCCTGGAACATGAGGAACAGCACCACGGCCAGCAGCGCAGGTCCGAGCACCGGGTGCAGCACCACCTGGTCGAGCCGGGCGAGCGCGCTGATGCGGGCCGGCACGCGGTACGCGGCCACCTGCAGCACGCGGCGCACTTCGCGCTGCGTCGCCTCGATGTCGGCGGCGCTCGCGGCGGGGGCTTCCAGGCGCGCGTGTGCACGGGCGCGCGCGGCGGCCGAGAAATCACAGCTGTCGATGGCTTCCAGCAGCGCCCGCTCGCCGCCATTCTTCACCGCGACGGTGGGAATCACCGGGATCCCCAGGGCGTGCTCGAGCGCCAGGCGATCGAGGTGGTAGCCGCGCTGCGCGGCAAGATCACTCATGTTGAGCGCCACGAGCATGGGACGGCCGAGGCGCTTCAGTTCCAGCACCAGGCGCAGGCCGAGGCGCAGGTTGGTGGCATCGACCACGCACACCAGAAGATCCGGCGCCGGCTCGCTCGCGTGACGCCCGAGCACCACGTCGCGCGCGATCGCCTCATCGAGGGTCGCCGGCTCGAGGCTGTAAGCCCCCGGCAGGTCGACGACGCGGAAGCTGCGCCCGGTACGCGGACCGAGGAGGCGTCCTTCCTTGCGCTCGACGGTGACGCCCGGATAGTTGGCAACTTTCTGGCGGCTGCCGGTGAGACGATTAAACAGTGCAGTCTTGCCGCAGTTCGGCACGCCGATCAGGGAAAGACTCAAAAGCGGCGCGGGCAGTGCCGCGGCCGCGGACGCGTTCATGGGGTCGGCGGGCGCCGGGACAACTCCACCCAGACGCTCTGCGCCTCACGCCGTCGCAGCGCGAGGGTCGTGTGGCCCACGCGTACCACGAAGGGATCACGACCCGGACGCGCCTCGGCGAGGATCTCGATCTCTTCGCCGCTCACGAAGCCGAACTCGAGCAGGCGCCGCTCGAGCGCCGAGAGCACGCCCTCGCGGCTGCCCACACCCACCACGACACCGGTCGTGCCCGGGGGCAGGGCCGCGAGGCTTACGAAGCCCGGCTCGAGGGAGACTCCGGCGGGGGAGGCGGTAGCATCCATGGGACATTAGTATGGATGAGAACGGTTCGCATTTGCAATTCGTACTAGCCCGTACATACGGCGGTCCCCGGGTACGCTAGGGAGCCTTCTGAAACAGCCACTTGCGGCCATTCGCCGGCGCATAGCCCGCGCTGTCAGGGGAACTTCAGCTGCGCGATCAGGGCCTGGTAGCGCGGATCGTTGCGTAGGGAGTCAAAGAGCGGGTCGACCTTCGCGCTCTGCAGTCCCGGGTCGCCCACGGCACGGGCGCGCTCCAGCATGGTGAGCGCCTTTGGCGCATCCCCCCAAGCCGCGTACACCTCGGTCTGCTGGTAGCTGCCGGCGTCGCCGTACTGCTGGGTGAGCTGTGCAAGTGCCGCCTGGGCTTCCGCGTGCTTGCCCTGCTTGTCGTAGACGATCGCCAGGCAGGTGAGCCTCACCCATTGGATGGGTTCCGTCGCGCACACCGTCGCGGCCGTTTCGTACTGGCCCAGTCCCACATAGGCAAATCCCAGCCAGCCCTGTGCACGCGAGCTCTTCGGATCCAGTTCCAGCGCCCGCTTCGCAGCCGCGACCGACTCCGGGTACCGCCGCGCCCAGTAATAGACGTACCCGAGTGTTCCCTGGGCTTCCGGGTTCAGCGGATCGAGTTCCACCGCGTGCCGTGCCCGGGCAATCGCTTCGTCGAACCGCCCCATCGCGGCAATAAATCCGGCCGAGTCGCGGTACACGCGCGCATCGCCCGGTGAGAGCGCAAGACCCCTATCGTATTCGGCCGCGGCGCCGACGTAGTCCTCTTGGCCTGAGAGCGCGTTGCCGATCACGCTGTGCGCCGCGCCGAGCGTGGGGGCCAGTTCCACGGCCTTGCGCGCATCGCCGATCCCGATGTCGGTCAGCCGGCGCACTTCGGCCGGCGTGATGGCGGCATTGAAGGCGTAGTCGATGCGCGCCGCGGCACGTCCGCGGTAGGCGTTGGCGTAGTTCGGGTCGAGCGCGAGCGCGGCGTCGTACGCGCGCAGCGTCTCTTCGCTGGCCTGCGGGGAGACCACGGGGCGGCGCGCCAGCTGCTCGGCGCGCAGATAGGCATCGAAGGCCTTGGGGTTGTCGGTGCCGCCAACCTCCGCGCCGCTCAGGTCCGCCTGCAGCAGCTTCACTTTGAGTGCCGCGGCCACCGAGGTCGCGATCTCGGTCTGCAGCGCCAGCACGTCCTTGAGGTCGCGGTCGTAGGTCTGCGACCAGCGCTGGAACCCGGTGCCCGCGTCGATGAGCTCGGTCGAGATGCGCACGTGCGACTTGTCACGGCGCACGCTCCCCTCGAGCACCGCCGCGACGTTCAGCTTGCGCGCGATCTCACCGACCGCCTCGTCCTTGCCCTTGAAGGAGAACGAGGAGGTGCGCGCCGCCACCTTCAGGCCCTGCACGGCCGCGAGCGTGTTGAGAAGTTCCTCCGAGAGGCCATCGGAGAAGTAATCATCGCGCGCATCCCCGCTCATGTTCGTGAACGGCAGCACCGCGACCGAGTGCGCCGGCGGCGCGGGGCTCGCGGCGGCGGGAGTGACCGCGGCATTGACCGCGGGCGTCTGCAGTGCGGCCGCCGCGGGCGCGGGACGATGGCCGGGGCGCAGGAGGAAGAACGCCGCCGCGGCGAGCGCCACGACGGCGATCCCGATCGGCACGGCGGCGCGTCGTGGCCACAAGGACACAGCGGGCGCAACGACTGGCGCGCTCACCGGTGCGCCGAGCGCAGCGCTGATCGCTGGCGACGCCGCCGGCGCCGCGGGCGCCACCGCGTGCGCTTCCGCGGGCGCCACCGCGAGCAGCTGCGCGATGCGGCTGATGAAGGCCGGCGTAGCGACGCCGCCGGGGAGATGCGTCCACTGCACGGCACGAAATGCCTCGGGCACCTCGGCCTGGCGTTCGTCGACGGAGTCGATCGCGATCGGTACGAGGAAGGCCTTGCCGTCAGCCATCAGGTGCGAGCGCTCGACCGCCAGGCGCCACTCGAGCCGGAAGTACCCCTCGAGCCGCGTCTGGGTGTGCGCGGAGATGATGGGCACGAACAGGCGGCATTCGCGGATGCGCCGCCGGATCAGCTGGTCCCAGGCGTCCCCGCCGCGCAGCTCGCTCTGGTCAAACCACACCTCGAGGCCCGCCGCGCGCAGCGCTTCGCCGATGCGGCCGGCCGCCGGCGCGTCCTGGGAGGCGTAACTGAGGAAGATGCTGTTCACCGAGTCGGTCATCGTCGCAGGCGGCCCATCGTGCAGGTGTCGTGATCTTCTGGGATGCGAAGTCTAGTGCAATGCCGCGGCGGCGGAGGGGCCGATTGAGCGTCCGCGGCGCCGCGCGAATGCTCACCTGATGCAGCAAGGGACGTCCAGGCGATCGCGTGCGCTTCGCCTACGTGCCGGTCTGCGCGGCCGCCCGCGGCGCAGCCGCAGGGTGCGCTGCGGGCAGCGCCGGCCGCCGTTCGCGGGTAAGGAGCGGCGCCAGGAACTTTCCGGTCCAGGAGCGTTCGTTGCCGGCGATGTCCTCGGGCGTACCGGTGGCGATGATCTCACCGCCCGCTTCCCCGCCCTCGGGACCTAAGTCGATCACCCAGTCGGCGGTCTTGATCACGTCGAGGTTGTGCTCGATGACCACGATGGTGTTGCCCTCGTCGCGCAGCCGGTGCAGCACGTGCAGCAGCTGCTCGACGTCGTGGAAGTGCAGGCCAGTGGTCGGCTCATCGAGGATGTAGAGCGTGCGTCCGGTGGCGCGCTTGGCGAGCTCGCGGGCGAGCTTCACCCGCTGCGCCTCCCCGCCCGAGAGGGTCGTGGCGTTCTGGCCGAGGCGCACGTAGGAGAGGCCCACCTCGGTGAGGGTGCCGAGCTTGCCGGCGACCGCCGGCACGTTCTGGAAGAAGCGTGCCGCCTCCTCGACGGTCATCTCGAGTGCCTCGTGGATGTTCTTGCCGCGATAGCGTACCTCGAGCGTCTCGCGGTTGTAGCGCTGGCCCTTGCAGACATCGCAGGGCACGTACACATCCGGCAGGAAATGCATCTCGACGCGGATCACCCCATCGCCCTGGCAGGCCTCGCAGCGCCCGCCCTTGACGTTGAAGCTGAAGCGCCCGGCGTCGTAGCCGCGCGCGCGCGCCTCCGGCACCGCGGCGAACAGCTCCCGCAGCGGCGCGAACAGCCCGGTGTAGGTGGCCGGATTCGAGCGTGGCGTGCGCCCGATCGGGCTCTGGTCGATGTCGATGATGCGATCGATCTGCTCGAGCCCCTCGAGCCGCTCGGCGGGTGCGGCCTCGACGCGCGCATCGCTCAGGCGCTTGGCGGCGTGGGCGAAGAGCGTATCGATGACCAGCGTCGACTTGCCCGAGCCCGAGACCCCGGTGACGCAGGTGAAGAGCCCGAGCGGGACCGCCACGCTCACGTTTTTGAGGTTGTTGCCCCGGGCGCCGACGATGCTGATCTGGCGCGCAGGATCGGGCCGCATGCGCAGCGTCGGCAGCGCGATGCGGCGCCGCCCCGAGAGGTACTGGCCGGTGATCGAGGCGGGCGTCGCCTCGATGTCACCCGGGGTGCCCTGCGCGACCAGGTGCCCGCCGTGCGCGCCTGCGCCCGGACCCAAGTCGATGAGGTGGTCGGCGGCGCGGATGGCCTCCTCGTCGTGCTCCACCACGATCACGGTGTTGCCGAGGTCGCGCAGCTGCTTGAGGGTGGCGAGCAGGCGCTGGTTGTCGCGCTGGTGCAGTCCGATCGAGGGCTCATCCAGGATGTACATGACGCCGGTGAGCCCGGAGCCGACCTGGCTTGCGAGGCGGATGCGCTGCGATTCACCGCCCGAGAGCGTCTCGGCCGGCCGATCGAGCGTGAGATAGTCCAGGCCCACGTCCTTCAGGAACCGCAGCCGCTCGCTCACGCTCTTGACGATCTTGCCGGCGACCTCGCCGCGCCATCCGGGCAGCTGCGTGGCACCGAGCACCTCGAGCGCGCATCCGACGCTCAGGTGCGCAAGCTCCGGCAGGCTCTTGCCGCCCACGAACACGAAGCGCGCCGCGCGGTTCAGCCGCGTGCCCTGGCATTCCGGGCAGGGGCGCACCCCGAGGTAGCGGCTGAGCTCCTCGCGTACCATCGGCGACTCGGTCTCGCGGTAGCGGCGCGTGAGGTTGGGGACGATGCCCTCGAAGGGATGGCGCTTGCGGGTCTTGCGGCCGGCCTCGCCCTTGTAGCTGAACTCGATCGCCTCCTCGGCGCTGCCGTTCAGCAGCACGTGCTGCACGTGCGCCGGCAGCTCGCTCCAGGGGGTTTCGATGTCGAAGCCGTAGTGACGCGCGAGCGACTGGATCAGCTGGAAGTAGTGATCGTTGCGGCGGTCCCAGCCGCGCACCGCGCCGCCGGCGAGCGAGAGGTGCGGATGCAGCACCACGCGCGCCGGGTCGAAGAACTCCTGCACGCCTAGGCCATCGCAGCTCGGGCAGGCACCGGAGGGGTTGTTGAAGGAGAAGAGCTTCGGCTCCAGCGTCGGCACGCTGTAGCCGCACACCGGGCACGCATGGCGGCTGGAGAAGATCAGCTCCGCGCGCTCGGGCGCCTCGAGGAAGGCGAGACGCGCAAGGCCTCCCGAGAGGCGCAGCGCGGTCTCGAACGACTCCGCCAGGCGCTGCGCGCCGTCGGGCCGCACGCGCAGGCGATCCACGACCGCCTCGATCGTGTGGCGCTTCTTGGCATCGAGGAGCGGGAGCGCGTCGAGCTCGTGGATGCGCCCATCGATGCGCACGCGCACGAAGCCCTGCGCCGCCAGGTCCTGCAGCAGCTCCTGGTGCTCGCCCTTGCGCTCGGTGACTAGTGGCGCGAGCAGCACCGCCGGCGTGCCCTCGGGGAGCTTCAGCACCTGGTCGACCATCTGGCTCACCGTCTGCGCGGTGAGGTCGATGCCGTGCTCGGGGCAGCGCGGGATGCCGGCACGTGCGTACAGCAGGCGCAGGTAATCGTAGATCTCGGTGACGGTGCCGACGGTCGAGCGCGGATTGTGCGAGCTGGCCTTCTGCTCGATCGCGATCGCCGGCGAGAGGCCCTCGATGCTGTCGACGTCGGGCTTGTCCATGGTGGCGAGGAACTGCCGCGCGTAGGCGGACAGGGACTCGACGTAGCGCCGCTGGCCCTCGGCGTAGAGCGTGTCGAAGGTGAGCGAGGACTTGCCCGAGCCCGAGAGACCCGTGACCACGATCAGCCGCTCGCGCGGCAGCTCGAGGTTCAGGTCCTTGAGGTTGTGGGTGCGCGCACCGCGCACGCGGATGGATTGCATGGAACCCTCAATGGTACGCGCGGGCCCCACTCAGACCCATCGCGCCGCCGCACCATTGCCGACCACCACCCCACCCGGTCCTTGCATTATCATAAAAGCTATCGTAAGATATATCTGACAACATAAATGAGGACTCCCATGTTTCATCACTTCGGCCGTCACGGCCGTTTCCGCAGCCGCCATGCAGGCTGCGGTGAATCCAGTGCCGGCCTCGAGGCCGGCGGGCGCCACCGGCGCGGTGGTTTCGGCGGCTTCGGGGGCGAGTTCGGCATGGGCCCGGAATCCTTCCGCGGCCGCAAGATGGGTTCGGTCGACCTGCGCCTGGTGCTGCTGACGTTGCTCGCCGAGCGCCCGAGCCACGGTTACGAACTCATCAAGTCGCTCGAGGAGCGCTCGGGCGGCTTCTACAGCCCGAGCCCCGGGATGGTGTACCCGGCGCTCACCTGGCTTGAGGAAGTCGGCTACGCGGAAGTCACCACCGAGGGCGCGAAGAAGCGTTACGCGATCACCGATGCGGGCCGCGAGTACCTGAAGCAGCACCAGGAGGCGGCCGATGCGATCCTGAGTCAGCTCGAGCACATCGCGCGCCGCCTCGGGCGCATGCGCGCGGCCTTCTCCGGTTTCGAGGCGGAGCAGGGCACGGACACCTCCGACGATGTGTGGTCAGCGTGGCGCCAACTCAAGGAGGCATTGCGCGCGGCGCGCGGCGCCTCGGCCGAGGAACGCGCGCGCATCGCAGCGGTGCTCGCGGCTGCTGCGGGGAAGATCCGCGGCCGCGACTGACGCGGCGAGCTAACACGTTCTTAAGCGTCGACGCGGCAATATGCGTGGGCCGCGTGCGGCGCTGCTCTCGTTTGTAACCAACATTGCGCGCGCAATCGCGGCCACGGCTTGTCAACCGTAGACTCGGCGGCAGGTTGCGCGCTGCGTGCGATGCACAATTGCGCCTGCGCGCGAGCGCGGGTTAAGTTGGTATCGAGAGTTGCACAGGGAGCATGGAACATGCAGACCGGGCTGCGCGCTCCGTGGGGTGTCGATCAAGAGCGCGCGCGCCGCGCCGCTTCTTATCTGCTCGCGGGTCTCCTGGCCGTCGGAGCAACCGACGTCGCCCTCGCCGATGCCGGCGCGACGGACGCCGGCGCGGATGTGAGCGCCGGCGCGCCCTACAACCTCACCGAGGTCGTGGTGACTTCGCGGCGGCGCGAGGAGAGTCTGCAGGACGTGCCGCTGGCGGAAACGGTCAGGACCGGTGCGGACCTTCAGCAGCAGTCGGCGGTGCTGTTCGAGGATGCGGTGCAGGGCGTGCCCAACACGCTCGCCTTCAGGTCCGCACGTTCCGTTTCGGCGCTCGAGATCACCATGCGCGGGCAGACCGCGATTCCGTCCTCGATCGTCTATGACCCCGCGGTGGGGCTGTACATCAACGGCGTGTACGTCGCTGAAGGGCAGGCGGCCATGGGGACGCTGCTCGATATCGACAACGTCGAGATCGTGCGCGGCACGCAGGGGACGCTCTTCGGACGCAACAACACCGGCGGCTCGGTCTCGATCCACACCCGTGCGCCGCAGCTGGATGGCTACTCGGGAGAATTCGCGCTCGCGGGCGGCAACGACGGCCTGTTCGGGGCGCGCGCGATCGTGAACGTGCCGCTCGCGAGCACGCTCGCCGTGCGCTTCGCTTACCAGGACAACCAGCACCAGGGCTGGGGCAGCAGCATCGTCACCGGCCAGAACAACTTCATGGACCAGCATCGCTACCAGGCGCGCGGGAGCCTGCTGTGGCAGCCGGGCGCGGATTTCGCCGCCGAGATCACCTACGAGCGCTTCCGCGCCAACGAGGCGGGTGGGCTGCTGCATCCGCTTCCCGGAACGCTGGCAGCGATGATCCCCGGGGACACGGTCCCGCAGGACTTCTACCAGACGGACGCCGGTAAGCTGCAGAACGACTTCGCCGTGACCAACGCCTGGGGCCTGAACCTGCACGAACACTTCAGCGAGGCACTGCAGGCGAGGCTCATCGCCGGCTACCGCGAGCTCTTCGCCGACAACGATTACGACGCCGACGCGATGGCGGCCTCCATCGCCGACGTGACGCTCAACAACACCTCCTATCAGAAGAGCGCGGAACTGCAGCTGAGCGGCAAGCTGCTCGAGGAGCGCTTCGACTGGGTGGGCGGGCTCTACTGGTTCCACGACCACGGCGCCGCCGACTCGGTGCTCGCGCCCGGGCTGTCCTCGCCCCTGCCGACCTACGACATCAACTCGGTCGATAACCGCTCCAAGGCCGCCTATCTGCACGGGGAATACAAGCTCACCGACGCGTGGCACGTGGCCGCCGGCGCGCGGCGCACCGAGGATGAGCGCGCGCTCGATGACAATGCGTACGTCGACACCAGCCCGCTGCCGCCGGGGCAGTTCTGCACCATCGTGGACGCCTCCGATCCGAACAACCCCATCCCCATCGGCGCGGAGACCGGCGGCCCGTGCCCGCCGATCCACAGGTCCGTCACGTACCACTACTGGTCGTGGGAGCTCAGCACCGACTATCGCTTCAACCCCGACCTCATGGTTTACCTGCGCGGCGGCCGCGGCCAGCGCTCGGGCGGCTGGAATATCCCGGTCAACACGCTGCAGGATGCACCGTTCAAGCCCGAGCAGCTGACGGATGTGGAGCTCGGCGTCAAGGCGAACGAGCTCGGCGGGCGCCTGACGCTCACCGCGGACGTGTTCACCGGCAACTACGACGACATGCAGCGCCTGCTCGCGCAGCTGATCGGCAACACCCCCACCACGCTCGTCATCAACGCCGGCAAGGCGCGCGTGAGCGGCGCGGAGACCGAGGCGGGACTGGTGGTGACGCAGCGCCTGCGCCTGCAGGGATCCTTCGGCTACACCTGGGCGCAGTACCTCGAGTTCACCGACCCGCAGGGCCAGGATCAGAGCCACAACGCCTTTTACATGACGCCCAAGTACGACGCCGCGGCCTCGGGGATCTACAGCGTGCCGCTGTCGCTCGGCCGCCTGCAGCTGCGCGCCGACTACGATTGGCACAGCGCGCTCGAGTTCAACGTCATCAACGACTTCAACCGCGAGGGCTCGGTGGGCGTGCTGAATGCGCGCGCCTCGTTCACCGCCGCCTCGGGGGCTCTGGAGGCGACGCTCTTTGGCACCAACCTCGCCGACAAGCGCTACGCCTACACCGGTGGCACGATCGTCAATCCTGGCACCATACCGGTGGCGAGCTGGCAGGCGGCGGCCGACCGGCGCCTCTACGGGGTCGAGGTCGCGTACCGCTTCAGCAGGCCCCTGTGACGCGTGCCGATGAGCCGCCTGCGCCGCGCAGCGCTCCTCGCGGGCTTGTCACTGCTTCGCACCGCGCACGCCGCGCAGCCGGATCCGGATAGGAGCGCGATCTTGACGGCGGCGGCGCCCCCGGCCTCGTCGCTGTCGTTCGTGCCGGTGCCGGAGATCGATCTCGATCCCAACAGCGGCAACACCTTCGGGCTGATCGGCGTATGGCTCAAGCATGAGGCCGCGGGGGCCATCGAGCGCATCTACGCGCCCGATGTCATCCACAGCCCGTACTTCGGCTGGGGAGCGCGGGCGCGGGTGTTCGATTATTCCTCGAGCGACTCGCAATGGTCAGTGGTGGCCGGTGCCAAGCAGCACGTGGAGAGTGAGTTCGATGCGCTCTACCAGCACGGCCGCGAGCACCAGGAGGCCCTCTCGTACACGCTGGAGGCAGTCTACGACCGCAGCGGCTCACCGCGCTTCTACGGCGTCGGCAACGACACGCACCAGTACAACGAATCCGTCTACACCAACGCGCAGCACTACCTCGCCGCGCAGTTCGGCTGGAACTTCGCGCCGCACTGGCAGCTCGCCTACAGCGTGGTGCCGCGCGAGGTGACGGTGCTCCCGGGGCAGCTCCCGGGCATCCCTTCCACCGCGCAGGCCTATCCGGGTGTGCAGGGCCTGGGCACAACCCACGAGATCCTGCACCGGGTGCTACTGAGCTACGACACGCGCGATGAGGTCACCGTGCCGCGGCGCGGCACGGCCGTGGTGCTCTACGGGGGCATCGCCAGCCAGGGAGGCCTCATCGATGACTCGCTCTTCAGCGAGAGCGGGCTCGATGCACGTTATTTCTGGTCGCCGACGCCGGGGTGCACCTGGGCGCTGCACGCCGCGGCGCGCTACATGCCAAGCGCGGTACACGCGCCCTTCTGGGCGCTCAGCAGCGTCGGCGGTGACAGCAGCGCCATCGGCGGCGGCCTCTTGCTGCGCGGCTATGGCGCCGGGCGCTTCTACGACCGCAATGCCGTCTCGGGTACCCTGGAGCTGCGCCAGGAAGTGGCCGCGTTCGAGGCGCTCGCCACGCACATCGAGGTGCAGCTGGCGCCCTTCGTCGATGGCGGGCAGGTCTTTCACTCCACCGGCGACTCCCCCGTGGCGCACCTGCACAGCGTCATCGGGCTTGGCGTGCGGGCGCTCGCGCGGCCCTCGGTGGTGGGGTATGTCGATGTGGGCCACGCGAGCGAGGGGTTCGTCGCCTTCTCCGGAATCAATTACCCCTTCTGAACCGGCGCCGCGCGCGGCCGGCTCGGGAGCGAGAACCTCGGCATTCGCACCCGAAATGCGGTTCGCACCGCGCACGCGCCTCCTCTAGAATGCCCCCCGGCCGTCGCGCTTTCCCCATCCGGGCGAGCACGCGAGACGGCTCACCACAGGCGAAGGACGTTCACCATGGCCCGCGGCATCAATAAGGTCATTCTCATCGGCAATCTCGGGGCGGACCCCGAAACACGCGCCATGCCCTCGGGTACGACGGTGGCGAACCTGCGCGTGGCGACCAGCGAGAGCTGGCGCGACAAGCAAAGCGGCGAGCAGCAGGAGCGCACCGAGTGGCACCGCGTCGCCATGTTCGGGCGCCTGGCCGAGATCGCCGCCGAGTACCTGAAGAAGGGCTCGCAGGTGTACATCGAGGGAAGCCTGCGCACCCGCAAGTGGACGGACAAGCAGGGGAACGAGCGCTACTCGACCGAGATCATCGGCAACGAGCTGCAGATGCTCGGCGGCCGCGGCGGCGCTCCCGGTGCCGGTGCCGGCGCACCGGCCTCCAGCACGCAGCCGAGCTATGCGGAGGAGTCCGGTGGGGGTGGCGGGGGCTCGGGTTCCCGCGGCGAAGAGTTCGACGACGACATTCCCTTCTGACGCGCCGGCGCGGTACCCACCCCCAAGGCCGCATGAGGCCTGCGGCCCCTCACCCCGTCCAGCGCTGCGGCAGCCACCCAACGGCCGGGCGCGCGCTGTTGGACCAAGGGCCCATTGCCTGAACTGAGTAGCTTACGTCACAGTCTCGTCGGGGGATTGTGTCCGGCTCAGCCATTGGCTGGGCCCTGCCCCAACACCGAAAACCCAAAAACGGATCCCCCGTGAATCCAGGGAGACAGCTAGCATGAAGACGCGCCGCGCATTGCCTTTCGCGGGTTTGATGGTTCTTGCCGCCTGCTGCCTTGAAACTGCAGTCGCGCAGGTGATTAGCGGCGTTGCGGGCTCCCCGAGCGCGACGACCACGATTGACGGCAAGCAACTGCCGCCACCGCCGGCGAAATTCGGGGGGGTCATCAAGGAGACCGCCCCCAATTCGAAGCCCTACTGGCCACCCACCGTGGTTCCGCCGAAGGGCGCACCCAACGTCTTGCTCATCATGACCGATGACCAGGGCTACGGGGTGTCAGGCACGTTCGGCGGCGTGATTCCGACACCCTCGATGGACCGCATTGCGAAGGCCGGATTGCGCTACACGCAGTTCCACTCCACGGCCCTGTGCTCGCCGACCCGCGCGGCGCTGATCACCGGCCGCAACCATCACTCCGTGGGCTTCGGGGTGATCGGGGAGATGTCGACCGGCTTTCCCGGCTATGACTCAGTCATCGGACCCGAAAGCGCCACGGTCGGTGAGGTCCTCAAGGAGCATGGCTACTCCACCTCCTGGTTCGGCAAGAATCACAACACGCCAACCTACCTGTACAGCCTGGCAGGCCCCTACGATCAATGGCCGAGCGGCATGGGCTTTGACTATTTCTACGGATTCATGGGTGGGGAGACCGACCAGTGGACGCCTTACCTCTATCGTGACCACACCCCGATTTATCCCTGGATCGGTAAGCCCGGCTACAACCTCACCACCGACCTGGCTGATGAGGCAATCAAGTACCTGAGCGGCCTGAACGCGGCTGCGCCCGACAAGCCCTTCTTCCTTTATTACGTGCCGGGCGGCACGCACTCCCCGCACCAGCCGACGAAGGAGTGGATCGACAAGTTCAAGGGCAAGTTCGACATGGGCTGGGAGAAGCTGCGCGAGCAGATCTTCGCGAACCAGAAGCGCCTTGGCGTCATCCCCGCCAACACGAAGCTGACGCCGTGGCCCGATGTGCTGCCGAAGTGGGATTCGCTCTCGTTAGTCCAGAAGAAGCTCTACGCACATGAGGCCGAGGTGTTTGCCGCCTATGCGGCCTACACCGACCACGAAATCGGCCGCGTGATTCAGGCCGTCCAGGACATGGGCAAGCTCGACAACACGCTGATCATCTACATCAGCGGTGACAATGGCACCAGCGCCGAGGGCACCCTCGAGGGTACGTTCAACCAGATGACGGCGTACAACGGCATTCTGACGCTCCCCGAGGCCGTGCAGATGCTGCATTACGAGTCCTGGGGTTCGGACAAGACCTATCCGCACATGTCGGTCGCGTGGTCCTGGGCGTTCGACACACCCTTCAAGTGGACCAAGCAGGTGGCGTCGCATTTCGGTGGAACCCGGCAGGGTGTGGCGATTTCGTGGCCCCATCACATCAAGGACGCCGGGGGCATCCGCACCCAGTTTCACCACATGATCGACATCATGCCGACGATCCTCGAAGCCACGGGCATACAGGCGCCGGTCACGGTCAACGGCATCGCGCAGCGGCCCATCGAGGGCGTGAGCATGGTCTACACCTTCGATAAGGCCAATGCGAATGCTCCCTCGAGGCGCACGACGCAATACTTCGAGATGTTTGCCAATCGCGGGATCTATCACGACGGCTGGTATGCGTGTACGACACCGCCCGCGCCGCCCTGGGCCCTGGGGACCACCAAGCTCCCGGAGGTCAATGAGTACAAATGGGAGCTCTACAACATCGCAGAGGATTACTCGCAGTACGATGACCTTGCGGCTAAGCATCCCGACAAGCTCAAGCAGATGCAGGCGTTGTTCCTTACCGAGGCAGCCAAATACAACGTGCTGCCCCTGGACAACTCGATCCTCCCGCGACTCGTCACACCGCGCCCGAGTGCGACGGCCGGGCGAACGGTGTTCACGTATTCGGGTGCGAACGTGGGCATTCCGGTGAGTAATGCCCCCAGCATTCTGAACAAGGACTACACCATCACCGCAGAGGTGACCATTCCCAAGCGCGGCGCCGAGGGCATGATCGCCACGATGGGCGGGCGCTTCGGCGGCTATGCCCTCTACCTGCTCAAGGGCAAGCCGGTCTTTGTCTACAACCTTCTCGATCTGGAACGCTTCCGCTGGGAGGGCGGCGTGGGAGCCGCCGACTGGCTGGGCGACTCACTCGCGCCGGGCCGACACACCATCGTGTTCGACTTCAAGTACGACGGGCCCGGCCCCGCCAAGGGCGGCACAGGCGTGCTCTCGGTGGATGGCCGGGAGCTGGCGCGCAAAAAGGTTGAACACACGATTCCGTTTCTGATGTCCATCGACGAGAGCTTCGACATCGGCAGCGATACCCGCACGGCCGTGGATGACAGCTATCAGCTGCCTTTCGCCTTTACGGGGACCATCGACAAGCTGACCTTCAAGCTCGGGCCATCGCAGCTGTCGGCCGTGGATCAACGCGCCGCCTCGCAAGCGCTCGCCAGGGCACACGACTGAAGCGCCGCTGATTCGCGTTCCGCCGCAGGGCCGCCGCACGGGCGGCCCTGCGGCGCTGGTCCACGGCCCACTCATCGGAAACGCATAGCCGAGCCCGAGCAGCATGACGTGAGCCCTCAGTGCCGGGGTGAGAAGGGCCTGCGCCGTCGGCGTGGCAGAAGAACCCGGCCCAGGCGCCAGCCGGCACAGCGCGAGCCCCAGCACGGCCATGTATGCGCCGACGTCACTCATAACACATTGAATTTTAGTCAATTATTAATACAGATCTGCAGCGCCGTGCGGCT
>DATIXW010000186.1:0-7906 GCA_035518135.1 Steroidobacteraceae bacterium
CTCGCACGCACCGGTTGATTACACCGGCCCCACCGGGACCTGGGGCTCCTGGGGCGGCAACCCGGGCGGCATGCGGTATTCGCCGGTAACCCAGGTCACTCCCGAGAACGTCAGGAACCTGAAGGTCGCCTGGACCTATCGCATCGGCGAACCGAGCCTGCTGCCCGCGCACCCCACGCAGGCCGCCGAGGTGCCCCGCATGCTCGCCAAGGGACTCACGCCCGAGGTGCACCGGATGCCGGCGCTCGAGGCGACCCCCATCCTCGCCGAAGGCCGGCTGTACGTGTGCTCGAGCAGCAACCGCGTTGTTGCACTCGACCCGGAGAGCGGTCGGGAGCTGTGGTCCTTCGACCCGAAGCTCGACCCCACCGGGGCGGTGCTGCTCTTGTGCCGCGGGGTGAGCTACTACCGCGACGCCGGGGCGCCGCAGGGCAGCCCCTGCGCGAGTCGCATCTTCACCGGCACCCAGGACGCACGCCTCATCGCGCTCGATGCGCGCGATGGCAGGCCGTGCACCGCTTTCGGCAGCGGCGGCACGGTGGACCTGAAAGCGGGGCTCGGCAAGATACTGCCGGGGGACTACGGGGTGACGGCGCCTCCGGCGATCATCGGGGACCGCGTCATCGTGGGGGGGCGCCTCACGGAGGACATGCGCACCGATATGCCCGCGGGCGTCGTGCGGGCGTTCGATGCGCGCAGCGGGGCGCTGCTGTGGGCCTGGAACTCGGTGGCGCCGCAGAGCACAGGCGCGACGGCCGACGGCACCTACCGCCGCTCCACCGCCAACACCTGGTCGGTGTTCTCCGTCGACCCGGAGCGTAACCTCGTCTTCATTCCGACCGGCAATGCACAGGTCGGTCTCTACGGCAGCACGCGCGACACCGACGGGCGCGACTACTACGCGAGCTCCGTCGTCGCACTGGACGCATCCAGCGGGGCCGTGCGCTGGCACTTCCAGACCGTGCATCACGATGTGTGGGACTACGACGTGCCCTCGCAGCCGGTGCTGTTCGATTTCCCCGGGCCGCAGGGGCCGGTCGCGGCGCTGGCGCAGCCGACCAAGCAGGGCTACCTCTTCATCCTGAACCGCGAGACCGGCGAACCGCTGATTCCGGTAGAAGAGCAGCCGGCGCCGCAGGCGGGCGCGGTCCCCGGGGAGCACCTGGCGCCCACCCAGCCGGTGCCCACCAGCGCGACCTATGTGCTGCAGCGCCCGCCGCTCACCGAGGCGGACATGTGGGGGTTCACCCCTTACGACCGCGGCAAGTGCCGGGAGCTGTTCCGGCGGTACCGTTACGAGGGGGCGTTCAGCCCGCCGTCACTGCAGGGGACCATCACCTATCCGGACAATCTGGGTGTCATGAACTGGGGAAGCGCTGCCATCGACCCGGCGCGCAATCTGCTCATCATCAACACCAGTCACGTGGCGACGGTTGCGCAGCTGGTGCCGCGTGCGCAGGCGGACCAGAGCTTCGCCAAGGGTGAGTGGCTGCTGGCGCAGCAAGGCACACCCTACGCGGCGCGCTGGAAGGCGCTGCTGTCGCCCTGGGGCGCGCCCTGCAATAAGCCGCCGTGGGGCGAACTGGTCGCGATCGACCTGAAGAACGGCCAACGACTGTGGCAGGTGCCGCTTGGCACCACGCGCGACCTGGCGCCCTGGCCGCTGTGGTTGAAGCTCGGCACGCCCAACATCGGTGGCCCGCTGGTGACCGCGGCGGGACTGACGTTCATCGGTGCGACGACCGACGATTTCCTGCGTGCCTTCGACAACCGCACCGGCGAGGAGCTGTGGAAGGGGCGCCTGCCGGCCGGGCCGCAGGCGACACCCATGACGTATCGGCTGAACTCCGGCAGCAAGCAGTTCATCGTGATCGCCGCGGGCGGCCACCAGTACATGCGCACGAAACTCGGCGACTACCTGGTGGCCTTCAGCCTGTGAGGATGTAGTCCTTGAGGTTGGGCGCGCGCGTCCACTTCCAGTAATCCGCAAGGCGCCACGGCGAGGTCGTCACCACGCGCCCGGCCTTGTTGCGGTACCAGCTGTCGGCCGCCGGGTGCGACCACACGAGCGTCTCGAGCTCGGCGATCAGGCGGCGGGTGTAGTCCTCGTACACCTCGGGCTTGCAGTCCATGGCCTTGGCGCCGTTCTCGAGCAGCGCCTGGATGCAGGCCGTCGCATAGCGCACCTGGCACTCCGAATGGAAGATGATGCTGCCGGCGTGCGCCAGGTTGGTGGCGGGGCCGTAGAGGCAGAAGAGATTCGGGAAGTCCGGCACCGTAATCCCCAGGTAGGCGCGCGGCTCATCGCCCCACACCTCGCTCAGGCGCTTGCCCTTCCTGCCGGTCACCTCGATCGGCCACAGGAACTTGGTGGCATGAAAGCCGGTGGCGTAGATGATGATGTCCACATCGTAGTGCCCGCTCGAGGCGGCGATGCCCGTGGCATCAATGCGCTTGACGCCCTCGGTGATCAGCTCCACGTTCGGCTGCTGCAGTGCGCGCAGCCAGCTGCCGTTGTCCTGCAGCATGCGCTTGCCCATGAAGGGGAATTTCGGCGTCACCTTCTCCAGCAGCGCCATGTTGCCGTTGACCTGGGACTTCATGTACTCGATCAGCTGCGCCCGGTACTGGTCGTTCAGTGCGTTGACCGAGCGTTCCTGATGGGGCCAGTTCTTGTCGATGCGGATCGCGGGCAGTATCCCGTCGCTCCCGGGGTAGAAGATGAGGAAGCGGAACCAGCGCGCGTAGTAGGGGACGTGCTCCACCAGCCAGCGGAACTGGGAGCTCACGGCCTCGTGATACAGCGGGTTGGGCAGCATCCAGGGTGCCGAGCGCTGGAACACGTAGAGCTTGGCGGCCACCTTCGCCGCTTCGGGTACGAGCTGGAAGGCGCTGGCGCCTGAGCCCACGACGGCCACGCGCTTGCCCTTGAGCTCGATGCTCGGGTCCCAGGCCCCGGAGTGCACCTGCAGGCCCTTGAAGGTCTCGCGCCCCGCAATGTCCGGGATGCGAGGGCGGTTGAGCTGGCCCACGGCGCTCACGATCGCATTGACCCGCAGGGTGCGCGGTGCGCCGCCGGTGTTGCTCTTCAGCTGCACCTGCCACAGCGAATCCTTTTCATCGAAACGCGCCGAGGTGACCTCGGTGTTGTAGAGGATGTGCGCCTCAAGCCCGTGCCGCTTCACGAAGTGCCTGAAGTACTCCAATAGCTCGTCGCGCCGCGAGAAGTACTCACTCCAGGGATAGGGTTCAAAGGAGTACGAGTAAAAATGGTTGGCGACGTCGACGCGGCACCCCGGATACCGATTCTCGTACCAGGTGCCGCCGACGGAGTCATTTTTCTCGACCAGGGTGAAGGGAATGCCGGCTTCCTTCAGGCGCAGCGCCTGCAGCAGGCCCGACATGCCCCCGCCGATCACCAGCACGTGGAATTTCTCGCGCACCGCCGCCGGCACCTCCTTCGACCAGCGCGGGGCACGTGAATCGGTGCCGTCCAGGGCGAGTTCCTCGAGCATCATCGGCACGTATTCGTCGCCGACGCGCTCGCCCACCATGAAATTCATCATCTCCTGGACGAGCGCCGGCGAGGGCTGCGTCGGCAGCGTGCCGCCGCGGTCGCGGTAAGCCTTGAGTGCCTCAAGGGCTGTCTTGCGCACGCTCGCCTGGTCCTCCTCGCTCAGGCCCCCCTGAAAGCCGCCCAGCATCACGACCTTGGGGCGGATCGTGCCCTTAAGCAGGCTCGTGTCGCCGGTGATGTGGATGAGCGACATCATGAGTGTCGGGATGCTCGCGCCCTCGAGCTGCTGTGCGATGAACTCATCGCTCTCGGTGATGGGCTTCTCGGCGGGCATTAAGTGCTCACTCATCGCGGGTTCTCACGGTCGTGACTCTGGCGGCAACGATACGCGCTCCGGCGCGCAGCGCCCATCGGCGGTTGCCCTTAGTCCGGTATGACGAGGCCGCGGGGCGGGCGGCTAATCTGCGACCTCGCCGCTTTCGATCGCTCGCGCGCCGGCGAGTGCGGCGCGCCCCTCGGCGCGCAGTCGCGCCAGCGCCAGCAGGTAGGCGGACACCTTCGGTGGTGGCGCCTGGGTCAGGATCAGCCGCAGGCTCATGCCGCCGTGCACGTGGCCGCCCGGATCCACCCAGTTGCCACCGATCCCGGGATCGGTGTCGGCGATCACCACCCACACCGAGCCGTCCGGCTCGGGCGTGCAGCGGTATTTCGTGACGAATCCCTGGCCGTCTTCGTAGTTGTCGAGGTTCTCCTGCCAGAGGTTGCACAGCTGGAAGATCCAGTAATCGCAGGGCGGGGGCGTGAAGTGCAGCAGCAGGGCTTCCCCGGGGGCCTTCTTCCAGGTGCCGAAGCCGTGATGCCGGTCGGGGACGCCGCCGTTGCTCAGGTACAGCGCGCGGCTGAAGCGGATGCGGTTCGGTCGCTGCGACAGATTGTCCTGCCACCAGGAGCGCACCAGCTCCAGGTAGGCCAGCACCAGCTGGCCGCTCTTGGCGAGCTGGGTGCTCAGGTGATCGGCGCGCAGCGGCTGCGGGGCCGGGTGATCGAGGCGCTCGATGCGCATGAGTGGGGCGCTCTCCCTGGCGCGCTCGTGATACACCACCCGGACCAGCACTCCGACGCAGTCCGGCTCGATCTTCAGCCAGTTGCGTGTCCCGGCCGCGGCTTCGCGACTGACCAGCACCTCGAAGTTCCCCTGGGCGTCAAAGTCGATGGCTTGGCTTTGCAGCATGCCGGTGGTGCGCAGCAACGCGGGGTTGCAGTCCCTGAGCCCCGCGAAGCCGCGGCTCGCCCAGTCGCTCGCCCCCGCATCGCGGGGCTGCCTCGCCGACCACGATGTGATGACGAAGTAGGGTGCGGTGCCGCGCGAGCCGCGGATGAGGTAGCTGTGGCTGCCGTCGATGAACTCCGCCAGCAGGTGGTCCTGATCGGGGGACTGGAAATTGATCGACTGCCGCCATGGCGCATCGCGCAGGCGCGGGCGCTCGGGCTCACAGTTCTCCACGAAGCGCTCGAGTCCGTTGCGGGTCAGGCGCGTCAGAAAGCGGTACCACTCGGCACGGTCGAGCGCCGTCGGTTCCTCGCCGAAGCGCTCGATGGCGCGCCCGGCGAGCTTCAGCACCTCGCAGTAATCCTCCCACGCGCGGCCCGAGAGCAGGCGCTGTGCGCTTTCCTCGCTGGTGTATGGCTCATCGCTCATGACCGGACAGTCCCCGTGGCGCGGCGAAGGCGCGCTCTTCCCATGCTACCCCGTATCGGGGATGCGGGCAGCGGGGGACTCGGGATCAAAATGCCCGCATGAGTGCAAACAGGGCGGCGCGCGGCGCCGTGGTGGTCGGGACCGGCTTCGGCGTCTTCACTCACCTGCGCGCGCTGCGCAACGCCGGCCTCGAAGTGCGCGCGCTCGTCGGGCGCGACGCGGCGAAGACGCAGGCGCGTGCGCGCCTGCTCGGCGTGCCGCGCGCATGTAGCTCGCTGCGCGAAGCTCTCGATGACGCTGCCGTGCAGATCGTGACCATTGCCACGCCGCCGGCGACGCACGCAGCTCTCGTGCACGAGGCCGTGGCCGCCGGCAGGCACGTGCTGTGCGAGAAGCCCTTTGCCATGAATCTCAGCGAGGCGCGCGGCATGCTCGCGGCCGCCGAGCGCGCCGGGGTCGTGCACGTGCTCGGCGTGGAGTTTCGCTTCTCCACCGTGCACGAGCTGCTGCGACGCACGATCGCCGCGGGTGCGATCGGGCAGCCGCGCCAGGCGCTGTTCGCCTGGCTGGTGCCGTTCCTGTCGCATCCGGCGGCGCAGACCCCGGACTGGTGGGAGGACGAGGCGCGCGGTGGCGGCTTCCTCGGCGCCTGGGGATCGCACCTCATCGACCAGGTGCGCGTCACGCTCGGGGAGTTCGAGTCGGTGAGCGCGCGCCTGCAGACGCTCTGCGGCAAAGCCGGCATGAGCGCCGATGACACCTTTCAGGCGCAGTTCCGCCTCGCCGGCGGACTTGAGGGCGTGTTCGTGGAGTCCATGGCCGCTCCCGGGGACATGTTCGGTATCGTGCGCATCTCCGGCACCGAGGGCGCTGCCTGGATCGAGGGCGTGCAGGGGGAGGCGCTGTGGGTTGCTGACCGCCAGGGCAACAAGCGGCGCGTGCCGGTGCCGGAGGATCTCGTACTGCCCGCGCCGGTGCCCTTTCCGCACGGGGAGCTCATGCAGACCGCGTACGAGCAGGCGCACGCCTTCGGGACCGATCTCGCCCCCTACACGCGACTCATCGAGCGGATGCTGGCGCGGATCGAAGGGCGCGCTGGGAGCGATGCCCCCCCGCTCGCAAGCTTCAGGGACGGCGTGGCCGGGCAGGCGGTCATCGACGCCATGCGCGCCTCCGCCCGGCAGGAGCGCTGGGTGCGCGTCGAGCAGGGCTTCTGAGCGCGGCAACCTCACCGCGCTGTCACCTTTTCGTCCGTTCGAAGTAGGTGCCGGCGTGCGCGTTCTACCAGGCGCGGAACCGCGGTAGAGTGCCACGAACGCAGCGCGCCCGCGGCGCGCTTGCCCGCTTTGTTCCAACCGGACGCACGAGCTGCAACGAGGCAATCGTCGGCCGCGAGCGTCCGCCAACGTGGGAGTCGAGCATGTCAGAGGATGATGTCGTCGCGCGAGTAATCAGCGGGGCTTCGTGGGACAGGTTCTGCGATGCGCTCAAGGCGGCCGGCGCGGAGGTGCTGCGGCCGGAGACGCCGGCCACGGAACTCGATCGTGCGGAAGGCTGGCGCTACCTGACGCGCCTGACACGCGTGGCGCTCGAGATGATGCTCGAGTTCGGCGACCCGGATTTCCCGGTCTTCTACCAGGCCTCGAACACCACGCTCAAGATCGGCGGCGACAACCCCGACAACGTCTACTGGAACGCCACCATCGCCGGGGACCGCGAGTACCGGCTGCGCGGTACGCGTGGCACCGTGCGCTACCTGTCCTTCGGGACTAAGGCGAATCGCTACGCGGTGGACGGCACGCTCGCCTCGACCGGGGAACTGGATGCGCCGAACCTGCAGGTAAACCCCGACGGGACCTTCGAGGTGCTCGTGAGCCGCAACCCCCAGCCCGGCAACTGGCTGCCCATGTCGGGCGATTCGACCATGCTGCTGGTGCGCAACACCATCCTCGATCGCGCGCGCGAGACGCCCGCGATCATGAGCATCGAGCGCATCGGTGGGCCGCCCAAGCCCCCGCCGCTGAGCGCGGCGCGCATCGAGCGCGCGCTCCTCTCGAGCGCAGCTTTCGTCAGGGGAACGGCGCACACCTTCGCCGACTGGGTCCAGTCGTATCAGGCGCACCCGAATCAGCTCACGACCGTCGACCAGACGCTGTTCTTCCGCGCCGGCGGCGACCCCAACATCTTCTATCTGCACGGCTACTGGGCGCTCAAGGCCGACGAAGCCCTCGTGATCAAGCTGCAGCCGCCGCAGTGCGAGTACTGGAACTTCCAGCTCGACAACTACTGGATGGAGTCGCTCGACTACCGCTACGCGCCGGTGTGGGTCAACAGCCACACCGCGAAATACAACGCCGACGGCTCGGCCACGCTGACGATCGCACGCGAGAACCGCGGCTTCAGCAACTGGCTCGATGCCGACGCTCATACGAGCGGGCACATGCTGCTGCGCTGGACGCGTGCGAAGTCGCACCCGGTGCCGGAGTGTCGGGTCGTGAAGCTGGACCGCGCGGCGGCGGCCTGAGATGGCGCCACCCGCGGTGCTGCGCACGGCGGAGGCGCGCTTCGCAGGTCTCACCGACTTTCCCTTCGCGCCGCGCTACCAGAGGGTGACGGATGCGCGGCTCGGGGCGCTGTGCATGGCCGCGATCGACGAGGGGCCCCGCGATGCGCCGGTGGCCCTGCTGCTG
>DATIXW010000187.1:0-7936 GCA_035518135.1 Steroidobacteraceae bacterium
ACTCGGGCAGGGGATAGATGAGGAGGCACTGGTCCTTGTCGACGGTGACGACCAATTTTCCCTGGCGAGCTCCATGATCTGCTCGCGGTAGCGGGTGGGAATGACCATCCGCCCCTTGTCGTCCAGGGTGATTTTTGTTGCACCGCGAAACATGACCTGTGAGGCGAGTGATCGCCCATTTACCCCCACCTTCTCCCACCGGCTGCCACTATAGGAATCGCCGGCGAACTATGTCAATTCAATTAGTGAGAAATCCGTCGCATTCACAACGACTTATGTAGAAATCCACAGTGTCTGGGCGCTCCCGATGGCATCCGTACGCTTAGCAATCAGCGGGTTGCCCGGCGAACTTTATACAGTGGGTGATGAATTGGACGGCTGTAAGCGCCCAAGCCGAGGCGGGATTTGATCGCCTCATCCAGCCGCTGTTCGATGAGGCGGTTCCGAAGCTGGAGCGGTTCGCCAGAATCGGCCGAGACTTTCTAGCGAGGGCAGCCGCTCTCTGAGGAAGGACGGGCCAGGCTGCACTCGCTGACCACGAAGAGCGGTAAGGAATACCGAAATCCGCGAATTCATCGCGGACGAACACGTGCTCCTGGTAAGCCGTGCGCGGCACGGTCGCCTTTCTGCTCGCGATTCGCCACCATCATCAGCTCTCGTTTTAACTTACGAGCTCACTGGCTCTGAGCGGCGCTGCACTCGAGTGCGCGCGCACACTACGACTCCTCTCCAGCACCTGCCCCCAACTTCCAACACATCCACTTCCAACACGGAAGATCGTCCATCCGGGGCACAGTGCAAGCCCGTGGTAACGGCTCGCACGCGCAGATCCGCGCTTGAACGTCGGGGTGAGAATTCATGCCTGCGAGACTGTCGGTCAGCCTGAGCGGCGACGGCGGCAAATCGATGCACGGACTCACCGAAGATGTGTTCGCACATCGGCGCCGCCGGTGCGCCGCGGGACCGCAGCGCAGGCGTGCGCTATTGCGCCTCCGCCGGCAGCAATCGCAACTCGCCGTTATGCACCTGCGCCCAGCCGAGCTCGCGACGCACGCGGCGTTCCTCATCGAGGCTCAGCCGTCCGGTGAGTCCTTCGAGGTTCACGCTGCTGGCGGTGCCGTGATGCGGCAGGGCCTGCGAGAGGCGAAAGGCGTCGAATCCAAACGCAAACAGGCGGCCACGGTACGGTCCGCCGCTCGGCCACGCCTCGCGCGCCGCCGCGCGCACGGCGTCGGCGAAGTCACCGCCGAGAATCCACGGCATGTCAGGAAAGATGAGCCCGTCGAGATCCTCGTTGGCGCGCATGTCCGGCTCGAAGGCCTCGGACGTGGCGTAGGTCGGGATGTCGCCGGCGTAGTGGAAGCGCAGCTGCGGGCGCAGCAGCCGCTCGGTGCTCGCCTGCGCGGGGGCGAAGATGAACTCGATGTCCGAGCGCCGCCGCGGCTCGAACGTCAGCTTGGTGCCGAGCACCGACTCCAGGCGCTTGTGACGCGCGGTGCTCTCACTCAGGCGCAGCACCTCGGTGATGGAGGCGGAGTAGTCGGTGCGCGCCGCGTCGTACTGCGCCGTCGCGAGCAGGTCGCCGCCGTCGGCGGTAAGTTCCTGCCTGAAGGCTGCGAGCACGCGCGCGCCCCAGTCACCGGCGGGCACCAGCGCCACGCCGCGGCGGTGATGGTCATCGCTCACGCGGCGCGCCACCAGGCGCGCTTCGTTCTCCGGGGAGAGCGCGAACTGGTAGAACTGCGCGGGCGCGGGTTGCTCCGGCGGCAGGAAGTTCAGCGCCAGCACCGGGGCACGCGCACCCGGATCCTGCGCCGCGGCGGTCACTTCCTCGCGCGTGAGGGGACCCACGATGAAGTCCGCGCCCTGCGTGCGTGCCTGCGCGAGCGCCTCGGCGACGCTCAGGGTACCCGTGTCATACACGCGCACGCGCGGGCGCTCGGCGGCGGGCACCTGGTAGTAGGCGGTCATGAAGCCATCGCGCACGCTCCCGGCGGCGGCGGCGGCACGCCCGCTCACCGGCAGGAGCAGCGCCAGGTGCGCGCCCGCTTCGCCCGGGGGCGCCGCATGCGGCGTGGCACCCGGTGCGGCACGGACCGCCGGCGCAGCCGCGCCGGTGGCGATGGCCGCCTTCAGCTCGCGGTAGCGCGGTGCGAGTGGGCCGGCGCGCGGCTCGGGAATCGCGGCGAGCTGGCGCGCCGCCTCCTCGCGCTGGCCACGGGCGAGGGTGAGCTGCACGCCCAGCAGCGCACGCAGGCTCGCCTGCTCCGGCGTGAGCGGGCCCTCAGTGAGGGCGAGCACGCGTGAGGCGTCCTCGGCGCGGTGCGCGTCCAGGTAGTCGCGCGCCGCGCTCAACAGCAGCTCGTTGCGTTCCGTGCCGCTGTTGTGCTCGGCGAGCGTCTCGTAGACGTGCGCGGCACCGGCGAGGTCACCCCCCTGCTCGAGCTGCGCCGCGCGCTCGAGCGAGGGCGGCGGCCCGGCGCGTTCGCTCAGGCTCGGACAGCCGCCTAAAGCCAGGGCGAGCGGCAGGAGCGAGGCGAGCCGGCGTGCGCGGATCATCGGTTGAAGGGCCTTTCGTTGGCGTGCAGGATGCTTGGGGTCAGCGGCCGTCCCTGGCGGCATGAGTTAGAGGGCTATAGTGACCAAGGTGCGCGGCACGCTGCAAGTCGTGGCGACTCCGATCGGCAACCGCGCGGACTTGAGTCCCCGCGCGCAGGAGGCGCTGCGCACGGCGCACGTCATCGCCGCGGAGGACACCCGCAGGACGCAGCAGCTGCTGCACTCGCTCGGCATCTCGCGCCCGCTCGTCTCGCTCCACGAGCACAACGAGACGCAGCGCGTGCCGCAGCTGCTCGAGCGCCTCGGCGCCGGAGAGACCGTGGTGCTCGTGAGCGATGCCGGCACGCCACTGCTGTCGGACCCGGGCTTTGAGCTGGTGCGCGCGGCGGCGCACGCCGGTTACCCCGTGCACGCCATCCCCGGCCCCTCCGCGGTGACCGCCGCGCTGGCGATCGCGGCGCTGCCGGCGCAGCGCTTCTGCTTCGAGGGTTTCCTGCCCGCGCGCGCCGCCGAGCGGCGCGCCGCACTCAGTGCACTCGCGCACGAGCCGCGCACGCTGGTGTTCTTCGAGGCCCCGCACCGCCTGCTCGCCACCCTCACCGACATGGCCGCCGAGTTCGGCGCCGCGCGCGAGGCGGTGGTGGCGCGCGAGCTGACCAAGCTACACGAGAGCATCTACCGCGGCACGCTCGCGCAGCTGCTCGAGCGCGCCGGCGCGGACGAGAACTTCACCCGCGGCGAGATCACCCTCGTGGTCGCCGGCGCCCCGGCCGCGGTTGCCGCGGAGGCGGACCCGGCGGTGCTGCGCCGCACGGTCGAGCTGCTGCTAAAGGAGCTGCCCCCGGGACGGGCGGCGGCGCTGGCGGCCCGGCTCACCGGGGCCACGCGGGCTGCCGCCTACGCGCTCGCCACGCGCGCGAGCCCCGCCCCGCAGGCCCCCGAGGCCTGAGGGCCCCGCGACCGCACCAGGGCGTGCGCCGCATTTGACTTCGGGCGCTGCGGCCGTATTGTGCGCTCAAGAGTCGGCCGGGCAGTCGCTGCCTCGAGCGCAAGCTCGGGGTGGAGGAAAGTCCGGGCTCCGGCGGATCGGGTGCCAGGTAACCCCTGGGGGGCGTGAGCCCACGGAAAGTGCAACAGAGAGCAGACCGCCTAAGTCCCTCACCGGACCGGCAAGGGTGAAACGGTGCGGTAAGAGCGCACCGCGTCGGTGGTAACACGCGACGGCATGGAAAACCCCACCTGGAGCAAGGCCAAATAGGGAAGCCGTCCGGCATCTTAAACGGTGCGTGGGCAGCGCCGATCCGCGCGCGCTTCCGGGTAGGCCGCTAGAGGTTCGCGGTGACGCGAATCCCAGAGGAATGATTGCCCTCGACAGAACCCGGCTTACAGGCCGACTCTTTTTTCTTCTGAGTCCGCGGGCGCAGCCCGCCGGATGCGCACCGGCCGCGTGCGCTTACTTGATGACCTTCAGCTGCGGCCGGCGCGGGCCCGCCGGCTCGGTTTGCGGCGGGGTCGCGGACTGCGCACCCAGGTCCTCCACGGAGAACACCATTCCCTCATTGGTCTCGCGGGCATAGATACCCAGCACGGCACTGAGCGGAAAGCGCACGTGGTGGGT
This sequence comes from Steroidobacteraceae bacterium, assembly GCA_035518135.1. Taxonomy (GTDB): domain Bacteria; phylum Pseudomonadota; class Gammaproteobacteria; order Steroidobacterales; family Steroidobacteraceae; genus 13-2-20CM-66-19. The sequence goes on from DATIXW010000187.1 coordinate 4,178, forward strand.
GAGCCCCGCGAAGCGGGCGTCGAACTCCACCGCGTCCGCCCCGAGGCGCAGGTGCTGGGTGGCGCCCTCGCTCAGGTTCAGCACGATCTTGCCGTCCTTCACGTAGGCGCGCGGTACCTCCACTCCCTCGCGAGCGGCGTCCACGATGACGTGCGGCGTGTTGCCGCAGTCGGTGATCCACTGGTGCATCGCACGCAGCAGGTAGGGACGCTTGGGCAGCATCTGGCTCATGGCATTATCCTACGACTAAAGGAGCCGCATTTCCTGCTCGCGCTCGGAGAGAGCCTCGCGGAACGCCGGCCGGGCAAAGACCAGCTGCGCGTACTTCTCGATCGCCTGCGCCTGCGGCGGCAGGTCGATTTCATAGTACGGCAGGCGCCACAGGATGGGGGCAATGCTCGCATCGACCAGCGAGAACTCATCCGACAGAAAGTAGGGCTTGACCTTGAACAGATCGGTGCTCTGCAGGATCGTATCCCGCAGGATCTTCTTCAGCTTGACCGTCTGTTTCTTGTCCGGTTCCTGATCGATCTGCCGCGCGAGCGGATACCAGTCGCGCTCGATGCGAAACAGCGCCAGCCGGAACTGGGCGCGCGTGACCGGGTCGACCGGCATCAGCGGCGGATGCGGAAAGCGCTCGTCGAGGTACTCGATGATCACGCGCGAGTCATAGAGCACGAGGTCGCGGTCCACCAGCGTCGGCACGCTGTGGTAGGGATTGAGGTCGAGCAGATCCTCGGGAAAGCGCCCCGCCTCGACGCTGACGATGTCGATGCTGATGCCCTTCTCCGCAAGGACGATGCGCGTGCGATGGCTCCACGGATCGTTCGGGGCGGAGAACAGCGTCATGATGGATCGTCGGCTCGACAACTTTGCGCTCCTGCGAACCGTTTCGAAGTAAGTGCCGCGCGCATCCGGCGCGCGGCCACGGCGCTCAGTGCACGTCCTTCCAGTATTCGCGCTTCATGAGATACGCAAGCCAGGTGAAGAACAGCAGGAAGAGCACGACCCAGACCCCGAGCGCGCGCCGCGCCGCCTGCGTGGGCTCGCCGACGTAATCGAGGAAATTCACCGTGTCGCGCACGAACCCATCGTACTCCGCCGCCGTCAGGCGCCCCGGGGCCACCTGCTCGAAGTGATCGAACACCTGCTCGTGCACCGCCTGACCGCCCTCGGCACGGGTGACGTCCTTGAAGACCGCCACCTTCAGGCCCTCGAGCTCCGAGAGCACGTGCGGCATCGCCGTGGTGGGCAGCCGCAGATTGTTGGCGCCGGTCTGGCGCGCCGGGTCGAGGTAGAAGGTCTTCAGGAACTGGTAGAGGTAGTCCTTGCCGCGGGCCCGCGCCATCAGCGACAGATCCGGCGGGGTCTTGCCGAACCAGGCCTCGGCATCCGCCGCCGGCATGGTGGTGAGGATGTACTGCGCGGGCTTATCGCCCGGGGGGATGAGGTCGCGCTGCAGGAGCGTCGCCGGGATCGCCAGATCCTGGCCGAGACGCGACCAGCGCTCGTACTTGAGCGAGTGGCACCCGAGGCAGTAGCTGGTGAAGTTACGCGCCCCGCGCTGCACCGAGGCGAGATCGCTGACGTCGGTGTTCACGTGCCAGTGCTTCCAGTCGGCGCCGGTCTTGGCCGCTTCCTCGGTCGCGGCAGCGCCGCCCTCGGCGGCCAAGGCGGCAGCGCCCGCCAGCAGGCTCACCGACAAGAGCGCCGCCGGTGCCCATGCGCGTCGGCGGGCTCGCTCAGTGCGCATGGTAGACCACCCTTTCCGGTACCGGCTTGCACCTCTCCAGGCGTGTGTAGAAGGGCATGAGGATAAAGAAAGCGAAGTAGATGACCGCGAAGATGCGCGCGAGCACGACGTACAGCCCTTCTGCGGGCTGCAGGCCGAGGTAGCCGAGCGCCACGAAGGCGATCGCGAACAGCGTCAGCGCCGCGCGTGACATCCAGCCCTTGTAGCGGATGGACTTCACCGGTGAGCCATCCAGCCAGGGCACGAACACGAACGCCATCACCGCCAGGAGCATCAGCAGGGCTCCCAGGCGCTGGTCGGGAACCGCGCGCAGGATCGCGTAGAAGGGCGTGAAGTACCACACCGGCGCGATGTGCTCGGGCGTGGACATGGGATTGGCGGGCTCAAAATTCGGGGACTCCAGGAACAGGCCCCCGAGGGTCGGCACGAAGAACACCACGATCGCGAACAGCACGAAGAACACCGCGACCCCGAAGACGTCCTTGACCGTGTAGTAGGGGTGGAACGGGATGCCATCGAGCGGCTTGCCGTCGGCGCCCTTGCGGTCCTTGATCTCGATGCCGTCCGGGTTATTCGAGCCGGTCTCGTGCAGCGACACGAGGTGCAGCACCACGAGCAGCAGCAGCCCCAGGGGGACCGCGGCCACGTGCAGCGCGAAGAAGCGGTTGAGCGTGGCATCGGCGATGCCGTAGTCGCCGCGGATCCACTCGACCAGCCCCGGCCCGATGCCGGGGATCGTGCCAAAGAGGTTCACGATCACCTGCGCGCCCCAGAAGGACATGTTGCCCCAGGGCAGCACGTAGCCCATGAAGGCCTCGGCCATGAGCGCGAGGTACACCGCCATGCCAAAGAGCCACAGGAGCTCGCGCGGCTTGCGGTACGAGCCGTAGAGGAACGCGCGGAACATGTGCAGGTAGACGACGATGAAGAACGCCGAGGCGCCGGTGGTGTGCAGGTAGCGCAGCAGCCACCCGTAGTCCACCTCGCGCATGATGTACTCGACCGAGTCGAACGAGGTGCTTTCCCCCACCTTATAGAACATGGTGAGGAAGATGCCGGTGACCAGCTGCAGCACGAGCACCAGCAGTGCCAGCGAGCCGAAGTAGTACCAGATGTTGAAGTTCTTCGGCGCGTAGTAGCCGGTCAGCTGGCTCTTGATGAAGGTGTCGACCGGCAGGCGCCGGTTGAGCCAGCCCCAGAACCCGGGTCTCGTTTCCGATACACCGCTTGAGGGGTTGGCGGCCATCAGGCGACTCCCTTCTCATCGGCGCCGATCACGAGGGTGGTCGGCTTCGGGTAGTAGTACGGCGGCACGCGCAGGTTGATGGAGGCCGGCGAACCGTCGAACACGCGCCCGGCGAGGTCAAAGCGCGAGCCATGGCAGGGGCAGAAGAAGCCGCCCGGCCAGCTCGGGTAGAGCTCCCCGGCGCTGAAGCGCTGCTTGGGCAGGCACCCGAGGTGGGTACAGATCCCGACCAGCACCAGCACCTCGGGGCTGCGCGAGCGGTCCGTGTTCTTCGCGTAAGCGGGCTGGTCGGAGTACTTGGAGGTCGGGTCCTTGAGCTCGGCGTCGTGCCCGGCGATGCGCGCCACCATGTCCGGCGTGCGCCGTACCACGTAAATCGGCTGCTTGCGCCAGATGGTGATGGCCATCTGCCCGCCCTCGAGTTTGGAGATGTCCAGCTCAGCCGGCGCCCCCTGTGCGCGCGCCCGCTCGGAGGGGGCCCAGGACTCGATGAACGGCACGGCGGCAAATGCCGCGCCCACCGCCCCGGTGGCGATGGCGGCGCGGGTGAGAAACTTACGCCGGCTCAAGTCGACTGAATCACCGGCGACGACTGCCTGATCGGCCATGCAACGGTCTCCCGCTTAAACTTCACGCCCGCCGTCGGCCTGCAGTTCGCATCTCGCCGCCATGCGGACGTGGCTTCAGCACACGCGCGATTTCATACCTTGCGGGGGGCGGCGCATTATACACAAACGAACATGCCTCCCCGGCGCACCCC
>DATIXW010000188.1:0-5637 GCA_035518135.1 Steroidobacteraceae bacterium
CCCGATCGCGCGTGCTCAGCACGTCTCCCGCCGGGATCTCCAGCAGGCGCGCCATCTGGTCCGCATCGAGCGTGTGCGGCAGGCGCCGCGCGCTCTTCGGCGCGCGCACGCCCTGCGCGGGATTTGAGCGCACGCGCGGGCCGCTGCGCGCGCCGCGGCTGAGCTCGCCGGGCCCCTCGCGCAGCAGGAACTGGTAGAAGCTGCGCACCGCCGAGAGGCGCCGCTGGATGCTGCGCGGCGCGAGTCCCGCCGCATGGGCGTGCGCGGCGAAGGTGCGCAGCTGCCGCGCATCGAGCCGCGCCCAGTCGCCGATGCCGTGCTTGTCGCAGTACTTCACCAGCGCCGCGAGATCGCGGGCGTAGCTGGCGTCGGTGTGCCTGGAGAGGCGCCGCTCGGTGCCCATGTAGCGCCGAAAGCGCGCCACCCACTCGAGCGCCGCGGGAGTCATGTGCGGACCCCGACGGCGCGGTTAACGTGCGGCGCTGAGCGCGTCGGTGATCAGGTCAGCGAGCCGCCCCAGGAACTCGGTGCTCATGCCCGGGTGAAAGCGGTCGCGGTCCGCGCTGCCGAGTGCGAGCAGTCCCACGGAGCCCTTCTCCCCCAGCGGCACGAGCGCCACGGAGCCCATCTCCAGCCCCTCGGGCCCGAAGAGAAATTCCCGCTGCGAATCGCGCGCCTGGCCGCAGCGTGGCTTGCCGCTGGCGAACAGCGACTCGAAGGACTTCAGCTGCGCGTCATCGGCCGCCACGGTGCGCACGAAGGACGGCAGGCTCGCGTCCGGCTCCGCGCCGATCAGCACCAAGGCAGCGTGAAAGGCGTCGAAGTCCTCGCGCAGGCCCGCTTCGATGTGGGCGACCGCCGCGGCGCGCGGCACCGCCCGCAGCAGGCGGCGGCTGAAGCGATGCAGCCGCTCGGCGATGGCGTCGTTGCTGCGCGCCACGCGCACCAGTTCCGCGAGCTTGCCCTCGAGGGCCGCCTGCTTCTCGCGCAGTACCTCGATCTGGCGTTCCACCAGCGAGATGGTCGAGCCGCCGCGCGCGTGCGGCAGCTTCAGGCGCGCCAGGAGCCCCTGGTGGCGCTCGAAGAACTCGGGATTGCGCTGTAGGTAACTGGCGATGGACTCCTCTTCGCTGTCCTGCGCCACCAGCCCGCGAGCTTCACGTGTCGTCATGCTCTAAACCTCAACGTGACCTTCGTAGGATATCTCGGTCGGTCCGCTCAGCCAGATGTGTGCGCCCGGCCCCTCCCAGTCTACCTGCAACTCGCCTCCGCGAGTGCCCACCCGCACGCGCGTATCGAGCAGCCCGCGACGCCGGCCAATCGCGACCGCCGCGCACGCGCCGGTGCCGCAGCTGCGGGTTTCACCCGCCCCGCGTTCGTAGACGCGCAGGCGCACCTCGGCGCGGGAGACGATCTGCAGGAACCCCGCATTGACGCGCCTGGGAAAGCGCGGATGGTGCTCGATGGCCGGCCCCAGGGTTGCAACCGGGGCCGTCTGCACGTCCGCGACGCTGAGTACGGCGTGGGGATTGCCGAGGGAGACCGCCCCGATCGCGAGCGTCTGCCCGGCGACCTCGAGCTCGTACGGGTCGCGCTCGGCGTCCGCGGTAAAGGGCAGGGAACGCGGATCGAAATCCGGCACCCCCATGTCGACCGAGACGGTCGCGGGACTCACGCGGGCGCGCACCACCCCTGCGGGGCTGTCGAGGGTGACGGCGCCGTTCGGGGTGAGACCGCGGTGGTGCAGCAGGGCGGCGATGCAGCGCGCGCCGTTGCCGCACTGCTCGACCTCGTCGCCGTCGGCATTGAAGATGCGGTAGAACACGGCCGTGTCGGGCCGGCGGGCGCGCGCCAGCACCAGCGCCTGATCGAAGCCGATGCCGGTGCGGCGGTCGGCGAGGCGGCGCAGGCGCTCGGGCTGGAGGACGGATTCGTCGGCGGGGGCATCAAAGACGACGAAATCGTTGCCGACCCCGTGCATCTTCGTGAAATCGATGCGCATCGGGCACCAAGCATAGCGTAAATCGGCCGCACGCCGGGACGTGCGAGCGTCAGGGCGTGAGCGCAAGCAGCGCCCGGCCGCTGTCCACATCCACCGGCACGGAGACGTGCTCATGCACCAGCAGCCACTGACCCCGCAGCCGGCGCGCCACGCTGGTGGCCCGCACCCAGGCGCCGCTCGCGTGCCCGTCCGCCGACTTTCCGTCAGGCGCTCGAGGCCGTAGATGACCGCCAGGTCGCCGCTGCTGAGGATGTGCAGCTCGCGGTACTCGACGTGCATGCGCCCCTGGTACTGGGCGAACATCTGCCGGAAGTTCTCCCGGTAGGAGTCCTTGCCGCGGTACTCAAGCGGCGGCACCAGGTCGTAGGCCACGACGGCATCACCGCTCGCATAGAGCGCCATCACGCCATCGAGGTCGCGCGCCTGCACCGCCTGCGTCCAGCGATCGATGAGTGCCTGGATCTGCGCCGCGTTCGGGTCGGCGGCGCGCACCGCACCGCTCACCGCCAGGGCCGCAAGGAGCGGCAACATCCGCAGCGTGGCGAGCGCAAGGCGCACAGGGCTACTGGGCATGCTCCACCCCCCTTCTGTCAGCAACGGCGGCAGTGTACGCGAGCGGTCCGTCCGCCCGGAATGGGCGCCGCCCGCTAGCGCAGCGCCGCGCGGCCCTTGAAGATGCAGCGGTCCATGACCGTGAAGATGCCCGCCTTCCGGGCGCGCTCGGCCGCGACCTCATCGATGACGCCCTCCTGCAGCCACAGCGCCGGGAGCCTCAGGCGCAGGCACTCATCGACGACACCGGCGACGTACTGCGGGCGGCGGAAGACGTCGACGATGTCGACGCGTTCATCGCTCGCGAGCACCTCGGGCAGCTGCGCGAGCGCGGGCACTGCCACCTCCCCGAGGATGGTCTCTGCGACCGGTGTGACCGGGATGATGCGATAACCGAAGCGCTGCAGGGCGCGTGCCACGCCGTGGCTCGGCCGCGTGGGATCGGCCGACAGCCCGACCACGGCGATGATGGACGCGCGGCGCAGCAGCGCGGCGATCTGCTCGGGCGGGGGGTTGGCGAACATGGCGACTGCCGGGGCTCAGGCTATCCTTGGGGCAGGCTAGTCTAATCCCCATGGATGACGGCCCCTGAAGCTGTCCGAGGATCCCGCGCTTGACCGAGTACAGCGTCCGCATCGAGCCGCACGGCCGCACCCTGAGGGTCGCCGAGGGGCAGCCGATCCTCGAGGCGGCGCTCGAGGCCGGCCTCAACCTGCCGCACAGCTGCAAATCCGGCCACTGCGGCTCGTGCCGCGCGCGCCTGCTCGCCGGGCAGATCCGTTACCCGCACGGACGGCCGCTGGGGCTGACCCCCGAGGAGGAGCAGGCCGGGAACGTGCTGCTGTGCCAGGCGCGTCCGGTCTCGCCCCTGACGGTGGCGGCGCGGCTCATCGCCAGCGTCACCGAGGTCGAGATCAAGACCCTGCCGTGCCGCATCGCGCGCACGAGGCTCCTCGCGCCGGATGTGATGCAGCTGTTCCTGCGCCTGCCGGCAGTTGAGACGCTGCCGTTCCAGGCCGGGCAGTACCTGGACGTGCTGCTGGAGAACGGCCGGCGCCGCAGTTTCTCGATCGCCAGTCCCCCCCACGACAGCGCCCTCATCGAGCTGCACGTGCGCCGCGTTGCCGGGGGCGGTTTCACCGAGCGGCTGTTCGGCGGCGCGCGCGCGGGTGCGCCGCCGCTCACGCAGGGGTCGCTCCTGCGCATCGAGGGTCCGATCGGCCAGTTCACCTATCGGGAGGGTGCAGCTCCGGTGCTCATGATCGCCGGCGGCACGGGGTTTGCGCCGCTGAAGTCGATGCTGCGGCACGCGCTCGAGAACGGCAGCCGCCGCCCGATCCATCTCTACTGGGGCGCACGTGCGCAGGCGGACCTGTACGAGGAGGCACAACTGCTCGCGTGGCTCGCGCGCTACCCGCACCTGAGGTACACCGCCGTGCTCTCGGAGGCGGACCGGGTCCAGGGCGCGCATCAGCGCCTCGGCTGGGTGCACGAGGCCGTGCTGCGCGAGCAGACCCGGCTTGCGGACTTCGAGGTGTACGCGGCCGGGCCGCCGGCGATGATCGAGGCGCTGCGCGCAAGCCTGCCCCGTGAGGGGCTGCCGCCCGCGCGGCTGCACTTCGACTCCTTCGACTACGCGCCGGATGTGGCGCGCTGAAGGGCCGCGCGCTACTCGCTCGGGCCGCTGAAGGCCTCGCGGTAATCCGCCAGCGCGGCACCGATGACGGCCGCGGCGTGGGCATAGCCGTAACGGCCGGCGAGCCTGATGTTCGGCGGCTGGTCGGGAACGAGCTTGTAGGTGAGGAAGTAATGCTCGATGCGCTCCAGCAGCGCTGCGGGCAGCTCAGTGATCTCGGTCGCATTCCCCCACAGGTAATCACCCTCGAGCACCGCGATGATCTTGTCGTCGGCCTCGCCGCGGTCGATGATCTTCAGGCCCCCGAGCACGCGCGCCCGCAGCAGCACCTCGGAGTGATTGATCGGCCGCTCGCTGATCACGCAGATGTCGAGCGGGTCGCCGTCGCCGCGCTCGCAGTCGCTGGCGAGCTGGCGCACGCGTTCGCCGCAGTAGGTCTGCGGGATGAAGCCGTAGAGCGCCGGGGGCTGCGAGGAGGTGCGCTGCGGACGGTCCACGCGCAGGTACCCGCTCGCCTTGTCGACCTCGTACTTCATGAGGTCGAACGGGGTGATCTCGATGTACGCGTTGACCACGCGCGGCGCGTCCGGCCCGGCATCCAGCCCGTGCCACGGATGCGGCCGCCAGCGCGAGTAGGCCTTGGGGTTGGACACGCGCCGATTGTATCGCTAAGCCTGCTATTCTTACGAAGCGCTCAACGGGGATAAGCGGTGACCTACGCGGCGATCACCGGCTGGGGCAAGTGCCTGCCGCCGGCAGTGCTCACCAACCACGACCTGTCCACCATCCTCGACACCAGCGATGAGTGGATCGTCAGCCGCACCGGCATCCGCGAGCGGCGCATCTCCCACGTCGGGCTCGAGGAACTCGCCTACGTGGCGGCCGCGCGGGCGCTCGCGGCGGCGGGACTCAAGGGCAGCGACGTCGAACTCATCGTCTTTGGCACCTGCAGCCACGAGGACCAGGTGCCGAACATGGCCTCCGGCATCCAGGCGCGCATCGGTGCGCAGCCGGCGGCCGCGTACGACATCAACACCGCCTGCACCAGTTTCCTCTACGGACTGTCCACCGCTACCGCCCTCATCCGCACCGGCGTGGTGCGTAACGCGCTCGTCATCGGCGCCGAACTCATCTCGCCCTTCATGGACTGGAGCAACCGCGACGTCGCGGTGCTGTTCGGCGATGGCGCCGCGGCGGTGGTGCTCGAGGCCAGCACGCGCGCGGAAGGCGTGCTCGCCGAGAAGCTCGGCTGCTTCGGGGACGCACGCGAGATCCTGCGCGTGCAGGGCATGGGCGGGCGCTACGCCAATCACGGCGTGCTGTACGGCGTGACGCGCTGGCAGTTCGAAGGCCAGGAGATCTTCAAGCGCGCGGTCGCAGGCATGGCGAGCGCCTGCGAGCACGCACTGGCACGGCGCGGCTTCACGAGCGAGGGCGTCGACCTGCT
>DATIXW010000189.1:0-14027 GCA_035518135.1 Steroidobacteraceae bacterium
GTTGCGCCGCTCTTCGCTCCCGCGGACTTCTCGCTCGGCGCCGCGTTTGCCGCGGAGTTCCGCGTCCAGGCCTCGCTCCTCGAGCAGACGCAGTACCTTTACACCATCGGCTGGAGCCCGGAGCCCGGGCGCGCGGGCGCCGAGCGCAGCCCGCTCGACCGCCTGGGGAGCGCCGTCAGCGGGCACTTCTTCAAGCTGAACGCCACCGTGAACCTCTTCGCGCAGCAGGTGCAGCGCGTCGACTCGCTCGTCCCGGGAGCGGACGTCGCGGCGGCCGACCGCAAGCTCGCCGACACGAGCTCCACGGCCTGGTCGGTCGTCGGGGTCTATAACCCGATCGGCAAGCTGCTGGCCGGACTCGCCGCGCCCATGGGCGTCAATTACCCGCTGCGGGCGTGGGATGTGGCGGCGCTGCAGCGGCTGATACGGGCCGGCTACGAGATTCGCCGCCGTCAGATCGCCGCCGCCGACGTCCCGGCCTTCCTCGGCGAGCATCCCGAGTGGGCGACCCATCCCGGCGATGGCCGGCCGTTCCTCTTCAGCCCCGAACCCCGCGAATTGCGCGTGCAGACCATCGGCGAGCAGCCCGCCGGACGGCGCTTCTCGATCCACGTGTGGCAGGCGGAAGCCCGACTTGCACCGCCCGCCCCGCCCCGATAGAAAGGAGGCGGATTTCCGCCAGAAGGCACCCCATTCCCATGACGCGCGAGCCCGTGACGCTGGATGATCTGCGCCAGCGACTGAACGATATCGACCGCCAGCTCATCGGCCTGGTCGCCGAGCGCAAGGCAGTCAGTGAACAGGTCGCGCAGGTCAAGCGCGCCACCGGCCGCTCGGTGCGCGACTACGAGCGCGAGCGCGAGGTGATCCTCGGGGTGCGCGCCATCGCCGCGGAGCGCGGCGTATCGCCCGAGCTCGCCGAGCAGATGCTGCGTCTCCTCATCCGTTCCTCGCTCACGACCCAGGAGCATGCCAGCGTCGTGGCGCGCGGCGCCGGCACGGGGCGCCGGGCGCTGGTCATCGGCGGAGCTGGCAAGATGGGCGGCTGGTTCGTGAGCTTCCTCGCCTCCCAGGGGTTCGCGGTCGAGGTCGCCGATCCTGCCGCGGGGGGAGGGGCCGGTACGCGCGTCGCCGACTGGCGCGCCACGGACCTCAAGCACGACTACATCGTGGTCGCGACCCCGCTCGGCGTCACTGACGCGATCCTGCGCGATCTGGCGCTGCGCCGTCCGCCCGGGGTGATCTTCGACGTCGGCTCGCTCAAGTCGCCGCTGCGCGCCGGGCTGATGGCGCTCAAGTCGCACGGCTGCAAGGTGACCTCCGTGCACCCGATGTTCGGACCGGACACCGAGCTGCTCTCGGGGCGCCACGTGGTGTTCGTCGATCTCGGCAACGCCGCGGCGCTCGCGGCGGTGCGCGAGCTGTTCGCCTCGACCATGGCCGAGCAGGTGGTGATGAGCCTCGACGAGCACGATCGTCTCATCGCCTACGTGCTCGGGCTCTCGCATGCGCTCAACATCGCCTTCGTCACCGCGCTCGCCGAGAGCGGCGAGGCGGCGCCGCGGCTCGCGAAGATGTCGAGCACCACCTTCGACGCGCAGCTCGACGTCGCCAGCCGCGTCGCCCAGGAGAGTCCCGAGCTCTATTATGAAATCCAGAGCCTCAACGATTACGGCGCCGAGTCGCTCGAGGCCCTCTCCCAGGCGGTCGAGCGGCTGCGGACCGCGATCCTTTCGCAGGACCACGATACTTTCGTTGCTTTGATGCGCCGCGGGCGCGATTATCTCGACGACCGGCGCACGGTGACGGAGCGCCGCACCTGAGGGACCAGGAGTGAGCGCCATTTCCGCCGATCCGATCGATCCGCTCGAGCGGGAGAACGCTGCGCTGCGCGCGCGGCTCGCCGCGCTCACCGAGGAGGCCGCGCGTAACGCCACGCTGCTGCGCAAATCGCAGGAGCGCGAGCTCGAGCTGCTGCGCGCCGGCTCGCTGCCGCAGCTGTTCGAGCGGCTGATCGCCGGCCTGCGCACCTCGTACCAGCTCGACGGCGTCACGGTCGTGCTCAACGACCCGCAGCACGAGATCCGTCACCTCATCTCGGGCGACGATCTCAGTCAGGGGCCGCTCGCCGGCGTGGTGTTCGTCGATGCGCTCATGACGGTCGCGCCGCAGCTGGCCGCGCTCGAGCGGCCGTGGCTCGGGCCTTACCGGCGTGCCGACCACGAGCTGCTGCTGCCGGGGCGCGCACATGCGGCGAGCCTCGCGCTGATCCCGCTGCGCCGCCACGAGCAGCTCGACGGCGTCCTGGTGTTCTCGAGCAGTGATCCGTTTCGCTTCACCAGCGAGCTGGCGAGCGACTTTCTCGCGCATCTCGGGCTCGTGGCCGCGATCTGCGTCGAGAACGCCGTCAACCGCGCGCGCCTCCTGCGCAGCGGGCTCACCGACTTCCTCACGGGCTTCCACAACCGGCGTTACCTGCACGCGCGGCTGCGCGAGGAGCTGGCGCGCGCGCAGCGCGCCCGCCAGCCGATCGTGTGCATGATGATCGACGTCGACCACTTCAAGCGCGTCAACGACCAGTACGGGCACCTGGCCGGGGATACGGTGCTGCGCGAGGTGGCGCACCGCATCGATGCCGAGATGCGCATCAGCGATACCGGCGCGCGCTTCGGCGGGGATGAGTTCGCGGTGGTGCTGCCCGGTGGCCAGGTGCGCGATGCCGAAGCGCTGGCGCGCCGCATCCTGCACACCGTCAACAGCCGCCCGGTGCTGGTCAAGCCCGGCGTGACCGCCACCATCACGCTCTCGATCGGAGTCGCGGTGGCCGCCCCCGTCGGGGGCACGCGCGACCTCAATCCCCTGGCCGAGCGGCTGATCTCCGAGGCCGATGCGGCGCTTTACCGCTCCAAGGCCGCGGGCCGCAACTGCGTCACGGTCGCCGCGGCGGCGATCGCCTAGCGGGCGCGCGCCTGCCGCAGCAGCAGCAGGAACAGCGGCGTCCCCACCACCGCCATGATGGCCCCGACGGGCAGCTGCCGCGGCGCCGCCACGGTGCGCGCCACCAGGTCGGCGAGCGCCAGGAGCGTGCCGCCCAGCAGCGCCGCCGCCGGGGCGATGACCCGGTGGTTGTGGGTGCGGAACAGCAGCCGCGCGAAGTGCGGGGTGATGAGTCCGATGAAGCCGATGGTGCCGGCGCTGACCACCGCGATGGCGGTCAGGAGTGCGGCAATGCCGTATACCAGGGGACGCCATGCGGCGACCTCGAGCCCCACGCTGCGGGCGCGCAGTTCTCCCGCGGCGAGCACGTTGAGCGGGCGCGCCAGCAGCACCGCGCTCGCCACGGTGCAGGCTGCGATCCCCAGGGTGAGCGCCGGATGGCTGTCCCAGGACAGATCCCCGGCCAGCCAGAACACCATGCTGCGCACGCGGCCCTGCTCGGCGCTGCTCAATATGAGGGTCACCAGCGCGCCGCACACGCTCGCCACCGCGATCCCGGTGAGCAGCACCCGCGTGGCCCCGCCCTGGCGGGCCAGCAGCCACACCAGCACCAGCGTGGCGAGCGCGCCGGCGGCCGCGGCGCCCTGTACCGCCAAGGCCGCCAGGCCCAACGCCATGGCACAGATGGCGCCGAAGGCCGCGCCGCCGGAGACGCCGAGGATGTAGGGGTCGGCGAGGGGATTGCGGAACAGCGCCTGCAGCGCGACCCCGGTCAGTGCCAGCAGGCTCCCGACCCCCAACGCATTGAGCAGCCGCGGCAGCCGCAGCTGCAGGATCACCGCGCGGGTCTGCGCATCGCCGCCGCCCAGGAGTGCATGGAAGACCTGCGCCGGGGAGGACAGGGTGCTGCCGCAAATCAGCGACAGCAAGACGATGACGACCGCGGCGAGAGCCAGGGCTGACGCGCGCAGCCGGCGGTGTGCAGACCCGGCCATTCAAGGACCTCTGTAACGGCCCATTGTGGCAGACTTCAGCTTCAAACGGCATGAGTGACGTCATCGACACCGAGGGGTTTCGCGCCAATGTCGGCATCGTCCTGATGCGCGGCGACGGATCGGTGTTCCTCGGCCGCCGCGCGCGCGGCGGCGGCTGGCAGTTTCCCCAGGGCGGCATGCAGCGGGGCGAGGCGCCCGAGCAGTCACTGTTCCGCGAGCTGCACGAGGAGATTGGCCTGACCGAAGAGGACGTCGAGGTGCTGGGGGCCACTCAGGACTGGGTGCGCTACCGGCTGCCCGCCCGCTACGTGCGGCGCGACCAGCTGCCGCTGTGCATCGGCCAGAAGCAGCGCTGGTTCCTGCTGCGGCTGCGCGATGAGGCGACGCAGTTCGCCTTCACCCACACCAGCGAGCCGGAGTTCGACCAGTGGCGCTGGTCGGGATGGTGGGAGCCGGTGCGCGAGGTGATCTTCTTCAAACGCCCGGTGTACGCGCAGATGCTGCAGGAGCTGTCGAGCCTGGCCTTTCCGCAGGGCGCTCCGCCGCTGCCGCCGTGGTGGGAGGCGCAGCGCTAGCGCGCTCGCCCATGGCGGAAATCACCGACAAGTTCGTGATCCGGCGCCACACGCCGCTGCGCACGCTGCTGCTGAGGTCGGCGGGGCTGCTCATCGGACTTTTCGCGCTGTACGTGCTGTTCGAGTTCGGGCGCTACAGCGCCGGCTTCGACCGCGCCAGCGCCGCGCAGCAGCGCACCGAGCTGCTGGCGGTGATCGCCGGACTGAAGGGCCAGATCCAGGCCCTGCACGCCCAGGTGGCGCAGCTGCAGACGCTGCAGGGCGGGGCGGCGCGCGAGCACGAGGAGGTGGGACGGGAGATCGCCGAACTTCAGGCGCAGATCGACCGCGACCGCCAGGATCTGGCGGTGTACCGCGGCGTGATCGCCCCGGCCGCAAGCGGCACCTCGCTGCAGGTGCAGCAGCTGCGCATCACCAACGGCGATGCCGCCAATCACTTCGTGGCGCACCTGACGCTGATGCAGGGGGGCAAGCCCGACGCCACCGTGACCGGGGAGGTGAGCGTGCGCGTGGGCGGCACCTTCAACGGCGGCTCCTCCTTCGTGGATGCGCTCGGCGGCCCGCCCAAGGGCGTGGTGAGCTTCCGCTACTACCAGGCCGATGACTACCAGATCGTGCTGCCGGAGGGCTTCATGCCCACGGGCGTTGCGGTCACGCTGCGCGATGGCCGCGGCAACGGCACCGTTGCCACCCAGAACTTTCCCTGGAGAATCGATGTTCAACCGTGAGCCGCGGCCGCAGACGCGCGTCGACATCCTCATCGGCCCCAGCGCCCGCGTGCACGGCGATGTGGATTTCACCGGCGGCCTGCACATCGACGGGCACGTGTTCGGCGGGGTGAGCGCCTACGGCAGCGGCGAATCGACCGTGTCGGTCAGTGCCACCGGCGTCATCGAGGGCGGCGTCGTCGCCACCCACGTGGTGGTGAACGGGGTGGTGCGCGGGGACGTGCACGCCACCGGCAAGGTGGCGCTGGGACCGCGCGCCAAGGTCATCGGCAACGTGCGCTACGGCATCATCGAGTCCGCGGCCGGCGCGCAGATCACCGGCACCCTGGTGCAGGTCAAACCCGACGCCAAGGCCTGAGCCGGGATATGACACATTTTGTGCGGCGCGTCCCATGGCTTACACTAGGGCCATGAGTGAGCTGGTATTCACCGATGCCGCGGCCCGCAAGGTCGGAGACCTGATCCGCGCCGAAGCCAATCCCAAGCTGATGCTGCGCGTGTTCGTGCAGGGCGGGGGCTGCTCGGGGCTGCAGTACGGCTTCGAGTTCGACGAGACGCTGCAGGACGGGGACATCTGCGTGGAGAACCAGGGCGTGCGGCTGCTGGTGGATCCGATGAGCGTGCAGTACCTCATGGGGGCCGAGATCGACTATCGCGAGGGCCTGGAGGGCGCGCAGTTCGTGATCCGCAATCCCAACGCCACCACCACCTGCGGGTGCGGGTCCTCCTTCACCGCCTGATGGCAGCGCGACCGCAACTGGCACAGGCTGCGGTCACCTCAAACTTCCTTTCTCTCCCGCGAGCGCGCATGGCGGCCAGTCCGGTACCCGACATCCTCGCGGCGGTTGATCTCGGCTCCAACAGTTTCCACATGGTGGTGGCGCGCTACATCCACGGCCAGATCGTGATCATGGACCGGCTGCGCGAGATGGTGCGCCTGGGCGCCGGGGTGGAGGAGAACGGCCGCATCGACAAGGACGTGGCGGCGCGCGCGCTTGCCTGCCTGGAGCGCTTCGGGCAGCGCCTGCGGGACATGCACGCCGACAGCGTGCGCGTGGTGGGCACCAACGCGCTGCGACGCGCGCGGCGCAAGCAGGCCTTCCTCGAGCGCGCCCGCGAGGCGCTCGGCCATCCCATCGAGATCATCTCCGGCATGGAGGAGGCGCGCCTCATCTATTCGGGGGTGGCGCACACCGTGCCGAGCGAGCCCGGGCGGCGCCTGGTGTGCGACATCGGCGGCGGCAGCACCGAGCTCATCATCGGCGAGGGCACCGAGCCTTTGGAGCTGGAGAGCCTGCAGATGGGCTGCGTCTCCTTGAGCGAGCGCTACTTCAGCGAGGGCAAGCTCTCGGCCAAGCGCCTGAACAGTGCGCGCGTCGCCGCGCGGCTGGAACTGGAACCCATCCAGGCCGCCTACCGGCGCCGCGGCTGGCAGACCTCCTACGGCAGCTCCGGCACGGTGCGCGCCATCGGTGATGTGGTGCGCGAGCTCGACCCGACCGCCAAGGCCATCACCGTGGCGGGACTGGAGAAGGTGCTGCGCTACATCGGCGAGGCCGGCCACGTGCGCGAGCTCAAGCTCTCGAGCCTGACCGAGGACCGCCGGCCGGTGTTTCCCGGCGGCCTCGCCATCCTCATGGAAGTGTTGAGCGTGCTGGAGATCAAGGAGCTGCGCATCGCCGATGGCGCGATGCGCGAGGGGCTGCTCTACGACATGGTCGGCCGTCTCACCGATGAGGACGCGCGCGAGCGCACGGTGCGGGCCATGCAGCGCCGCTATCACGTGGATTTCGCGCAGGCGGACCGGGTCGAGGCCACCGTGATCGAGTTCCTCGAGGCCACCCGCGAGGCCTGGAAGCTCACCGACCCTCTGGCGGAGCTGAGCCTGAAGTGGGCCTCGCGGCTGCACGAGATGGGCCTGGATGTCTCGCACAACGGCTATCACCGCCACGGCGCCTACCTCACCGAGAACGCCGACATGCCCGGGTTCTCGCGCGAGGAGCAGCGCTTGCTGGCGCGGCTGATCGGCGGCCACCGCCGCAAGCTCAGCCTTGAGGGCCTGGAGGAGCTGGTGCCGCCCTGGGACCGCAGCGCGCTCTACCTGATCGTGCTGCTGCGGGTGGCGGTGCTGCTGCACCGGGGCCGCAGTCCCACGGCCCTGCCGGAGATTCAGCTCACCGCCCGGCCACGCAGCCTGGAGCTGAAGTTCCCGGCGCGCTGGCTGCGCGAGCATCCGCTCACCAGGGCGGATCTGCAGCAGGAGATCGATCACCTCAAGCCGCATGGCTTTCGGCTGCGGGTGTTCAGCACCGCGCGCGCCTGAGGCGCCTTTCAGGCGCTGCCGCCGGCTCCGGCCGCGTACAGTTCCAGCAGCTGCTTCTGCGCGCACACCGCCGGCCCGGCGCCGCTCTCGGCGCGCACGTAGCTGCCATCCGGGCGCAGCAGCCAGGCCTGGGTATTGTCGGCGAGGTACAGGTGCAGGTCGCGCAGGATGCGTTCGCGCTGCGAGGCGCGATGCACCGGGAAGGCGACCTCCACGCGGCGGAAGAAATTGCGTTCCATCCAGTCGGCGCTGGCGCAGTAGAGCTCCTGATCCCCGCCGTTTTCGAAGTAGAACACCCGCGAGTGCTCGAGGAAGCGCCCGATCACCGAGCGCACGGTGATGTTCTCGGACACCCCGGGCAGTCCCGGGCGCAGCGCGCAGATGCCGCGCACGATGAGGTCGATCCTGACCCCGGCGCCGGAGGCGCGGTACAGCGCCTCGATGGTCTGCGGGTCCACCAGCGCGTTCATCTTGCAGATGACGTGTGCGGCGCGCCCCGCGCGGGCGTGCGCGATTTCGCGCTCCAGCAGCTCAAGCATGCCGGTATGCAGCGTGAACGGGGACTGCAGCAGGCGGCTCAGCTTCGGGGTCTGGGTGAGGCTGGTGAGCTGCAGGAAGATCTCGTGCACGTCCTGGCCGATGTCGCGGTCGCAGGTGAACAGCCCGTAGTCGCTGTAGCTGCGCGCGGTGCGCGGGTGGTAGTTGCCGGTGCCCAGGTGACAGTAACGGCGGATGCCGTCGGGCTCGCGGCGCACGATCATGGTGAGCTTGGTGTGGGTCTTGAAGCCGACCACGCCGTACATGACGTGGGCGCCGGCCTCCTGCAGGCGGTTGGACAGCTCGATGTTGGCCTCCTCGTCGAAGCGCGCGCGCAGCTCGACGATCACGGTCACATCCTTGCCGGCCTGCGCCGCGGCCACCAGCGCATCCACCACCGGGGAATCATGCCCGGTGCGGTACAGGGTCTGCTTGATGGCCAGCACCTGCGGGTCATGCGCCGCCTGGCGCACGAAGTCCAGCACCGGGGTGAAGCTCTGGAAGGGATGATGCAGCAGCAGGTCCTTGTGGCGGATCACCGCGTACAGATCGGTGCTGCTGGCCAGGCGCCGCGGCAGCCCGGGCGTGAACGGCGGGTACTTAAGGTCCGGGCGCTGCACCAGGTCATACAGCGCCGAGAGCCGGTTGAGGTTCACCGGCCCCGGCATGCGGTACAGGTCCACGTCATCGAGCGCGAACTGCTCGAGCAGGAAGTTGATCATCTCCCTGGGGCAGTCGCGCGCGGTCTCCAGACGCACCGCCGCGCCGTAGCGGCGATGGGCGAGCTCGCCCTCCAGCGCGCGGCGCAGGTCGTCGATTTCTTCCTCATCGACGAACAGGTCGGAGTTGCGGGTGACCCGGAACTGGTAGCAGCCCTTGACCTCGATGCCCGGGAACAGCCGCGACACGAAGGCCTGCACGATGCTGGTGAGGAGCACGAAGCCGCGCGGCTGTCCGGGCGCCTCATCCGGCAGCGACACCACGCGCGGCAGCGAGCGCGGCGCCTGCACGATGGCGAGCTCGCTGTCGCGGCCGAAGGCGTCCTTGCCGGTCAGGTGCACGATGAAGTTCAGGCTCTTGTTCTGGATGCGCGGGAAGGGCCGGGCCGGATCCAGGCCCAAAGGACTCAAGACCGGCTCGATTTCGTTCTCGAAGTACTTCTCCAGCCAGCGCCGGGTCTTCTGGCTCCAGGCGGAGCGTCCCTGCAGGCTCACCCCGGCGTGGGCGAGCTTCGGCAGCAGGGTCTCATTCAGGCAGCGGTACTGCTCGGCGCACAGGGTCTGCGCGCGGGCGTGGATGCCATCGAGCTGCTCCGGAATCGACATCGCATCGGGGGAGTGCTGGGTCTTGCCCAGCTCCTGCAGGTGCTTGAGGCCCGCCACGCGGATCTCGAAGAACTCATCGAGGTTGCCCGAGGAAATGCACAGGAACTTCAGCCGCTCGAGCAGCGGCAAAGTCTCATCGAAGGCCAGCGCCAGCACCCGTTGGTTGAACTCCAGGAAGGACAGTTCGCGGTTGATGTAGCAGCTTGGCGCCTTGAGATCGGGGGCGTCCACGGCCCCACCATACACAAAGGGGGCGCGGGAAAGAAAGACATGCTGCATCGCAGCATGAGGGTCGCCAGGCGCCGTCCAGGCCCTTCAGCGCGACACCAGGGCCGGCCCCGGCGGCGGATTCAGCGAGGCCAGCAGGGCGGCGGATTTGGCGAGGAAATCAGCCCGTTGCGGCCCCTCGATGGGCAGCGCCTCGGGCAGTTTCACGGTCTGGGGGTTCTTGAAGACCCCGTTGACCCGGTACTCGTAGTGCAGATGCGGCCCGGTGGCGAGGCCCGTCATGCCGACGTAGGCGATGACCTGGCCCTGCGCGACGTGCTCGCCGCGGTGCAGCCCGGAGGCGAAGCGCGACAGGTGGCCGTACACCGTGGTGATGCCCTGGGAATGATCCAGTTCGACCAGGTTCCCGTAGCCGCCGCGGCGCCCCGCGAACAGCACCCGCCCATCCCCGGCGGCGCGCACCGGCGTGCCCACGGGGGCGGCATAGTCGACGCCCTTGTGGGCACGGATGGTATTGAGGATGGGGTGACGGCGATGCAGGCTGAAGGGTGAGCTCACCCGGGTGAACTCCAGCGGCGCGCGCAGAAAGGCCTTGTGCAGACTGCGGCCCTGCGGGGAGTAGTAGTCGGCCTTGCCCGAGGGGCCGACGTAGCGCACCGCCAGGTACTCCTTGCCGGCATTCACGAAACGCGCCGCCAGCACCGGGCCATCCTGCAGGTACTGGCCATCCTGCAGCACCTCGGTGTAGGTGACCACGAAGCTGTCGCCGGGCTGGATGTCGAGCACGAAGTCGATGTCGTAGCCGAAGATGTCGGCCAGGCTCAGCGCGGTCTGATCGTGGCCGCCGGCATCGGTCACGGCCTCGAAGAGCGAGGAGTCGATGGTGCCGCTGATGGTGCGGGTGCGCGTGGCGAGCGGGTCATCGAGCACGTTGGCGCTGAAGCCCTGCGCGGAGCGCTCCACCTTCAGGGTCTGATCGAGGTTGAGACGGCGCTGCAGTCCGACCAGCGTGCCGGCCTTGGCTTTGAGCGTCAGCGCCTCGCCCGGCCGCAGCCTGTCGAGCCAGGTGCGCACGCCGGGCAGCGCGCGCAGCGTGGCAAGGTCCGCCAGGCTCAGCGAGAGGCGCCGGAAGATGCGGTCCAGGGTGTCATGGGCTCTGACGACCACGCGGATGGTGGCGGCGTCGCTCCCCGGGGCGCGGGCGGGCGCGGCGGAGGGGCTCGCCGCTGCGGCGCGCGGCACGCTGGCGGAGGCTGCGGCGCGGAGTGGGGCGGGCCCGGGCGGCTGCTGCCACAGCACGCCCAGGCCTGCGGCCGCGGCGGCCACCAGGGCCGTGCACAGCACGGCGCCCAGCAGGCGCTGCTTAGTGGCGGAGGCGGGCATCTTGATACGCATCTTTACGCATTGGGTAGACTTACACGTTTCCGCTCTAATGAGAACCATGGTGGACGAAGACCTGAGGCTCGCCGACCTGCTCGCCGAATACCGGCGCGGCACCCATGAGGTGCTGCCCGAGGCGGAGTTCCTCCGCAAGCTTGCGCGCCAGCAGCCGCTGCGCATCAAGGCCGGGTTCGACCCGACCGCGCCGGATCTGCACCTCGGGCACACCGTGCTGCTGAACAAGATGCGCCAGTTCCAGCAGCGCGGGCACGAGGTGATCTTCCTGATCGGGGATTTCACCGGCCTGATCGGCGATCCCACCGGGCGCAATGCCACCCGGCCGCCGCTCACGCCCGAGGAGGTCGCCGCCAATGCGCTCACCTATCAGGCGCAGGTGTTCAAGATCCTGGACCCGGAGGCGACGCGCATCGAGTTCAATTCGCGCTGGCTCTCGAACATGGTGGCGCCGGATTTCGTGCGCATCGCCGCCCATTACACCGTGGCGCGCATGCTCGAGCGCGACGACTTCGCCAAGCGCTACAAGGGCGGACAGCCGATCGCGATCCACGAGTTCCTGTATCCGCTGGCACAGGGCTATGACTCGGTGGCGCTGCGGGCCGATGTCGAGATGGGCGGCACGGATCAGAGGTTCAATCTGCTGGTGGGGCGCACCTTGCAGGAGGCCTTCGGCCAGGAGCCGCAGGTGGTCATCACCATGCCGCTGCTGGAGGGAACCGACGGCATCAACAAGATGTCCAAATCCCTCGGTAACTACATCGGCATCACCGAAGCGCCCGAGTCGATGTTCGGCAAGCTCATGTCGATCTCCGATGAGCTGATGTGGCGCTATTACGAGCTGCTCAGTTTCAGAAGCCTCGGCGAGATCGCCGGCCTGCGGGATGCGGCGGCCGCGGGCCGCAATCCGCGCGACATCAAGCTCGAGCTCGCCAGCGAGATCACGGCGCGCTTCCACGGCACGGCGGCGGCACAGGCCGCGCAGCAGGGCTTCATGGCGCGCGTCAGCGACAAGGCGGTGCCGACGGATCTGGCGCCGCAGGTCATCGCGGTGGGCCCGCAGGGCCTGCGCATCGCCAACGTGCTCAAGGCCGCGGGCCTGACGGCGAGCACCTCCGAGGCCAACCGCAAGATCGATGAGGGCGCGGTCAAGCTCGACGGCGCGCGGGTGAGCGATCGCGGCCTCACCCTGCAGGCCGGGGCTGATCACGTGCTGCAGGTGGGAACGCGGCGTTATGCGCGCGTGCAACTGGTTTAGAGTCAACCGCCCCGGTCGCGCGCGGCGCGGCTCGGGGCCACGAGGAGAACGTCATGGTCGAACGATTCGGTGACAAGCATCTGGGTGGCGATTTTTTCCAGACCCTGCGCTTCGAGGGTGAGATCCACGACTGCGAGGTGCAGGGCACGATCCCGAAGGACCTGCACGGCACCTTCTACCGTCTCGGCGGGGACTGGGCCTATCCGCCCAAGTATGCCCACGATGTGCCCTTCAGCGCCGACGGCTACATCTCGATGTTCCGCTTCGCCGAGGGCCGAGCGCACTACAAGGGACGCTTCGTCGAGACCCCGCGCTACCTCGCCAACCGCAAGGCCGGGCGGCAGCTGTTCGGCATCTATCGCAACCGCGATGGCGATGATCCCTCGGTGCGCAACCTCAGCGCGACGGTCTCCAACACCACCCCGGTCATCCACGCGGGGAAGCTGCTGGCGACCAAGGAGGACGCGCGGCCGTACGAGATCGACCCGCACACGCTCGCCACCCGCGGCGAGTACGACTTCGGCGGCAAGCTCTCCAGCCTCACCTTCACCGCGCATCCCAAGATCGACCGCGTCACCGGGGAGATGATCGCCTTCGGCTACGAGGCCACCGGCGAGGCCTCCAATGACATCTTCGTCTACCACATCGACAAGAACGGCAAGGTCAGCAAGGAGATCCGGGTCAAGGCTCCGTACGTGAGTGAAAACCATGACATGGCCATCAGCCGCACCCATATCGTGATCCCGCACTTCCCCCTCACCACCAGCAAGGAATGGCTGCACGCCTCGCCGCAGAACCTGCACTGGTACTGGGATGAGTCCCTGCCCGGGTATCTGCTGGTGATTCCGCGCAACGGCGATGCCAAGGATGCGCGCTGGATCAAAGGTCCGCCGCACGCCATGGGCCACACGCTCAATGCCGTGACCGAGGGCAACCGGCTCATCGTCGATGGCACGGTGTCCAACGGCAATCCGTATCCGTTCTTTCCCAACCGTGACGGCTCGCCCTGGACGCCGATGACCGGCGGCTCGAGCATCCGCCGCTGGGTGCTGGACCTCAATTCCAAGAGCGAGGGCTGGGAGGAACAGCAGCCGTTTCCGGCCCAGATCGGCGGCCTGCCGCGCATCGATGACCGCTTCATCTCCCAGCCCTACCGCTACGGGTACCTCGGCTTCACGGATTTCAGCCGCCCGCCGAGCGTGAAGCTCTCGGATGCCCCGAGCTTTCCGCTGACCAACACCATCGGAAGGTTTGATCTGCACGAGGGCAAGTGCGAAGCGCTGTTCGTGGGCGATGGGGGCTCGCTGCAGGAGGCGTGCTTCGCGCCCAAGAGCGCCGGCGCGCCGGAAGGGGCGGGGTATCTGCTCGGGGTCTACAGCAACTTTCTCGAGCGCCGCTCGGAACTGCTGGTGATCGATGCGCAGCAGATGCAGGAAGTGGCCCGCGTGATCCTGCCGATGCAGATTCCGGCGCAGGTGCACGGCACCTGGGCGCCGCACGAGCTGGTGCCCTTCGCCAGCTGAACCCTAGGGCTGCAGCGCGCCGTCGATCCAGGTGTGCCGCACGTTGAAGGCGGCATCCACCGCGACGAAGTTGGCGCGGCAGCCGCAGGCGATGCGGCCGAGTTCGGCGGCGCGCCCGAGGAAGGCGGCCGGGTATTCGCTCGCCATGCGGATGGCGTCGGCCTGCGGCAGCCCCAGCATCGCGACGGCGTTGCGCACCGCGC
>DATIXW010000190.1:0-2010 GCA_035518135.1 Steroidobacteraceae bacterium
GATGACTGGCCGCACGAGCCGGCCGCCTGGCAGAGCTTCGCGCACGACGACGCCCACCAGTTCTCGATCCTGACGGGCGTGCACGAACGCATGCTGTATGTGCTGCTGGACGTGCACGACCAGCACCCGGTGTTCGATGCCAGCGGCAACAACACGCTCGACCCGGAGACCTTCGGTGACCGGGTGTGGCTGGGCTTCGAGGACCCCCAGGGCGAGCAGCAGCGTGTGCTGCTGTCGGCCGCCGGCCCCGGGCCCTTCGTGGCACGGCGGATCGTCAGCGGCGAATACCGCCGCCAGAGCGTGCAGTTTGAGCCGCGCATCCGCGGCGCGTGGCGCCTCGGCGGCGCCGGCTATCGCGTGGAAGTGCGCGTGCCCCTGTCGATGCTCGGCAATGCCTTCGGCGTGCTGGTGGACGATCGCGACGTGCGCGGTGGAGCGGCTGTGAGCTACGGCACGCTGCGCAGCGACGACCTGCACACCATCGGCCACCTGATCCTTGCCTCCGCGGAGCTGCCCGGGTACCTGGCGCAGTTCCTGCAGCCCGGGCTGAAGCTCGCCGTCACCACCCCGCAGGGGCGCGTGCTGGCACACGCCGAGGGGCTCGCCGGTCCGGCGAGCTTGGACAGCGCTCCGCCGCTGCTGGCACGCCTGTACCGGCGCTTCCTCGATACGCCCGGCGAGCGGCAGGTGATCCAGGCGCGTGCGCCGATCTACGACCGCGACCGCCAGGTGATCATCGGCGCGCTCGAGGTGACCCAGACCGCAGACCGCTGGATCCACCTGCGCGACAGGGCGCTGACGCGGATGCTGAACCTCACGGTCCTGACCAGCCTGCTGGTGGTCACGGCCATGTTCGCCTTCGCGGCCTGGCTGGCGCTGCGCCTGTCGCGCCTGCGGCGCGCGAGCGAATCGGCACTCACGCGTAGCGGCCTGGAGACGAGTTTCCCGGAAACCCAGGCGCGCGATGAGCTCGGCGACGTGGCGCGCAGCTTCGCCACGCTGCTCTCGCGCCTGGACGAGTACACCCAGTACCTGCGCACGCTCGCCGGCAGGCTCGCACACGAGATCCGCACGCCGCTGACCATCGTGCGCTCCTCGCTCGACAACCTGGAGTCCGAACAGGTGCCGGCCTCGGCACGTGCCTACCTGGAGCGCGCGCGGCAGGGCAGCGAGCGGCTGGGGGCGATCCTCGTGGCCATGGGCGCGGCCACGCGCGTCGAGGAAAGCATCGCCAGCGCCGAGCGCGTGCGCTTTGACCTGGTCCCGGTGCTGAAGTCCGCGGTGGGCGCCTACCGGACCGCCTTCCCGCAGCGCGCCTTCCAGTTCGACTGCAGCCCCGCCTCACTCAGCTTGAGCGGGGCCCCGGATCTGATCGTGCAGATGCTGGACAAGCTCATCGGCAATGCGGTCGATTTCAGCCCGCCGGGCGCGTGCATCACAGTGCGGCTGCGCGAGGAGGGCCCGGCGGCGCTCATCGAGGTCGACAACCCGGGGCCTGCCCTGCCGCCGCACCTGCAGGGACGGGTATTCGAATCCCTGTGGCAGTCACGGCCCGGCAGCGATGCCGATGTGCACCTGGGACTCGGTCTCTACATCGTGCGGTTGATCGCTGAATTCCACGGCGGCGAGGCCACCGCGCGCAACCTCGCCGATGGCAGTGGCGTGCGCCTGGCCGTGCGACTTGCACGCTGAAAGTCTCGGCTGATCTGTACGCGACCTGCGCGCAGCGCCCGTGGCGCGTTATCTGATGGAATATGTCGTATGCAGGCATCCAGGGGTCGCGTCCTGGAGTGGATGTCTCTAAATCACGACATCGCTTTTTGTGCTGGAACCAGTACAATCAGCTTCCAAGGCACCGTCTTTTAAAGAATTTCTCGTGTTGGTTATCGGCGCAGTCGGACGGTGATGCGTAGAAACCATTGAGTTGAAGGGCCGAAAACAACAGAAAACTCGGGGATCGACGCGGGCACGGGTACGACGACTGCGAACTTGTTGTGGTTGTCACGGAAC
>DATIXW010000191.1:0-8163 GCA_035518135.1 Steroidobacteraceae bacterium
GAGGTCGGTGGGCGGCACTTCCAGGCGCAGCTTGTCCACGACGATCTCATCGAGCCCCTGCTCGTGCAGCAGCATCGGGATCTTGTAGATATCGTCCGCGTCGATGGCGGAGATGACCGCGCGCTCCTCGACGTTGGTGAACAGCGCGATCTTGCGGCGCTGTTCCTCTGGCAGGGGGTGCTTGCAGCGGCACAGCAGCACGTCCGGCTGTATACCGATGCCGCGCAGCTCCTTCACCGAGTGCTGCGTGGGCTTGGTCTTGATCTCCCCCGAGCCGCCTACGATCGGCACCAGCGTGAGGTGCATGTAGACGCAGTTGTTGCGCCCGAGCTCCACCCCGATCTGGCGGATGGCCTCAAGGAAGGGCAGCGACTCGATATCGCCGACCGTGCCGCCGATCTCCACCATGCACACGTCGGCCCCGTCCGCGCCGAGCTTGATGCTGCGCTTGATCTCATCGGTGATGTGCGGGATCACCTGCACCGTGGCGCCGAGGTAGTCGCCGCGGCGCTCCTTGGCGATGACGTGCTCGTAGATGCGCCCGGTGGTGAAGTTGCTGTTGCGCCCGGTGGTGGTGCGCACGAAGCGCTCGTAGTGCCCCAGGTCCAGATCGGTCTCGGTACCGTCCTGGGTGACGAACACCTCGCCATGCTGAAACGGGCTCATGGTGCCCGGATCCACGTTGATGTAGGGATCGAGCTTCACCATGGCAATCTTGAGGCCCCGCGCCTCGAGGATGGCCCCAAGGGAGGCTGCGGCGATGCCCTTGCCCAAGGAGGAAACGACGCCACCAGTGACGAATACAAAGCGCGTCATATGTAAGCTTCTTGGGATTCCCGTCGAGTGGAGCCGCGACACCGAAAAATGGCGACAGCGACGACGGGCGAGCAATTTAGCACAACAGGCGCGGGGCGGCTGAAGAAAACACCGGCGGCGCCGGATCAGGGCGCGGCGCGATGGCGCAGGCGCCCGCGGCGGCGTGTCTGCGGCCCCGCCTGCACCGATGCATCGAGCCAGCGATCGCCCACGGCGACCAGCGTCTCGCCGCAGTAGAGCAGCGGCAGCTGCGCGCGCTCCTGCAGCGGCACGCGCGCTTCCTGCAGTAAGCCCTTGAGCAGGCGGCGCGGACCGCCCGCCGCCGGGCGCAGCCGCTCCCCGCCGCGGCGCGTGCGCACGCTCAGGACCGCTGTCAGCGCCTCCAGATCCAGCGGCCCGCGCGGATCGGCCCGCAGCGTCAGCTCACCGCCCCCCGGCCACGCGAGCCGTCGCTCCCGCTGCCAGTGCCAGCTCAGCGTCGCCGGGGCTGCGGCCGTGCTGGCTGCCCTCGCCGCGGCCTCCAGGCGCAGCAGCTGGGCGTGCCGGCGCACGCGCACGCCCGACCACTCGACGAAGGGGTGCGTATCGGTGCGTGCCGCGAGCACGGCGGAGGCGATCTCTTCCAGGCGGCTTGCCGGGGGGGCAGGGAAACCGCGGCTCGTGATCCAGTAGCGCAGCGCGTTGCGGCGCCGGGCGACCTCGAGCCGCCGCAGCACCGGCACCGACAGCGCAGCCCCCACCTGGGCGCCCGCGGCATCCGCCGCACCCAGGACATCGAGCAGCCCCTGCGCCTCGGCGAGGTGGCGGGCGCTGCGCGCCACCGTCGCCGGCGCCGCCGGCCAGCGCGCGAGGAGCGCAGGCAGCACGCGGCGGCGCAGGTAGTTACGGTCGAGCCGCTCATCGGCGTTGCTGTCGTCCTCCACCCAGTCAAGCCCCTGCGCGCGCAGCCACTGCCGCAGCTGCGCACCGCGGATCTCCAGCAGCGGCCGCAGCAGGCGGCCGCGGGCAAATGGGGCGCTCGCGGGCATGGCGGCAAGTCCCGCGACGCCGGCGCCGCGCAGCAGTTGCAGCAGCACGGTCTCGAGCTGGTCGTCCTGGTGATGGGCGGTGAGCAGCAGCTCCTGCGGGCGCAGCGCCTGCGCCAGGGCGGCGTAGCGGGCCGCGCGCGCCGCCGCCTCGAGCGAGGAGCCGCGCGTGCGCGGCACGACGATGCGGCGTACCTCGAGCGCGATACCGAGCGCGCGGGCGCACCGCCGGCAGTGCGCGCTCCAGCGCGCCGAATCCGCCCGCAGCTGGTGATCGACGTGCACCGCGCGCACCTTGAGGCCCCTGCGCCGCAGCCGCGCGAGGGCGGCGAGCAGCGCCGTCGAGTCCGCGCCGCCACTGAAGGCGACGCAGGCGGTCACGCGCGGAAACTGCGGGACGAGGGCGCGCAGCCGGACCGCGAGCCAGGCGGGGGTGAAGTTCGGCGCATCGCGCGCGCGCGCGCGAGCCATCGGCCTAGGCCGCGTCGTTTTCGGCAAAAACGCCGAACCCGGCGATCTTCTCCGCGCGCGCCTGCCGCAGCTGATCGCGCGGCACGGCATCGAGCTCATCCAGGTGGCGCACGAGGGCCGCCTTGAGGCTCACCGCCGCCGCCGCCGCGTTGCGGTGGGCGCCGCCGAGGGGTTCCTCGATGACCTCGTCCACGAGCCCGAGCTTGAGCAGCCGGTCGGCGGTGAGGTTGAGCGCGTCGGCGGCGACTTCCTTCTTGTCCTGGCTCTTCCACAGGATCGAGGCGCACCCTTCGGGCGAGATGACCGAGTAGGTGCTGTACTGGAGCATGAGCAGGCGGTCGCAGACGCCGATGCCCAGCGCGCCACCGGAGCCGCCCTCGCCCGTCACCACCGTCACGATCGGGATGCGCAGCACCGACATCTCGAAGAGGTTGCGGGCGATCGCCTCGCTCTGGCCGCGCTCTTCGGCGCCCACGCCCGGGTAGGCGCCCTGGGTGTCGATGAGGGTGACGAGCGGCAGGGAGAAGCGCTCCGCGAGCCGCATCAGGCGCAGCGCCTTGCGGTAGCCCTCCGGCTTGGGCATACCGTAGTTGCGCCGCACGCGCTCCTTGGTGTCACGCCCCTTCTGGTGCCCGATGACCATCACCGCGCGCTGGTCGATTCGCGCAAGGCCGCCGACGATCGCGCCGTCGTCGGCGTACATGCGATCGCCGTGCAGCTCGTTGAACTCCGCGCAGATGGCGTTGATGTAGTCGAGCGTGTAGGGACGGTGCGGGTGGCGCGCGAGCTGCGTGATCTGCCAGGGCGTGAGGTTCGCGAAGATGCTCACGGTGAGCTGGCGGCTCTTCGCCTGCAGGCGGCTGATCTCGTCGTGCAGGTTGACCTCGGACTCGGAAGTCACGTGGCGGAGCTCTTCGATCTTGGCTTCGAGCTCGGCGATCGGTTGTTCGAAGTCGAGGAATGCGACGGCCATGGCGGCTGAGGTTACCTTAAGTCAACGACGCTGGGCGAATGCGCCGCGGCCGGGGCACCGTAGATCACCTGCACGGAGTTGCGACCGAGCAGGCCCTCGAGCTGCTCGAGCAGCTCGCGGCTTGCGCGCACGTTCCACTCGCTCCCCAGGGTGAGCGCGCCGCGCGCCTGGGCGGCGGTGTATTCGAGGGTGATCGGGCACGGGCCCGGGCGCCAGGGCGCGAGCATCGCCGCCAGGCGCTCGCTCATGGCGGCCGCCTCGCGGTGCGAGCACTTGATGATGAGGCGGCGCGCCTCCTGCTCGCGTACCTTGTCGAGCTCGGTGATGCGCCGCGCGGCGAGCCGCCAGGCGTCGCTGAACTCATCGAAGCGCAGCAGCCCCTCGACCAGGACCAGCGCGTCCTTGCTGATAAGGTCGCGGTGCTTCTGATAGGTCTCCTCGAACAGCATCGCCTCGATCCGGCCGGTGCGGTCATCGAGCGTCAGGATCACCCGTGGCCCGCGCTTCTTCACCTCATCGATGAGGCCGGCCACCGTCACCGGCCGCCCGCCCCCGAAGCGCGGCGCCTCGAGCCCGGCCACCGGGCGATCGCTCACCAGATCGCCGATGCGGTGGGAGACGAAGCGCGCGAGAGCGGCTTCAAAGCGCGCGAGCGGATGCCCGGTCAGGTACAACCCGAGCGTCTCGCGCTCACCACTCAGCCGCACCGCCTCGCTCCACTCCGGGAGCGGCGCGCTGTGCACCGGCTGCGGCGCGCTCGTGCGCTCCTCGCCACCGAGGCCGAACAGATCGTTCTGCCCCGCCTCGTGCGCACGCATGTTCTGGTCGCCGAGCTGCATGGCCGCGCCGAGGCGGTCCATCAGCGTGGCGCGGTTGGGGCCGAGCGCATCGAGGCTGCCGCTGCGCAGCAGCGCCTCGAGCACGCGCCGGTTTACCTTCTGCAGATCGAGGCGCCGGCACAGGTCCTCGAGCGAGGCGAACGCGCCCGCTCGCGCGCGCTCGCCGATGAGCGCCTCCACCGCCGCCTCCCCCACCCCGCGCACGGCCCCGAGGCCGTAGCGGATGCTGCGCTCATCGCACGCCGTGAAGGCGTACACGGAGGCATTGACGTCCGGGGGCAGCACGGCGAGCCCCATGTCGCTGCATTCCTTGATGAGGGTTACGACCTTGTCGGTGTGCTCCATGTCCGCCGAGAGCACCGCGGCCATGAACTGCGCCGGGTAGTGCGCCTTCAGGTACGCGGTCTGGTAGGAAAGCAGCGCGTAGGCGGCCGAGTGGGACTTGTTGAAGCCGTAGCCGGCGAACTTCTCCATAAGGTCGAAGATGTGCGCGGCGAGGCCTTCGCGTACCCCGCGCGCCACCGCGCCGCTGACGAAGATGGAGCGTTGCTGCGCCATCTCCTCGGCCTTCTTCTTGCCCATCGCGCGGCGCAACAGGTCCGCCCCGCCCAGGGTGTAGCCGGCGAGCACCTGGGCAATCTGCATGACCTGCTCCTGGTAGAGGATCACGCCATAGGTGGGCTTGAGGATCGCCTCCAGGCTCGGATGCAGGTAGTCGATCGGTCCGTCGCTGCGGCCGTGCTTGCGGTTGATGAAGTCATCGACCATGCCCGACTGCAGCGGACCGGGACGAAACAGCGCCACCAGCGCCACGATCTCCTCGAAGCAGTCCGGCTGCAGGCGGCGGATGAGGTCCTTCATGCCGCGCGACTCGAGCTGGAATACCGCCGTAGTGCGACAGGACTTCAGCAGCGCGTAGCTCCTGGGGTCGTCCATCGGCAGCGTGCCGATGTCGAGGAGCGCGCTGCCTGAGGGGCGTTCGCGGTTGATGAGCGCCACCGCGCGATCGATGATCGTGAGGGTGCGCAGCCCCAGGAAGTCGAACTTGACCAGCCCGGCGGCCTCGACGTCGTCCTTGTCGAACTGCGTGACGATGCTGCCGCCGGCGGCGTCGCGGTACAGTGGCGCGAAGTCCGTGAGCACCGAGGGGGCGATCACCACGCCGCCGGCATGCATGCCGGCGTTGCGCGTGAGCCCCTCGAGCGAGCGTGCGAGGTCGATGAGATTGCGCACCTCATCCTCGGCCTGGTAGAGGCGCTTGAGCTCGGGCTCCTTCTCCAGTGCCGCATCGAGCGTGATACCGAGCTCGAACGGGATCAGCTTCGCGATGCGATCGACGTAGCCGTACGTCATGCCGAGCACGCGCCCGACGTCGCGCACGACCGCCTTCGCCGCCATCGTGCCGTAGGTGATGATCTGCGAGACGCGTTCGCGTCCGTACTTGTGCGCCACGTAGTCGATGACCCGATCGCGCCCGTCCATGCAGAAGTCGATGTCGAAATCGGGCATCGACACGCGCTCGGGGTTGAGGAAACGCTCGAACAGCAGGTCGTGGCGGATCGGGTCCAGGTCGGTGATCCGCAGGCTGTAGGCCACGAGCGAGCCTGCACCCGAGCCGCGCCCCGGCCCCACCGGCACCCCGTTCTCGCGCGCCCAGCGGATGAAGTCCGCCACGATGAGGAAATACCCCGCGAAGCCCATCTGGCAGATGACGGCGAGCTCGCTCTCCAGGCGGGTGCGATATTCCGGCGGCTCGAGCGCCCCGGCGGGGAAGCGCGCGCTCAGCCCGCGCGCCGCTTCGGCGTGCAGGAACTGCTCCGTGGTGAACCCCTCGGGCACCGGATACTGCGGCAGGCGGGCCTCGCCGAGCTTCAGCGGCAGGCTGCAGCGGCGCGCAATCTCCACCGAGTTCGCGAGCGCCTCGGGAATGTCGGCGAAGAGCGCCGCCATCTCCTGCGCACTGCGCAGGTACTGCTGGCGCGAGTAGCGGCGCACGCGCCCCGGGTCGGCGAGCAGCGCCCCATCGTGGATGCACACCCGTGCCTCGTGCGAATCGAACTGCTCGGCCTTCAGAAAGCGCACATCGTTGGTGGCCACCACCGGGACGCCGTGACGGCTCGCCAGGGCGACCGCCGCGGCGATGTAGGGCTCCTCGAACGGCCGGCCGAGGCGCTGCAGCTCGAGGTAGTAGCGCCCGGGGAAGAGCTCGAGCCAGGCCTCGAGCAGCCGCTCGGCGTCCGCCTCGCGGGCGTTGACCAGCGCGCGGCCCACGTCGCCCTCGCTGGCCGCGGACAGCGCGATCAGGCCGCGGCAGTTCTGCGGCGTGAGCCAGGCGCGCTCGATGCGCGGGATGCCGCGCTCCTGGCCCTCGAGATAGGCGCGGCTCACCAGGCGCGCAAGGTTGCGATAGCCCTCGGGTGTCTGGCACAGCAGTGTCAGGCGCGAGGGCGCCGCGCGTTCCCCCTCCTCGCGCACCAGCAGGTCCACGCCGATCAGCGGCTTGACCCCGTTCTTGAGCGCCTCGCGGTAGAACTTCACCATCGCGAACAGGTTGTTCTGGTCGGTCACGGCTACCGCGGGCATGCCAGCGGCGCCGACGGCGGCGACCAGCTCGGGGATGCGCACCACGCTGTCGAGCAGCGAGTACTCGGTGTGCAAGCGCAGGTGTACGAAGCCTGAGGACATCGGCGCGGGTCTAATCCTCGAATGCCGACTCTGTCAAGAAATCCTCATCCGCCTCGCTCTGACAGCGCACCGGACCGAAGGAGCGGCGATGCTGTGCGGACGGCGGCAGCGCGCGCAGCGCGCTCAGGTGCGCCGGCGTGCTGTAGCCCTTGTGCGCACCGAGCGCAAAGCCCGGATAGGAGGCATCGAGGGCGATCATGAGCGCATCGCGGTGGGTCTTGGCAAGGATGGAGGCGGCGCTGATCGCCGCCACGCGCGCATCGCCCGCGACGATCGCTTCCAGCGTGCACGGCAGCGGCAGGTCGGCGATGTGCGGGCAGCGGTTACCGTCCACGCGCACGTGCGTCGGCAGCACCGGCAGCGCCAGGAGCGCGCGGCGCATCGCCAGCATGGTGGCCTGGAAGATGTTCAGGCAGTCGATCTCGTCGCGGTCCGCCCAGCCGATCGCCCAGGCGAGCGCGCGCGCGCGGATGAGCTGCGCCAGGCGCTCGCGCTCGCTCGCGCACAGCGTCTTCGAGTCCGCCAGGCCGCGGATGCGCCGCCGCGGATCGAGGATGACCGCCGCGGCGACCACCGGACCTGCGAGCGGACCGCGGCCGGCCTCATCGACGCCGGCGACGCGCGCGAGATTACAGCCGCGTGGCGCGCGCATCGGCGGGCGCGGCCGCCGCACTGCGGCCGAGCAGGGTGAGGATGGCCTGCGCCGCGCGCGCCGCGCCACCGAGACGCAGGCGGCGGTGGATGGCGGTGAATTCTTCCTGCAGTTCGCGCAATTTTTCCGGCTCCCCGAGTTGCCCGAGCAGCGCCTCCCCCAGGGCGGCGCCCGTCACCTGCTCCTGGAAGAACTCCGGCACCAGCGAGCGGCCGGCGAGCAGATTCGGCTGGGAAAAGTATCGCACCTTGACGAGCCCAAGGGTGCGCAGCACGAAGGCGGTCACGGCGCTCACCCGATAGGCCACGACCATCGGCCGCCCGCTGAGCAGCGTTTCCAGCGTCGCGGTGCCCGAGGCGACGATCGCCGCATCGGCGGCGGCGAGCGCGCTCTGCGCGTGACCCTCGAGCAGCTGAATCTGTGGTGCGTCGGGGGCTTGCGCGATTTCCTTCGCGAACGCCTCACGAGTGGCCGGCGACGCCATGGGCGCAAGGAACCGGTAGGCGCGGTTTACGGCGGCGATGTGCGCCGCCGCGGCTATGAAGGGCGGTGCCAGCCGCGTCACCTCGGCGAGACGGCTCCCCGGCAGCAGCGCCACGAGGGGTGTGTCCGCCGCGACCCCGAGCGCGGCGCGTGCGGCGGCCCGATCGGGTTGCAGCGGGATCTGGTCCGCGAGCGGGTGCCCGACGAACTCGGCGCGCA
>DATIXW010000192.1:0-8351 GCA_035518135.1 Steroidobacteraceae bacterium
GGGAACCTCCGCTGGCGCGTCGCCTACAGCTTCGTCGACGCGACCTACCAGTCGCAGTTCGTAGTGAGCGCCGAGTCCAACAGCAGCGCCGATGCCAACGGGGACATCGTGGTCCATCCCGGGGACCGCCTGCCGCTGGTCCCCCGCCAGACCGGGCGCCTCGTGCTCGACTACCGCTTCAGTCAGCGCCTGCAGCTTGGCGCCAACCTGGTCGTGGCCTCGGGCTCCTATCTGCACGGCAATGAGAACAATGCCAACGTGGCCGGCGGCACTAACGCGGCGGGGCAGGTCATCGCCCCGGACGGTACCGGCTGGATTCCCAGCTACGCGCTGGTGAATCTGCAGGGGACCTACCGCCTCGGGGAGTCCCTGCAGCTGTTTGCGCGGGTGGTGAACCTTCTCAACGCGCAGTACGGCACCGCCGGCTTCCTGACGGTCAACACGTTCACCCCGAGCGGGAGCTTCCGCACCAATCCGGATGAGTGGACCAACGAGAATGCCCTCTCCCCGGGCGCCCCTCGTGGTATCTGGGCCGGCATCCGGCTGCGCCTGGACTAGCCCGGTCCGCTGCCGCAGCCGGCTCGCTGCCCGCCCCGGCGCGCGTACTACACTTGGAGCCTCGAGTGTCGTCGGCGGCCTGCGCGCTGACCTGCCCTGAGGACGCACCGATGTACCTGCACACGCGCCTGTTACTGGGAATTCTCGCGGTAACGCTCTTTGCGCTGCTGGTGAGCGTGCTGGTGCCACTGGCGTCGCTGCGCCAGGACGTCTCACGCGAGACCGAGGCCTCCATGCAGCTCTCGGGGCTGCTGCTGGACGTCGAGGCGGGAATCCGCGCCAGTGACAGCGCCGCCGCCGCGACCGCGGGAGCTGCCCAGAAGGTACGCACGGCGCGCCATCTGCGCCACGTCAGTGTGACCCTCACCGACCAGACGGGCGCACCGCTTGCCGCGACACCCCACGAGACGCCCGCGATCGGGTGGCTCGAGCGGCTGCTGCTGCCGCAGGGCGGCGAGCGCTCGCTCAGCTATCCGCTGCTCTATGGCGGGCAGGTGCTGGGGGCGCTGCGGGTGCGCTCGAATCCGCTGTCGGAGTTCGAGGAACTCACCGACCGCGTGGCGAGCGACATCGCACTGCTGGCGGTCGCCATCCTCGTGATGGCCGTCAGCATCTACTGGATGGTGCGGCGCGGGCTGCGCCCGGTCGGCGCCATCAAGGCGGCGCTCACGCACCTGGCCGCCGGGGAGCTCGACACCCGCCTGCCGCACTACCGGCTGAAGGATCTCGATGAGATTGGTGACCGCTTCAATCACTGCGCCAGCGCGCTGCAGGAGGCCGCGGCGAGCCGCCGGGAACTCACGCGGCGCCTGATCGGCGTCGAGGAGGAGGAGCGCACGCGCCTCGCGCGCGAGCTGCACGATGAGCTCGGACAGACCCTGACGGCCATCAAGGTGGACGCCGCCTACATCGCCCGCGAGGCGGCGAGCCGCGCCCCGCAGATCGCCGCCTGCGCCCAGGGGATCGAGGTGCTCAGTGCCGAGGTGATGGAGCTGATCCGCGGGATGCTCGCACGGCTGCGCCCCCACGGGCTGGAGACGGTGGGGCTGCGCGAGTCGCTGCGCGAGCTGATCGCGAGCTGGGAAGCACGCGTCGCGCAGCGCTTTCGCTGCTCGCTCACGATGAGCGAGGAGGCCGACCAGCTCTCCCCCGAACTCAACATCGCGCTCTACCGCCTGGTGCAGGAGTGCCTGACCAACGCCGTGCGCCATTCGCACGCCCGCAGCCTCGCCATCCGGCTGTCTGCAGACCCACATTCGACGGTGCAATCCCCGCCGCGCGTGCGGCTGCGCCTGCAGGAGTCCGGCGGCGAGCCGCCCGCGAGCGCACCGTCGGGCAACGGCATGGGCCTGCTCGGCATGCGCGAGCGGGTCGAGGCGCTCGGCGGGCAGCTGACGATCCACGCCCAGCCGGACGGGCTCACGCTCGATGCGTGGCTGCCGCTTCGCAGCCCCTACCGCGAGGCCGCCGGTGGCTGAGGGTGCGAGCGTGCGGATCGTGCTCATCGACGATCACGCCGTGGTGCGTGCCGGCTACCGGCGCTTCCTCGAGCAGGAGCCCGGCTACGAGGTGCTCGCAGAGGCCTCCTCCGGCGAGCAGGCGTACGGGCTCCTGCAGCAGCTGAGCCCGGACATCGTCATCCTCGACCTCAGCATGCCGGGGGAGGGGGGGCTGTCGGCCCTGCGGCGCTTCAAGCTGCGCTGGCCGCTGCTGCCGGTGCTGGTGTTCAGCATGCATGATCACCTGGCGTTCGCCATCCAGGCGCTGCGTGCCGGCGCCAACGGCTACGTCACCAAGAGCAGCGATCCGCAGCAGATGGTGAGCGCGGTGCGCCGCGTGATCGCGGGCGAACTGGCACTGAGTCCCGATCTCGCCACGCGCATGGCGCGGCGTGGGCCCGCCGCCGCCTCGCAGGCGACGCTCGGGCTCTCGGTGCGCGAGTTCGACATCTTCCGCCTGATCGCGAGCGGCAAGACGCACGAGGAGATCGCGCAGCTGCTGTCGCTGAGTGTCAAGACGGTCACGAACCAGCACTCTCTCATCCGCCACAAGCTCGCCATCGAATCGGACATCGAGTTGTTCCAGCTGGCGGTGGAGTGCGGCGCGGTGGAAGCGCGCACCAAACGCACCTAGTCATGCGGTGCGCATTCGGCCGGTGCGCACGCCCTCGCCCCGCGCGCGCGCGGCGTCTGCCCAGCCCAGGAACTCCAGCGGCGAGGGCACCTGGTCGAGCGTGTCGTATACGAACGTGCGGCGGGAGCCCAGCGACTCATCGATCACCATGACGAAGCGCCCGGCCGCGAGGGAGGCAATCGCGGCGTGCAGCCGCTGCGCGGGCAGATCGCGACCGGGACTCGGGGCACACAGGATTGCGCGGCGTAGATCGGCGCTGACCGCTGCGATCCAGCTGGCGGTGCTGGCGGCGCCGCCGCGCGCGAGCGCGAGCGGGCGCACCCGGGTACCCCTGAAGGCACCCTGAATCACCGCCAGCCAGCGGTCCATCTCAAAGTCGCAGCGCACGAAGTCGAGCGGGTGCGAAAAGAGCACCGCCCAGCCCTCGCGCAGCCACGCGCGCAGCGAAACCGCTTCGGTACCCTCCCCGCGATCGCCCCAGGGGTACTGGTTAGCAAGCACTAGCGTTGCCATGGCAATGTCCTCGCGCGCTGTCTGCGCCTGGTGTGTCTCAGGGCGGCCATCATGGCCGCTGCCCGGGTAGATTGCAGTCGCAACGCAGTGACAATCGCGTGACGCGGCCAGTGCGCCTGGCGCCGGCGCAGTGGCCCATGGCGCTGCGGCGGCGCGGCGTTGTATTTGCTGAACAGCTGCGCCATGCTGCGGCTCGCCGGGGTGTCCGAAACCCGGCGCAGGTCCCTGAAAGATCCCAACAAGAGGTAACGGACCATGTCAGACCCGAGGCCCCTGGGCCACTCCCTTGCAGCCGGACTCGAGCAACTGCATCGCGCGTGGGGCTGGTTCGTCGGCCTAGGGGTGCTGCTGCTCCTACTGGGCGTCATCTGCGTGTTGGGAGAGGTCGCCACCACGCTGATCTCGGTGATCGTGCTCGGCTGGCTGCTGCTGCTGAGCGGGGTGCTGGCGCTCGTCCACGCCTTTCAGACGCGCACCTGGAGCGGCTTCTTCCTGTACCTGCTGAGCGCGGTGCTGCGCGCCTTCACCGGCTTCCTCCTCATCCGCTATCCGCTGATCGGGGCCCTCAGCCTGACGCTGCTGCTCGCGTTCCTGTTCATCGTGGGCGGGATCTTCCGCGCCGTGGGCGCGGCGAGCCTGCGCTTCCCGCACTGGGGATGGACGGCCCTGTCAGGTGTCATCGCGCTGCTCCTTGGCATCCTGCTGCTCGTGCAGCTGCCGGCCTCGAGCCTGTGGTTTCTCGGGCTGGCGGTGGGGATCGACCTGATCTTCGAGGGCACCGGCCTCATCGCGCTCGGCAGCGCGCTGCACGCGCGGGCCACGACGTCCGCGGCCGCGCGCGCCTAGCGCTGACGGCGACGCGCGATGGATCGTGCGGACGCTTCCGCGGCTCCTGGTCTATGATCGTGTTATGTCGCGGTCGCTTGCAGGGGTGTTGGGGTTTCTCGGCTTGTGCTTCGCATGCGACGCCTCCGCGGTCCCGCTATGCACGGTCATCGCCGAGGGCAGCAGCGGCAAGATTCTCCAGCAGCAGGGCGAGTGCGCGAACCGCCTGACGCCGGCATCCACCTTCAAGGTGCCTTGATGCGGGCTACCTCACCGACGAGCACCACCCGGCGCTGCCGTTTCGCGAGGGCTAAGTCGCCACCGATCCCTCCTGGAAGACGACCGTCGATCCGAGCAGCTGGATCACCAATTCCGTGGTCTGGTATTCACAGCAACTGACCTTGTGGCTGGGCCCGGAACGACTGCAGCGCTACGTGAAGCGTTTCAACTATGGCAACCAGGACCTCTCGGGCAACCCGGGCATGAACGACGGCCTGACGCAGGCGTGGTTGGATTCCTCGCTGCAGATCTCGCCGCTGGAGCAGGTGGCGTTCCTGCACCGCCTGGTGAGCCGGCCGCTCGGGGTGTCCACGCGCGCCTACGACATGACCGCGCGCCTCACGGCCCTCGCGCCGACCGCGGGAGGATGGGAGGTGCACGGCAAGACCGGCACCGGCTACCGCATGGCCGGCGAGCGCGGCGGACCGGACCTGCGCCGCCAGATCGGCTGGTTCGTCGGCTGGGCGTCCCGGGGCGCGCGCACGATCGTATCTGCCCATGTGATCATGGACCAGCATCCGGGAGAGCAGGCGCGCCGGGGCGCGCGCCAAGTCCGCAGTTGCTCGGCCCGCTGCCGCAGTAGCGTGCGACGCTGCCGGCGACCCCTTAGGCGCGCGTGGCGGGAACGGCGGGTTCGGGGCGGCAGGTCGGCGTAATCGTGGAGCGTGCGTTTGACGGCATGGAACCCCGGTTCCCCGCGCACGTCAAACCAACAGCAGCGCTCGTTCATGAGCGGGAGTAGCCTTCATGGATCTTTCAGTCCCTTGCCGCGCACGTCGGGTGCTCGCCGCCTTGGTGGCGGTGGTGTGTCTTGGCGCGAGTGCCCAGGCCAGCGCCGATGATGCGACGGTGCAGGCGGTGTGGACGCCCAAGCCGCTACGCTTCACCTTCATGGGTTTTACCGCGAAGTACTCCTGCGACGGACTCACGGATCACCTGCGGCGCATACTGTTATTGATGGGCGCCCGCTCGGATCTGAAGCTGACTCCGGTCGGCTGCAGCAGCGGCTTCGGGCGGCCCAGCCCGTTTCCGGGCGTTGAAGGCACGGTCAACGTGCTCGAGCCGCTCGGGGACAAGGAACCTGCCCCCGATCAGCAGCCGGTGGCCGCGCACTGGCAGCATGTCGTGCTGGCGCCCCGCGGCGACCCGCTGAGAGCCGCCGGTGACTGCGAGCTCAGCGAGCAGGTGAAGACCAGCATCCTGCCGCTGTTCGCCACGCGCAACATCGCCTACAACTCGACCTGCATCCCCCACCAGCTGCAGGTCGGGGGCACGCAGCTGTCCGCCGACTTCCTGGTGCTCGCGCCCCAGCACCCGCCCGCCCCCTAGTCAGGGCGCCTAAGCGAACTCATCGGGCATGGCGCCCTTGCGCCGCGCGATGTAGTCGCGCAGCGCCTCATCCTGCGCGGCATCGAGCGCGGGTGGCTCGTAGGCGGCGAGCTGTGCGCGCCAGCGGGCGTGGGCACGCACCAGCTGATCGCGGCTGCCCTCCTGCGTCCACTGTTCGTAGGAGCTGTTGTCCGCGAGCTCGAAGTCGTAGTAGGCGCGCTCGTAGTTCTCGAGCGTGTGCCGCGCGCCCAGATAATGGCGGCCGGGCCCGATCTCCCGGAACGCCCCGAGCGCGAACGCGTTCTCATCGAGGGCCAGGCCGCTGGCGAGGGTGTGGAACGCACCGAGCTGGTCGACGTCCATGACGAATTTCTCGTACGACATGGCGAGTCCGGATTCGAGCCACCCGGCCGCGTGCAGCATGAAGTTCGCTCCCGCGAGGAACGCCGGCCACAGGGAGTTGGCGCTCTCGGAGGCCGCCTGGGCGTCGGCTACCTTGGAGGCGCACAGGTTACCGCCGCAGCGCAAGGGCACCCCCAGGCGGCGCGCCAGCTGACCGATCGCCAGGTACGCGAGCGCGGGCTCGGGCGTGCCAAAGGTCGGGGCGCCGCTGCGCAGCGACATCGAGGACAAAAAGTTGCCGAGGATCGCCGGGGCACCGGGGCGCTCGAGCTGCGTGAGGGCCACGCAGAACATCGCCTCGGCGAAGCACTGGGCGAGCGCACCAGCGGTGGTCACCGGGCCCATCGCCCCCCCGAGGATGAAGGGCACGCACACGGCCGCCTGGTTCGCGGCCGCGTAAGTGCGGATCACGCGGCTCGCCTCCCCGTCGAGCACCAGCGGGGAGTTGACGTTTACGTTGCCGAGGATCACGCAGTGATCGGCCACGAACTGCGGCCCGAACAGCACGCGGCACAGCTCGATCGAATCGGCCGCGCGCGCCGCGGTGGTCACGGAGCCCATGAAGGGTTTGTCCGAGTAGCGCATGTGCGCGTACACCATGTCGAAGTGGCGCTTGTTGACCGGCACGTCGACCGGCTCGCACACGGTGCCGCCGGAGTGATGCAGCCACGGCGCAAGGTAGGTGAGCTTCACGAAGTTCTCGAAGTCCGCGAGCGTGCCGTAGCGGCGTCCGCGCTCGAGGTCGGTCACGAACGGCGGCCCGTAGGCCGGGGCAAACACCGTGTGCGCACCTCCGATCTCGACGCTGCGCGCGCGGTTGCGGGCGTGCTGCGTGAACTGACGTGGCACGGAGCGGCGCACGAGCTCGCGCGCGAGGCCACGCGGAACCTGGACGCGGCAGCCCTCGGCGATCGAGGCGCCCGCGCGTTGCCACAGGGAGATCGCGGCCGGGTCGCCGCGGATCTCCATGCCGATCTCCTCGAGCAGCTGATCGGCGTGCGCTTCGAGCGTGACCAGGCCTTCCTCGCTCAGCAGCTCATACGGGGGCAGCTGGCGGGTGATGAAGGCAGGGGCGCGTGGCTGCTGCGCGCGCCGCGCCTTGCGCGCCTCGCGGGTGCCCGAGCGGGCACGTCGCGGGGAGGGGGGATCAGGATCGCTCATGCACCGGCGCCATGGTAGCCGAAGCACCCTTGCCCCGGGCGGCGGCGCTACACTCAGGAGGCAGCACAAACCGCTGCGCGGAGTGGTACGCCTATGAAGGACCGCAGAGCGAACGCGACGCTGCCCGCCCTGGCACTGGCCGCCCTCACCTGGTGCGGCCCGGCGCCGCAGGCGCAGGCGCCCCTCGGCGCCACCGTGGTGGTGACCGTCAACCTGCGTGCCGGTCCGAGCACCGCGTATCCGGTGGTGGCGGTCATGGGGCAGGGGACGCAGGTGCAGGTGTTCGGCTGCGAAGAGGGCTACGGCTGGTGCGACGTGCAAGTCGGTGCCACTCGCGGCTGGGTCGACGCCCAGTACCTGCAGATGCCAGCCCCTGCCGGACCCGCCGTCGTCGCCAGCAGCGGCGCGGTTCTGGCGGTGCCGATCATTACCTTCAGCTTCAACACCTACTGGGACAACTACTACCGCGCCTACCCCTGGTACGTGCAACGCAGCTACTACTACCC
This sequence comes from Steroidobacteraceae bacterium, assembly GCA_035518135.1. Lineage (GTDB taxonomy): Bacteria > Pseudomonadota > Gammaproteobacteria > Steroidobacterales > Steroidobacteraceae > 13-2-20CM-66-19. The sequence goes on from DATIXW010000192.1 coordinate 7,707, forward strand.
GTACTGGAGCCGCTACCCGCACGGCTATCCGCCGCCGCCGCGCTATCCGCCCCCCGGGTGGAGGCCGCCCCCGCCGGTACCGGGCTGGAGACCCCCGCCACCGGTGCCCGGCTGGCGGCCGCCGCCCGGCGGATATCCGCCGGGGAGCGTGCGGCCCCCGCCCGGGAGCGGCCGACCGCCGCCGGCGACGACCCTGCCGGCCCCCCGTCCCCCACAGTCGCGGCCGCAGCCGCAACCGCGGCCGCAACCACAGCCGCGCTGAGCACTCCTGCGCGGTGCCGGGTAACGTTGCGTGGCGCTCGCGCGCCTCAGAACGGGAAGGAACGCGCGCGCAGCTGATCCTTCTGGATGTCGCGTGCGGAGATGAAGTAGTGGAGGGTGGCCCACAGCCCGGTGGGCACAAGGCACAGCATCGCCAGCCGCAGGGAGGCCGCGTTCGAGACGTGATTGGGCGCGAACCAGTCGCTGAGCGCCCCGATGAGCTGCGGGGCGATCAGCAGATTGCCTACATTGGCTAGAAACAGCGTGGTGGCACAGAACATGGCCCGCATGCGGCACTGGGCGAGGTTGTTGAGAAGCCCGAAGCAGGGGCCGATGTAGAAGTAGATCGCGGGAATGAATATCCAGAACATCGCCTTGGCAAGC
>DATIXW010000193.1:0-6056 GCA_035518135.1 Steroidobacteraceae bacterium
TTCTCGGGCATGATCTCTTCCATCATTTTCTCAATGGGCCCCGTCTATGCACGGCTGTCGGGGTTCGACACGCGTGGCGTTGCCGCATTCATGGCGGTCAGCATCCTGTCCGCGGTGCTTACGCAGTATCCGGTCGGACGACTCTCCGACCGCATGGACCGGCGCACGGTGATCGCGAGCATGTGTCTGGTCGCCGCGCTTGCGGCCACTGCAATCGAGGTGTTCGGCCCGCTGCCAAGGCTCGCCTTCCTGGGACTCGCTGCGCTGTTCTCGGGCGCGGCGTTGACGCTCTATTCGCTCTCGGTCTCGCATGTCAACGACAAGCTCGAACCCACTCAGATGGTCGCCGCCAGCAGCGCGCTGCTGCTCATCAACGGCATGGCCGCGGCCTTCGGCCCGGTGATCACCGGCGGACTCATGGGTGCGTTCGGTGCGCGGGCCTACTTTGCCATGCTCGGCACCCTTACTGGAGCACTCACGCTCTTCGATCTGTGGCGCAAGGTCCGGCGCGGCGCCGTCCCGCAGAGCCAAAAGGGTCCGTTCCTTAACACGCGTGAGCTGGTCACTTCGGCAGGCCTGGACCCCCCTTCCCGCTCCGGCGCTCAACCACACGGACTTTCGCCCCCGCAACGGGCGACGGGACTTACCGAGAAATCTCGCTGACGACGCCCGGGGGCTTGCCCGATCCGCACATGCGCCAATGTCACTGATCACGCTTCTCAATGCGTACATCGCCTTCGGCGAGAAGCCGCTGCTTGATGCGGCGCAACTCACTGTGCAGGCCGGCGAGCGACTCGGACTGATCGGCCGCAACGGCACCGGCAAGTCGACACTGCTCGGTGTGCTCGCAGGCAAGACCGCGCTCGATGACGGTGAACTGCAGCGACGCGAGGGCCTGCGCCTTGGATTCGTTGAACAGGAACCGCAACTCGCCCCGGCAGAGACACTGCGAGACAGTCTGCTGCTGCAGGCCAACGCATCCATGGCGGGGGGCAAGGGGCCGTCCGCCGATGAGCGCGAGCACTGGCGCCTGGAGTCGCGGCTCGAGGAGTTTCTGCATCGCTTCGGTCTTAGCGGCACCGCTGTGCCGGCGACTTGTTCCGGCGGGGAGCGTAAGCGCGCGGCGCTTGCACTCGCGCTCGCGCTGCAGCCCGATTTGCTGCTGCTCGATGAGCCCACCAATCATCTCGATATCGAGGCCATCGAAAGACTCGAGGCGCTGCTGCTCAAGGTGCCGGCCGCCATCATCATCACCCACGATCGCGCCTTTCTCGATCGGGTCACCACCCGCATCATCGAACTGGACCGCGGCGTGCTGCGCTCCTATCCCGGCAACTTCGCGGCCTATGAGCAGCGCAAGGACGAGGAACTCGCCGCGGAAGACACCGCGCGGCGCCGGTTTGAGAAGTTCTGGCAACAGGAGGAGGCCTGGATACGCAAGGGTGTCGAGGCCCGCCGGACGCGCAACGAAGGACGCGTGCGGCGACTCGAGCAATTGCGCATCCAGCGCGCTACACGACGCGACCGGCTCGGGAATATTCGACTCACCCTCGATGCCGGTGAGCGCTCAGGTGAGCTGGTAGTCGAGTTCGACGCGGTGAGCAAAGGCTTCTCGGGCCGGCCGCTCATCGAAAAGCTCTCGATGCGCATCATGCGTGGCGATCGCATCGGCCTTATCGGTCCGAACGGCGCAGGAAAGTCGACCCTGATCCGCCTCATGGTCGGGGAACTTGCGCCCGATGCGGGTACGGTCCGCCGCGGAACTCGCTTAAGCATCGCCTACTTCGATCAGCTGCGCGCCCAACTCGATCCCAGCGCAACCCTCGCCGAGGCCATCAGCCCCGGCTCAGACTGGGTGCAGATTGGCGGCGAGCGCAAGCACATCGTGGGCTATCTCGGAGAGTTTTTGTTTTCCGCACAGCGCGCAAAGTCTCCGATCAGCATGCTCTCCGGCGGCGAGCGGAACCGTCTGCTGCTCGCGCGCCTGTTTGCTCAGCCCGCGAACCTTGTCATCTTGGATGAGCCGACAAATGATCTCGACATCGAATCCCTGGAGCTGCTCGAGGAGCGCCTGCAGGATTACCAGGGAACCCTGCTGCTGGTGAGTCACGACCGACGCTTTCTCGACAATGTGGTGACCCAAACCCTGGCTTACGAGGCAGATGGAGTATGGCGCGAGTACGCCGGCGGATATAGCGACTACCTGCAGCAGCGGCCGTCTGCGCCTGCCGTCCGCGCAGGTGAGGCCGGCGGGGCACCTGCCTCGCATGTCGTGCGCGATCGCGCTGCGGGCGAGACTGCCATGAAGGTCCGCACGCGCCTGAGCTTCAAGGAGGAGCGCGAACTGGTCGCCCTGCCGGCGGAAATTGAGGCACTGGAGCGCGAGCAAGCCGAGCTCACCGCAGGCATGAGCGCACCCGGCTATCACCGCCTCGCGGCCGAGCGGCTGCGCAGCGATCGCAAACGGCTCGCGGAGCTCGAAGAGCGGCTACTGGAGAGGTTCGCACGGTGGGAATTGCTTGAGGAACGGCGTGCACGGTCCGCATAGACGGCCGCTGTTGCGCTGCGCAACGAGGACCGCCGTTCCGGCAGCTCTGCGCCCGGGGCCGACCCGAAGCCGACCGTCTTAAGGCGATGGCAGCCATCGGGCCTGGATGAGGAACAAATCAAAATGCGGGGGTACCCGCCCTCAAAGATAGGGAACAGTGCCGATGACCGGACAAGACCGCTCGCGCAGCATGGGTCCCCGAAATTACCAGCAGTTTTGAGGCCCTAGATGTTCCTCTTTTCCCGCCCCTTTGCCGCGGTCCTCGCCGCGTTCAGTACCTCCTGCGTGTTTCTCCTCATCGGCATCCTGTTAGAGCACGTGGGAAATTGAGGGACCTTCGCCGTGGTCCGTGCTAAGGCGGCATGCCGCGCGGCGAACCGCTAGAATTGCCGCCGAACACGCGGTTGCTGCCTGGGTGAGGGGTATACCTGTACCACCTCATGGGCGTCGGTCCCGGAGCATTGAGGAACTCGGGGTACTGCCAACCACGCCTGCTTCGGACCGGAGTACCCCTTGCTGCTCGAGCGCGCACAGCCGAAAGCTCTCTTGGAGGCTGCCCTGCAGGCAGCGCGGACCGGTACAGGCCGTATCGTGTCGATCGAAGGGGAAGCGGGCATCGGCAAAACCTCTCTGGCCCTGAACTTTGTTGCTGCCCATCGCAGCGACGCTCAGGTCTACGTGGGGGGTTGCGAGCAACTGAGCACACCTGAGCCTCTCGGCCCGCTGCGCGACATCGAGCGCGACAGCGGCGGGCGCTTCGCGGTGTCTGCCAGAAGCCAGCTAGAGACCTTCGCGGCCCTGCTGCGCCTGCTCACCGCGGGGCGCGAACCCGGCTTACTACTGCTGGAGGACATCCACTGGGCGGACGATCCCACGCTCGACCTGTTGCGTTACCTCGGGCGGCGCCTGCGCACGGCTCGCATGCTGGTAATCGCGACCTTCCGCAACGATGAAGCCCTATCGCGTGAGCGCCTTGCAGCGCTTTGGAGCGACCTGCCGCGCGACTCTCGCGAGCGCATCGAGCTGCAGCCGTTGTCCCCCGCGGCGGTCAACACTCTGGCAGCCCGCTGTAGCCATGCCGTGCAGGACATCTACGCCGTCACCGGCGGCAATCCCTTTCACGTTACGGAGTTCTTGGCGACGGACAGGGCCACAATCCCCCACAGTGTGCGCGATGCCACGCTTGCGCGTACGGCACGCCTGACCTCCCACGCACGGCGTACGCTCGACTGCGCTTCCATATTTCCGCGCATCATTGATCAGTCCCTGCTGCGCGAGCTTGCAGAGGACCCCGCTCACTCCGGCGTGGAGGAGTGCATGCGCGCCGGGATGCTGCACGCGAGCGGGGATGCACTGGCCTTTCGCCATGAGCTGGCTCGTCGTGCCGTGCACGAGGCGATGGCACCCCTGCGGCGGCGCGAACTGCACGCGGCAGCGTTGCAGCTGCTCAAGTCCCGAGATGGAGTGCGGGCCGCCGAACTTGCGCATCATGCGCAGCAGGCCGGAGCGATCGACGACCTAGTGCTGTATTCGCAGCGGGCCGCAGCCGAAGCGCAGGCACTCGGCGCCCGCCGCGAGAGTCTGGCGCATCTGGCGCGCGCGCTCGAGCACGGCACCTGGTTCAGCAACTCAGAGCGGGCCGACGTGCTTCAGCAGCAGGCCGAAGCGGGCGAGCAGTGCGGTGCGTTCGAGCAGGCAACCGCCGCCATCGACGAGGCAATCGCCGCTCGCAAGCGCGCCGGCGACATCCGGGGTCTGGGCAACGCCCTGCGCATTTCCGCGCGTATCCGCTGGCTCTGCGGGCAGTCAGCCGTTGCCGAAGCGCAGTCCGCCGAGGCACTCGCAGTGCTGCACGATCACCACCAGACGTGGGAGTACGCGATGGCGCTGAGCTCCCAAGCTCAGTTGGACGTGCTCGCGGATCGGAGCCTGCCGGCCGTGGCGGGAGCAAGGCGTGCCATGGAGCTCGCAGAAAGTCTGGGCTGCTCGGACATCTATCTTCACGCCTGGACCAACCTCGCCACCGCGCGCACTTCACTCGATGTCGAAAGCGGCATCCCTGATTTTCTCGCAGCCATTGCCGAAACCCGGCGCCGCGGCGAACTCGATCTGCTGCCACGTCTCTACGGCAACCTCACTTACATGATGAGCTACGACCGCCGCTATGAGAATCTCTTCACCTACCTTGAGGAAGGCATCGCTGCCGCAATCGCACGCGACAACGCTCCGCTTGAGGCTTACATGCGCGGTGCCCGTGCCCTCGTGCTCCTCGACCTGGGACGCTTGCCAGAAGCGCTGGCTGAAGCCGAAGGAGTTGTCTACGGTCCGTACCCGCGCGGCACCGGCCGATTCAATGCACAGCTCGCTCTGGCCCGGGCGCGAATTCGTACCGGGGTGCCGGAGGATGGCGTTCTGGATGAGGCGCGGGCGCTGCCCACCGCCGGGCGCGACAACATGCGTTACGCGCCGCTGGCCGTGGTGGATGCCGAGGCCGTGTGGCTGGGATTATCACGTCCCGGCGCCGTCGAGCGACTGCACACGGCCTTTGACATGTGCATGCGAGTCCAGGCGCAGAGATGGAACCTGGCGGAGACAGCGCTGTGGCTTCGGCTCCTGGGAGAACCATTGCCTCTTTCCCCCGAGACCGCGGCCCATCTGAAATCCCCCTACCGGGAGCATATTGCAGGGGCGTGGCGCGAGGCAGCCCAGCGGTGGGGTGAGATTGGCTGCACCTACGAGCAGGCAATCGCCCTGTGCGGGGGCGATGAGGCAGCCCAGCGCGAGGCACTTCGCCTGTTCGATCAGCTGGGTGCCGTTCCCGCGGCGGCGCGCGTGCGCCGTCAGCTCCGCGCGAGCGGCGCGCGCGCGGTCCCGCGCGGTCCGATCGCGAAGACCCGCGATAGTCCCGTCGGCCTGACTGCCCGGCAATCGGAAGTCTTCGCGTTGCTGGTCAAAGGGCTGAGCAATGGTCAGATTGCGCACCGGCTCAGCATCTCGCGCAAGACGACCGAGCATCACGTTTCAGCAATTATTGCCCGCCTCGGCGTGGCATCCCGCGGGGAAGCCGCGGCGTTCGCCCGCACGCAGGACCGCCCCGGGGTTGAAGAAACCTAGGGGTAGCGCCCTGAAAGTTGGGCAGGACCCCCGATGCGGGTGCTCCGCTGCACGCGGCAATCTGCCGCCTCATGTCAATCGCACGGGAGGCAGCAGTCGTGTCACGCACCCTGATCTTCGTCTACGGAATCCTCTGTTACACAATCTCACTGATCGTATTTGTTTACGGCATGGGCTTCATCGTGGGGTGCCTGACACCAACCATGCTCGATGGCACACCCGATCGACCGCTGGCGCCGGCGCTCGCCATCGACCTCGGGCTGATCGCACTATTTGCCTTGCAGCACAGCATCATGGCCCGGCCCGCCTTCAAGCGCTGGTGGACTCGTATCGTGCCGGAGGCAGCGGAACGTAGCACCTACCTGCTCCTGAGCTCCGTGGCTCTCGGGATACT
>DATIXW010000194.1:0-6842 GCA_035518135.1 Steroidobacteraceae bacterium
GAAGATCTGCACGTGTCCCGGGCAGTTCATCGGCTTAATGGCATAAGTCCTCTCATCCGGAGTCTTGGTGAGAAACATGTTCTCGCCAAACTTCTCCGCATGACCGGACTGCTGCCACAGGCTCGCATCCATCAGCTCCGGCGCGTTCACCTCGTCATAGCCAGCCGCGTTCTGCCGCTCGCGCATGTAGGCAATCAGGGCCTGGAACACCGTCCATCCCTTGGGGTGCCAGAAGACCGCGCCGGGCGCCTCTTCCTGCAGATGAAACAGGTCGAGTTCCTTGCCGATGCGGCGATGGTCACGCTTCTCGGCCTCCTCAAGGCGAAGCAGGTACTCATCGAGCTGCTTCTTGTCTGGCCACGCGGTGCCGTAGATCCGCTGCAGCATCTCGTTGCGCGAATCCCCGCGCCAGTAGGCGCCGGCGAGCTTGGTCAGCTTGAAAGCCTTGAGTTTCCCGGTGGAGGGTACGTGCGGCCCGCGGCACAGGTCCACCCAGTTGCCCTGGCCATAGAGGCTGATCTCCTCCTTCTCCGGGATCGAGGCGATGATCTCGGCCTTGTAGAGCTCGCCCAGGTTGCGGAAATACTTCACCGCCTCATCGCGCGCCATCACGCGGCGGTTGACGACCTGGTCCTGCTTGGCAAGCTCGGTCATCTTCGCCTCGATCGCCGCCAGATCTTCGGGCGTGAACGGGCGCGCGTACGCAAAGTCGTAGTAGAAGCCGTCCTCGATCACCGGGCCGATGGTGACCTGGGCCTCCGGGAACAGCTCCTTCACCGCCTGCGCCAGAAGGTGCGCGGTGGAATGGCGGATCACCTCGAGGCCGTCCGGGTCCTTCTCGGTGACGATCGCGAGGCTCGCGTCGCGGTCGATGACGTAGGAGGTGTCGACCAGCCTGCCATCGACGCGGCCGGCGAGCGCTGCGCGACGCAACCCCGCGCCAATGCTGCCCGCGACCTCATCCACCGTGACCGGGTGGTCGAAGCTGCGCTGGCTGCCATCGGGCAATGTCACAACGGGCATATCGGGCCTTGATTCAACGAACGACCGCGCGGCGGCTCCTGCAGCGGCAAAAAAAGGGCGCTGCGGCATCCTGAGCCGCGAGCGCCCTCTTTCTGGCACTGGTAGGCGCGAGTGGGATCGAACCACCGACCACCACCATGTCAAGGTGATGCTCTACCACTGAGCTACGCGCCTGAAACCGCTGTTCGCGCGACGGGGGCGCGAACGATACAAGAGTGGCACCCCCTAAAGCAAGCAAACCCTGAATTTCCAAGCACTTACGTTTGCGTTCGGGGTGTAGGGAACCCGAGCTCGAGCTGCTTCAGGCGTTCGATCTCATCGCGCAGGCGCGCCGCCTCCTCGAACTCGAGGTTGCGCGCCCGGCGCAGCATGTCCCCCTCGAGGCGCTTGATCTGTTTCACCAGGGCTTCGGGCCTGAGGTCCGCGGCCGCCGGCGCGCCACCGCGGCGCCCGCGCTCGACCGGCAGGGGTGCCTGCGCGCGGGCGCCCTCCATGATGTCCGTGACCGCCTTCTGGATGCCCCGCGGGGTGATGCCGTGGAGCTGGTTGTACTCCAGCTGCTTCCCCCGACGGCGGTTGGTCTCCTCGATCGCGCGCTGCATGGAACCGGTCATGCGGTCGGCATAGAGGATGGCGCGGCCGTTGATGTGGCGCGCCGCGCGGCCGATGGTCTGGATGAGGGAGTTGTCCGAGCGCAGGAAGCCTTCCTTGTCCGCATCGAGGATCGCAACCAGCGAGACCTCCGGCATGTCCAGGCCCTCGCGCAGCAGGTTGATCCCGACCAGCACGTCGAACTTGCCGAGACGCAGGTCGCGGATGATCTCGGTGCGCTCCACGGTCTCGATGTCGGCGTGCAGGTAGCGCACCTACACGCCGTGCTCGCCCAGGTACTCGGTCAGGTCTTCCGCCATGCGCTTGGTCAGGGTCGTGATCAGCACGCGCTCGCTGATGGCGGCGCGCTTCTTGATCTCGGAGAGCACGTCATCCACCTGCGTCCCGACCGGGCGCACCTCAACCTCCGGATCAACGAGCCCCGTCGGCCGCACCAGCTGCTCCACCACCTGGGCGGAGTGTTTGGCCTCGTAGACCCCGGGAGTCGCCGACACGAAGATCATCTGCGGCGCGAGCTGCTCCCACTCCTCGAACTTCAGCGGCCGGTTGTCCAGCGCGGAAGGCAGCCGAAAGCCGTACTCGACCAGCACCTCCTTGCGCGAGCGGTCACCGCGGTACATCGCGCCCAGCTGCGGAATCGTCTGATGGCTCTCGTCGACGAACAGGAGCGCATTCCTCGGCAGGTAGTCGAACAGGCACGGCGGCGGCTCCCCGGGGGCCCGGCCGGAGAGGTAGCGTGAGTAGTTCTCGATCCCCGCGCAGTAACCGACCTCCTTGATCATCTCCATATCGAACATGGTGCGCTGCTCCAGGCGCTGCGCCTCGACCAGCCGGCCGGCCGTGCGCAGCTCCTTGAGGCGCTCGCGCAGGTCGTCGCGGATCTGGTCCACCGCGCCGATGAGCCGCGCGCGCGGGGTCACGTAGTGCGTGCCCGGGTAGACCGTGAAGCGCGGCACCTTGCGGTTGATCGCCCCTGTCAGCGGATCAAAGAGCGTCAGCGAGTCGATCGAGTCATCAAACAGCTCGACCCGCACTGCCTCGCGCTCGGACTCCGCCGGGAAGATGTCGATCACGTCCCCGCGCACCCGGTAGGTGCCCTGGGTGAGGTCGAGCTCGTTGCGCGTGTACTGCATGTCCGCCAGGCGCCGCAGGAGGCCGCGCTGGTCGAGCCGGTCACCGCGCTTCAGATGCAGCACCATCGCCAGGTACGCCTGCGGATCTCCGAGTCCGTAGATCGAGGACACGGTGGCCACGATGATGGAGTCGGAGCGCTCGAGCAGCGCCTTCGTGGCCGACAGGCGCATCTGCTCGATGTGCTCGTTCACCGAGGAGTCCTTCTCGATGTACGTGTCCGATGAGGGTACGTAGGCCTCCGGCTGGTAGTAGTCGTAGTAGGAGACGAAGTACTCGACCGCGTTGTGCGGAAAGAACTCGCGAAACTCGCCATAGAGCTGCGCGGCGAGGGTCTTGTTGTGGGCCAGCACCATCGTCGGGCGCTGCACGCGCTGGATCACGGAAGCGGCTGAGAATGTCTTTCCACTGCCGGTCGTCCCCAAGAGTGTCTGGTGCGCAAGGCCCTCTTTCAGGCCCTCGACAAGCTTATCGATGGCCTGCGGCTGGTCGCCGGCAGGGCTGAAGGCGGCTTCAAGCTGGAAGGGTCGCGATTCCATGCGCTGCGGGTGCGTACCTTGGGCTATATATATGGAGTGACACCGGGCGTCCGTGGCCGCACCGGGCGTAATCCCTTAATATAGCCGCCCGCCCAAATCTGAAGCGAACCACAGGAAATATCCGTGAACGTGCCTGTCTCCCGCCGCGTGCAGCGCGTGAAGCCCTCGCCCACCCTCGCCGTGACGGCCCGCGCCGCTGCGCTCAAGGCCCAAGGCAAGGACGTTATCGGCCTCGGCGCCGGTGAGCCCGATTTCGACACCCCGGCGGCGATTGCGCAGGCGGGGATCGAGGCGATCCAGAGCGGTTTCACGCGCTACACCCACGTCGAGGGGATCCCGGAGCTCAAGGACGCGATCATCGAGAAGTTCAAGCGCGACAACGCGCTCACCTACGAGCGCTCGCAGATCCTGGTGTCCTCCGGGGCCAAGCAGACCATCTACAACCTGTGCATGGCGGTGCTCGATCCGGGCGACGAGGCGGTGATACCCGCCCCCTACTGGGTCTCCTACCCGGACATGGTGCTGCTCGCGGACGGCCTGCCCGTCATGCCCTTCGCGGGCATGGCGCAGGGCTACAAGATCACGCCGCGGCAGCTCGCCGCCGCCATCACGCCAAAGACGCGGCTGTTCCTGCTCAACAGTCCTTGCAATCCGACGGGGGCGGCTTATTCGCGTGCGGAACTGCGGGCACTTGGCGAGGTGCTGCTCGATCACCCGCGCATCGTCATCGGCACCGATGATATGTACGAGAAGATCTACTGGGAGCCCGAGCCCTTCTGCAGCCTGGTGACGGCGGTGCCGGAGTTGTATCCGCGCACGGTCACCATCAACGGCGTGTCCAAGTCCTACGCCATGACGGGCTGGCGCATCGGGTACTGCGGGGGTCCGAAGGAACTCATCCAGGCGATGAGCACGATCCAGGGCCAGTCGACCTCCAACCCCTCCAGCATCTCGCAGAAGGCGGCCCTTGCCGCCCTCACCGGCGACCAGGCCTGCGTCGCCACGATGAACGCCGCCTTCAAGGAGCGCCGCGACTTCGTGGTGCGCGCACTGAACGCCCTGCCCGGCGTGAGCTGCCTCCCCGGCGCGGGCACGTTCTACGCCTTTGCCGAAGTATCGCGCGCGATGGCCGCGCTCGGCTGCCGCGACGACAACGAGTTCGCGGAGCTGCTGCTGAATGATGCCGGCGTCGCCGTGGTCCCGGGCTCCGGCTTCGGAGCGCCTAATCACATGCGCCTCTCCTTTGCCTGCAGCATGGAGACGCTGGAGAAGGCACTCACCCGCATCGGGCGCCTGCTCGTGGAGCGAGCAGCCGCCTGAAGCGCCCCGGACGGGCGCAGCGGTGCTGTGGTCAGGTCTCGCCGATGCGCTCGTCGTCCTGCACTTCGCCTTCACCGCCTTCGTGGTCTTCGGCGGCTTCATCGCGTGGCGCTGGCCTTCCGTGGTGCCCTGGCACCTGCCAGCGCTCGCCTGGGGCTGTTGGATCGAACTCTCCGGCGCGATCTGCCCGCTGACGCCACTCGAGAACTACCTGCGACAGCGCGGGGGTGACGCGCGCTACACGGGCGATTTCCTCGCGCACTACCTGGCACGCGTTCTCTATCCTGCCGAGCTCACCGCCCACCTACAATGGATGCTCGCCGGCGCCCTGCTTGCGCTCAATGCCGTCGCCTACGGGTACCTCTGGAGAGGACATCGCGCCGGCACGGGCCATTGACGACCCGGTTACCCGAAGTGGCCAAGCTACCGCTCCCGATCGGCACAATCATCGGGCAAGCTCGGCGTTGGACGCCCCAACGGGTCGCGCTAGACTTCTATCAACGCTGCAGCCGAGCGATGCACGGGGAAGTGTCGATGCATCACCACATGACACCGCGTCGTTCCTCATGAATCGCACATCCGTGCTCGCCCCGGAAGTGGACGCCGCGCAGGCACCGGTGCGAAGCAACATACTCGGACGCGTCCTGCTGCACGGCCTTTCGCTCCTGGCCGCCGCCGGTGCCTTCATCGCTCACCAGCACTTCAAGCTCCACGGCCAGTCCACCGCAGCTACCGTGAGCCTGGTGCTTGCTGCAGTCCTGGCATTCGCGCCCGTTCGCGCGCTGCTGGGGGAAATATTCGCCATCGAGCGTCGGGCACTGCACGCCTTTCACGGACTCGGGGCGCTGGGCCTCATCGGGCTCGGTGCAGGTGGTGCATTTTCGGGAGGCTCGCTCCTGAACCATGCGGCGATGGCACCCTTTGCCCTCATGGGCGCGGCTCAGGCAATCATGCACCAGAACCGTCCGCGCAATGCTCAGCAGGCCGCGGCCCTGCGCAACTTTGCGAGCAGCCTGCCGGAGGTAGCGCAGTTCACGGGCGGCAGCCTTACCGATCCGGCCAACGCCGCGCGCGCGGTCCGGGTGCTCAGTGACCTGATCGGGAAGGCGCAGGTGCTCGGCGAGACCGAGCTGCAGGCCGACCCGAATTTTCAGAGCGCCCTCGCACGCGCGACGGCGCATACCGGGCTCACCCTGGGGCTCGACTCGATCGATCAGGCCATCAATAAGCTAGCGGCCAACCCCGCCACCGCGAGTGCAGTGCCGGAACTTCGGCACCGGCTCGCGCAGGCGCGCCAGCTCTCCGGAGCCCGGGCGCGCTGAACCTCGTGCGCAACGGGCCATTCCTTGACTCCGGCGCGCCCCTTGCCGGAGAATCCGCGCCCTTCGAGCATCCCGCCTGTTCCCCGGTAGCTCAGCGGTAGAGCGTCGGACTGTTAATCCGTTGGTCGTTGGTTCGATTCCAACCCGGGGAGCCAATAAATCAACGACTTACACGCAATCGAAGCTACCCCGTAAGACTCAACCAACCTTCCCGTTGCAGTTGTATTGCAGTAACGCAGAGCCGTGCCTATCCCCAGCGTCTAGGGCCGCCGTAGCCACCCATGCCTGACGAAAATCGCCTCGAATGGACCTACGAACCTGCCGACCTTTTCGAGTCGCGTGATCCACGCGTCGGCGCATTCGGGAGACGCATATAACGCATGATTACCTTGGGCCAGAAAAGCGCCCTCGGGCTTGAGCGTGCGACTGCAACACAACCCGCAACATGAGCCTGCTTGCACGGTGTTACGGATTGGCGCGCGTCAGGTCCCCAGTGGTGCCGTCGCCAGCCTTTCGGCGGACAAGATGCACCCACTCAGCCCCGCATTCCTCAACGACGTCGCGCGCTGAGCGCGGGCCGCTGCTCGTCTCGATAATGCAGTCGATGGTCAGCTTCTGGTGCGCGCGATCTGTGGAGAGGATGAGGTGTGAATGCGCCGCGCTGGCTCGGGGATGATGTAGGCGCAGATGCTTAGTCCCGCTGGCCATGTCGTTGCAGACGGCGAGCACCGTAGAGGCTTCCGCCGCTGACACGATCCGGTCCTTGATGTCCTGCGGGACGAGCGGGTCATGCCTGACCCAGTCCTTCAGGCGTTACGCCCGTGCTACACGCCCTCCACCTTCCTTCAACGATCCTTTAAGTATTGATGAACGCCTCCTCAGGACCTCCGGAGCG
>DATIXW010000195.1:0-25687 GCA_035518135.1 Steroidobacteraceae bacterium
CGCAAGCTCGCCGATCTCAGTGACAAGGCCCCCCAAGCGTGATGCCGGCTGGTAATCCTCAGCCCCTCACACCCGAAGGAGAAGACCATGCGAGACGATGACAAATACACCCAGACCTTCCGACCCGTGAGCCTGCGCGATCCTCCGCCCGTGAGCATTGAAAGCGGCGACGGCAGCATTTGGGCCCACCCGAACAGCGGCCACGTGCGCGCCGCAGCCGGGGCCACCCTGGAGTTTCAGAGCGCCAGCTCATTCAGCATCGAGATGCGCCAGATCGGGGGTACGAAGCAGGATTGGCCCGCGCTCCAGGTGAAGCCGGTCGGAGCGGGCTTCGTGTGTCGTACCATCGTGCCCGATTGCACTGCGGACCCCGCGCCGTACTATAAGTACACGATCAAGATCGGCGACCTGACGCTCGACCCCATCGTCATTGTCGACAAGTAACCGGCGTAGCGAAAAAACCCCGTTCCGCGGCGCGCGACGAAGCGCGGCGGTGCCGCGGCGAACGGAGGCCCCGGAGGCTTGCAGCGCCCGCGATGCTTGAATGTGGGTGCCTGATGCTGCTGCGCGTGCCCGCCGCGCGCGCCGCTCGCGCCGCGGTTTGTCCCGCTCGTACCTGCATGAGGCCCGCTGCGCGCGCGGCCTTTGTCCTTTTGCACCTCTGCGGCATCCAATCAGGCACAGGACCGCGATTGGCTTCATGCCGCAGCCGTGCTGCGTCGCAGGCAAGCCCGCGGTCCCCCCTGGAGATGCCAACGGAGGACTGCACATGCTTATCCGCACGACCGTACGACAGTTGTCCCTCACCGCACTGGCGCTCGCCGCGAGCGCCTGCCTTGCACCCGGCGCGCAGGCCGAAGCCGCCGCGGCGCCCACCCTGAAAGTCAGCTACCGCGACCTTGATCCGAACTCCGAAGCGGGCGCGCAGCTGCTCTACCACCGCATCCGCGGTGCCGCGCAGTTTGTGTGCGGCGAGGAGGGCCGCAGCCTCGATGAGCAGCTCGCGTGGAAGCGCTGCGTTCACACCGCCATGAGCGATGCGGTGCAGGCGGTGCACAGCCCGCAGCTGAGCGCGCTCGAGGCGGCACACAGCCCGATGGGACTGCAGACCGCGCAGTTGCGCCGCTGAGCTGCGCGGACGCCAGGAAATGCAGGGGGGCGCAGGGCCCGCATCGCCACGGGACCCTGCGCATTTCGTGCCCGAACGCCGTTACGTGCTCGCGTGGCGCCCCGTCATGCGACCACGATTGGGTGAGTGACCGTGCTTGGTCGCCACGGCACGGCGCGCCGAGTCCTCGCGCGCGTGCGCTTTGCGGGCCGGAGTGGTCTTGCGACCGCTGCCCCCGGGGCGCTCACCGCCGCCGCTTTGCTTGTTCACGGTCGCCCAGGCGCGGGCTTCGGCTTCGCCCGGATCCAGGCCGCGCGCCTCGTAGCTCTCCTCGATGTGCTCGGCCTTGCGCTTCTGCTTGGGCGTGTACTTGGATTTGTCTCCGCGGGGCATGGCGTGTACTCCATGACAAAAGCCGATGCTCACGCCGGCGGACACGGAAAGCTGTAGGTGCAGGCCCTCGACAGCGCAGAGGGCCCGCTCCTGCGAGCGGGCCCTCATTCATTGGCTGGGGGACTAGGATTCGAACCTAGGTAAACGGAGTCAGAGTCCGTTGTCCTACCACTAGACGATCCCCCAAGTGAGGCGGGATAGCGAATCGTACGCGAAGACTGCAGCCGCGGGGACTGCGGGCCCTGCGGTGCGACTCTAGCGCTTCGAGTACTGCGGTCCGCGACGCGCCTTGCGTCGGCCGACCTTCTTGCGCTCGACCTCGCGTGCATCGCGGGTGACGAACCCGGCGGCGCGCAGCGGCTTGCGCAGGCTCTCGTCGAACTCGATGAGCGCGCGCGTGATGCCATGGCGGATCGCACCCGCCTGGCCGGTGATGCCACCGCCGTCGACCTTGACGGAGATGTCGAACTTGGCGGTGAGGTTCACCGCCTCCAGGGGCTGGCGCACGATCATGCGCCCCGTCTCACGCCCGAAGAACTCATCGAGCGCGCGCTCGTTGACGGTGATGCGTCCGCTGCCCGGCTTCAGGTACACCCGCGCGGTGGCGGTCTTGCGGCGGCCGGTGCCGTAATGATTCGGGGTCGCTGGCATGAAGTGTCGATCCTATTGGAGCTTGAGCGGCTTGGGCTGCTGGGCCTGGTGCGGGTGCTCGCCGCCGGCAAACACGTGCAGCTTCCTGAACATGCGCCGGCCGAGCGGGTTCTTCGGCAACATGCCCTTGACGGCGAACTCGATGGCACGTTCCGGGTGCTCGGCGAGCAGCTTCTCCAGCGCGATCGACTTGATGCCGCCGATATAGCCGGTGTGGTGGTAGTAGATCTTGTCGGTGAGCTTGCGGCCCGTGACCCGGATCTTCTGCGCGTTCAACACGACGATATGGTCGCCCATGTCAACGTGCGGGCTGTAGTCAGCCTTGTGTTTGCCCTTGAGGCGATGGGCGATCTGCGAGGCCAGACGCCCCAGCGTCTTGTCGCTGGCATCGACGACGAACCAGTCGCCGCGGACGCTCTCGGGCTTGGCGAATACGGTCTTCATAGGTCACTCGTGGCTGCGGCCATCGTTCGCCGGGGTGGGGACCCACCCGGCATCCGGGGCCAAAAAAAGGCGGGGAAGTGTACTCAAGCCCCTGCCCCAATGCAAAGCGCGTACCCGCGGGCACGCGTCAGGCACCCGGAAACCCCCGCGGATGGGGGCCCGGGGCCCTTATACGCCTATAATGCCCACCTTAGATATGGAGTCCGGTCGCACTCTCGATTCTGTCCTCGCCGCCGCCGACCGCGCCCTGCGCGCCGTCTTCGCTCCGGCCCGGTCAAGTCGCCCCACCCCCGGGTCCACGGCAGCCCCGACAGCGCTGTGCGAGGCGGAGCGGGGTACCGCGGCGGCACTGATGCGTGTGAACCATACCGGGGAGCTGGCGGCGCAGGCGCTCTATCACGGGCAGGCGCTGTTCGCGCACTCGCAGGCCACGCGGTGCCTGCTCCTGGAGGCCGCACGCGGGGAGTCCGATCATCTGGCCTGGTGCGAGACACGCCTCACCGAGCTCGGCGCGCGCCCGAGCCTTCTGAATCCCTTCTGGTACGCCGGCTCCTTCGCGATCGGCGCACTCGCGGCGCTCATGGGAGATCGCACGAGCCTCGGGTTCGTCGCCGAGACGGAGCGCCAGGTCGAGGGACACCTCGACAGCCACCTCGGCAGACTTCCGCCGAGCGACACCCGCAGCCGTGCGATACTCGAAACCATGCGGGCGGAGGAGATTGCACACGGGGCCACCGCCACGCGCGCCGGGGGCGTGCCGCTGCCGCAGCCGGTACGCGCGCTCATGCGTCGCACCGCAGCCGTGATGACAGGGACTGCCTACTGGATCTGAATAAGGCCCGCAACTGAATCGGGTACGTGTAAATTTGGGGTTTTCAGGGGAGCCGGTATGGAAGAGAACGTGAAACCGCTGAGCGAAATTCCCGCGATCAACCGCTTCCTCAGCTACTGCCGCATCCGTGCAGTGCCCTCGAAGACGGTGGTGATCCACGCCGGCGACCTGCCGGACGTTCTCTACTACATCATCAGCGGCTCGGTGGAGGTCATGATCGAGGACGAGGAAGGCAACGAGATGGTGCTCGCCTACCTCAACCGCGGCCAGTTCTTCGGCGAGATGGGCCTGTTCTACGAGCAGCCCACGCGCAGCGCCTGGGTGCGCACGCGCAACCAGTGCGAGCTCGCGGAGATGACCTACCCGCGCTTCCGCCAGATCGCCGCCGAGAGCCCGGGACTTGTGTTCGAGCTCGCCACGCAGCTCGCCACGCGCCTCGACCGCACCAACCGCAAGCTCGGGGACCTCGCCTTCGTGGACGTCACCGGCCGCGTGGCGCACGCCATCATGGACCTGTGCGGGGAACCCGATGCCATGACGCACCCGGAGGGCATGCAGATCAAGGTGAGCCGCCAGGAGCTCTCACGCCTGGTCGGCTGCTCGCGCGAGATGGCCGGACGGGTGCTGAAGGTGCTCGAGGAGCAGGGCCTGCTGCGCGCCACCGGCAAGACCATCGTCGTCTTCAATGCGCGCCCGAAGATGAAGACCCGCCCGGTCATCGTGCCGGCCAAGCCCGGCGCGGCGAACGCGAAGGCCACGGCCCCGGTGGGGCGCGATGACGATGAGGATGACGAGGACGACGAGGACGAGGAATAGCCCGCTAGCGGCCGATCCTGCGGCGCATCTCGGCAATGGTGCGCGCGTAATCGGTGCTGCCGAAGATCGCTGACCCCGAAACGAAGGTGTCCGCCCCCGCGTCCGCGGCGGCGCGGATGTTGTCGCTCTTGATCCCCCCGTCGACCTCCAGGCGCGCGGCGCTGCCGGCCGCATCGATCCGGGCGCGCGCCTCGGTCAGCTTGCGCAGGCTGGTGGGGATGAACTTCTGGCCGCCGAACCCCGGGTTCACCGACATGATGAGCACCAGGTCCAGGTGCTCGAGCGTGTAGTCGAGGTAATCCAGCGGGGTGGCGGGGTTGAACACCAGGCCCGGCTTGCAGCCGTGCTCGCGGATGAGCGCAATGGTGCGGTCGATGTGCTCGCTCGCCTCGGGGTGGAAGCTGATGTAGGTGGCCCCGGCGGCGGCGAAGTCCGGCACCAGGCGGTCCACGGGGCGCACCATCAGGTGCACGTCGATCGGCGCACTGACGCCGTGCTTGCGCAGCGCCTCGCACACCAGGGGGCCGACGGTGAGATTGGGCACGTAATGGTTATCCATGACGTCGAAGTGCACGAGGTCGGCACCAGCGGCCAGCACCGCATCGACCTCTGCCCCGAGACGGGCGAAGTCGGCCGACAGGATCGAAGGGGCAATCCAGGGGGTCGCCATGGCGCTCAAGTCTACCCGATGGCCAGTTCCGGACCGGTGAGACGGCTGAGGGCCTCGCGGTACTTCTCGCTCGTGCGCCGGATGACCTCGGGGGGCAGCTTCGGTCCGGGCGCCTTCTTGTTCCAGTCGAGGGTCTCCAGGTAGTCGCGCACATACTGCTTGTCGAAGCTCGGGGGACTCATGCCCTCGCGGTAGGTGTCCGCCGGCCAGAAGCGCGAGGAGTCCGGCGTCACCACCTCATCGATGAGCGTCAGTCGACCGCCCGAGTCGATGCCGAACTCGAACTTGGTGTCGGCGATGATGATGCCGCGCCGCGCGGCGTGCGCGGCTGCGAAGGCGTAGAGGGCTAGCGCCGTGTCGCGCAGCTGGGCGGCGATCGCAGGCCCTGCCAGCGCGATCACGGCCTCGAAGGGGATGTTCTCATCGTGCGCACCGGCGGCCGCCTTGCTGGCCGGGGTGAAGATCGGCTGCGGCAGGCGCTGCGCCTGACGCATCCCCGCGGGCAGCGCGATGCCGCAGATGCGGCCCGTGGCCTGGTAGTCCTTCCACCCGGAGCCGATGAGATAGCCGCGCACCACCGCCTCGATCGGCAGCGCCTTCAGGCGCCGCACGATCACCGCGCGCCCCTCAAGCTGCGCGCGCTCGGCCGGGTTGCTCACCACGCTCAGCGGATCGCGTCCGGTGAGGTGGTTGGGCACGAGCGTGCGGGTCTTGCCGAACCAGAAGTTGGAAATGCCGTTCAGCACCTCACCCTTGCCTGGGATCGGATCGGGCAGCACCACGTCGAAGGCCGACAGGCGGTCCGTGGTGACGATGAGCAGCGTCTCGTCATCCAGGGCGTAGATGTCGCGCACCTTGCCCTCGTGCAGGCGCGTGAGGCCGGACAGCTGGGTGCGGTAAACGATGGGCGTCGGCATCGCTTGCTACTATAGCGGCCCCTGTGATGCCCTCACACCCCGCACCCAGCGCCCGAGCTGCACCGGCATGAAATGGATCGGCAAAGCCGCCGGCGGCCTGATCGGCGCCCTCGTCTTGGGTCCCCTCGGGGCGGCGCTCGGGCTGCTGCTCGGGCACCAGTTCGATGAGGACGGCGGACCTGCCCCCGAACCGCTCTCCCACGAGGATCTCACCGCGCTCGGCGAGCGCTTCTTCCGCGCCACCTTCCGCATCATGGGCTACCTCGCCAAGGCCGACGGGCGGGTGTCGGAGCAGGAGATCGCCGCCGCGCGCGCCGTCATGAGCGAGCTGCGCCTGGATGCCGCCCAGACCCAGCAGGCCATCGCCTGCTTCACCGAGGGCAAGCAGCCCCGGTTCGACTTCGACGCCGAGCTCGAGGGGCTGCAGCGCGCCTGCCGCGGCCGCACCGACCTGACGCGCATCTTCCTCGAGATCCAGGTGCGCGCCGCGCTCGCCGGCAACAACCTCGAGGGCCGCGTGCGGCCGATGATGCAGCGCGTGGCGCAGCGGCTGCAGATCTCCGCCTTCGAGATGGCGCACATCGAGGCGGTGCTGCGCATCCGCGCCGGTGCCTTTCGTCCCCAGGGCCCACCGGGCGGCGCCGCCGCATCCGCGGGCGACCAGGGGCTCGCGGGCGCCTACCGCGTGCTGGAAACCTCCGCGCAGGCGAGCGATGCGGACGTGGCCAAGGCCTACCGCCGGGCGCTCAACCGCCACCATCCCGATAAGCTCAAGGCCAACGGCCTGCCCGACTCGATGGTCGAGCACGCCAAGCAGCGTACGCAGCAGATCATCGAGGCGTGGGAGCTGATCCGCACGCGCCGCGGGATCCGCTAGCGCCGCTGCACCCACTCGGCGATCACCGCCTGGATGGCGTGCACACCGTCGGTGAGCGCGGCGGGACCCGGCTGCAGGATGAGCGAGGACTTGATCTCGCGCACGTAGCCCTCGCGCACCGCCGGAATCCTCTCCCAGCCCGGGCGCGATGCGACCACGGCCGGCCGGAACTTCTTGCCGCACCAGGAGCCGAGCACGATGTGCGGGGCGCGTCGCGGCACCTCCAGCGGATCGACGATGATGCGGTCCCTGCCGAGTGACTGCCGCGCGAGCTCCGGGAAGCAGTCCTCGCCGCCGGCGAGCGTCACGAGTTCCGACACCCAGCGGATGCCGCTGATGAGGGGTGTGTCCCACTCCTCGAAGTACACCCGGGGCCGGCGCGCAAACGTGGCCGCCCGCGCGCGCACGGCCTGCAGTCCCGCCTCGAGGGAGTCGGCGAGCGCGCGCGCCTTCGCCTCGCAGCCGATCATGCCCCCGAGCGTGCGGATCATGCGCAGGATGTCCGCGATGCTCCTGTGGTTGAAGACGTGCACCTCGAGTCCGGCGCGCACCAGTTCGGCGGCGATGTCGGCCTGCAGGTCTGAGAAGCCGAGCACGAGGTCAGGTTTGAGCCCGATGATGCGCCCGGTGCGCGCGCTGGTGAAGGCGGACACGCGCGGCTTCTCGCGCCGTGCGCGCGGCGGGCGCACCGTGAATCCCGAGATGCCGACGATGCGGTGCTCCTCGCCCAGGAGGTAGAGCGTCTCGGTGGTCTCTTCGGTCAGGCACACGATCCGCTCGGGAAACTGTGAATTCGCCGTCATGAAGCACCGCAGCCGCGCAGCCGGCACTGTATCCTTAAGGCATGTGGGTGCGCATCTGGGGCTTCCTGGACTGGTGCTTCTTCGGGCCGGCCTCCGCCCGGGCGGGGCTGCTCGGCGGCACGCTGCGCGTGCTGCAGTATCCCTACGCGGTGATCCGGGACCTCTCGCGCGGGGAAATCAACCTGCGGGCGATGAGCCTGGTGTACACCACGCTCCTGTCGCTGATTCCACTGCTCGCCTTCAGTTTCGCGGTGCTGAAGATCTTCGGCGGCCGGCGCGACCTGGAGCCGATCGTGTTCGAGTTCTTCCGCCCACTCGGACCCACGGCTGCGCAGGAACTGACGCTGCGGGTGCTGCAGTTCGCCAGCCGCGTCTCGAGCGGCGTCGTGGGCTCACTCGGCCTCGCCCTCCTCGCCTGGACGCTCGTCGGCACCATCAAGAAGGTCGAGGACAGCCTCAACTTTCTCTGGCACGTCGAGCAGCCGCGCAGCTTTGCGCGCCGCGTGGCCGAGTACACGAGCCTGCTGATCGCAGCCCCCGTGATCCTGGTCGGGTTCGTGGGACTGCTGCACGCAGCCTTCGCCACCGCTCCCGTGCAGGAGATGGTGCACCTGCCGCTGCTGCAGCGCCTGCGCGGCGTGGGACTCGCGCTGGCACCGTTTGCCATGGTGACCGCCTTCTTCACCGCGCTCTACATGATGATCCCCAACACGCGCGTCACCTGGCGCGCGGCGCTCACCGGGGCGGTGGTGGGGGGCGTCCTGTGGGCGGCCACCGGCAAGCTCTTCACCTCCTTCGTCGTCTACTCCACGCGCCTCACGCTGGTGTACGCGGGCTTTGCGTTCGTGGTGGCAGCCCTGCTGTGGACCTACTTCGGCTGGCTGGTGCTTCTGGCCGGTGCGCAGCTGTCCTTCTACGTGCAGAACCCGAGTTACCTGCGCCTGGGACTGCAGGTGCTGCGCCTCTCGAGCGTCGAGCTCGAGGAACTGGCGCTGAAGCTGATGTACCTCGTGGGGCGCACCCACGTGGCCGGCGGGCGGCGCTGGACGGTGAACCGGCTCGCCACCGAGCTCGGGCTCCCCGCCGTGGCGGTGGCGCAGATGACGAGCGCGCTCGAGAAGGCGGCCCTGCTGGTGGTCACGGAGACCGACGAGCTCCTGCCCTCGCGCGACATCGGCAGCATCCGCGTCTATGAGATCCTCGAGATCGCACGCACCCAGAGCAGCGGCCATGTCGCGCCGCGCCACGTGCCGATCGCACCCGTCGACCGCCTGCTCGCGCAGATCGAGGACATGCGCCGCCACCGCTGCGGCGAGCTCACGCTGCGCGATCTGGTGGATGAGGCGCCGCGTCCGCAGCTGAGCGTCGCGCGCAGCACCGGCTGATGAGCTGGCGCACGCGCCATCTTCGGGAGCACCCATGGGAGGGGCACGCATGAGCGCACGCGTGGCACTGGTGACGGGCGGGGGCCGGGGAATCGGGCGCGAGGCGGCACTGCTGCTCGCGGCGGCCGGGGCGCGCGTGATGATCGTCGCGCGCACTGCCACGGAACTGGCCGCCGTCGGACTTGAATACGTTGCCGCCGACCTCGGCACCACCGCGGGCTGCGCGCTCGCCGTGGCGGAAACCGAGCGGCGCCTGGGTCCGGTGGACCTGCTGGTCGTGAACCACGGCATCGGCTCGGCCCACGAGCGCTTGGTGTGGGAGCAAGACCCGCAAGTGTGGCGCCAGACGATGCGCGTGAACCTCGACGGCCCGTTCGAGCTCGCGCGTCTGACGCTCGGCGGCATGTGCCGGCGCGGCTTTGGCCGGCTCGTCTTCACCAGCTCGACCGCCGGGGAGAAGGCCGAGCGCTGCGGCAGCGCCTACACCGCCTCCAAGCATGGGGTAATCGGGCTCGCCCGCGCGGTCGCCCAGGACGCCGGGCCCTTCGGGGTGACCTCCAACGCCGTGCTGCCGGGGTGGGTGAGAACGGCGATGGCGGAGCGCTCGGCGCAGACCGAGGCCGAGCGGCGCGGCATCAGTGTCGATGCAGTGTGGCGCGAGCGCGCCGCCATCTACCCGCAGAAGCGGGTGCTCGAGCCGCGCGAGGTCGCGCAGGTGATCGCGTTCCTGTGCAGCGACGCCGCCGGGGGCGTGAACGGCGAGGCCATCACCGTGGCGCTCGGGGGGATCTGGTAGGTGTGCGCACTGCCGTACGGCGGGCCCACCGCGGTGGTGCGGCATGAGCTCTGGCGCTGAATCCCTAACCGACATCGCGGCCATCCCGGTGCGGCTGCACACGAACACCGGCTATGGTCGGGCGTGCACCCAGGGACGCCGGTGAACCGAAGATCAGCTCCCATGGCTCGCCATGAAACACCAAGAAACCTTGAAGCAGTGCCGAGCGATCCGGAAAGGCAGACCCGGGCCGCAGGCGTCAACCCGGCAGGCGTCCCCGTCCTGACCATTGCCGGCAACGGATTGCCGGCACGCGCGCGGCGCAGCGCGCCGCGCTTCCAGCGCCCCTGCACCGTGGCCCTCGCCTTGCTATGGGCGACGCTCAGCCACATCCCGCGCGGGCACGCGGCTGCGCCGTCCCCGGCGAACAACGCCGAGACGTTCGCGGCGGTCGATCGCATCTTTGCCGACTATGCGCTGGATGCCCATATCCCGGGCCTGGTCTATGGGATCGTTTCGAACGGGCAGCTCGTATATGTGCGCGGCATCGGCGTCCAGGACCTCGAGTCGAACCGCCCGGTGAGCGCGGATACGCTGTTCCGCATCGCCTCGATGACCAAGGCCTTTACGGCCCTCACGGTGCTGAAGCTGCGCGACGAGGGCAAGCTGCGGCTCGATGCGCCCGCGGAGACCTACATCCCGCAGCTGCGCGGCTGGAAGTACCCGACTGAGGATTCGCCGCGGATCCGCGTGCGGGACCTGCTGAACCACAGCGCCGGTTTCATCACCGATGATCCCTGGGGCGACCGGCAGACTCCCATGCCGGAGCCTGAGTTCTCGCAGTTCCTGCGCGAGGGCGTGCCGTTCGCGCGCACGCCCGAGACCGCGATGGAGTACTCGAACCTCGGGTTTGCGATGCTCGGGCGCATCATCACGAACGTATCGGGGCAGCCCTACGCTGCCACGATCACCCGCACGCTGCTGCAGCCCCTCGCAATGCAATCCTCCGGCTTCTTCGTCGATGCGGCTGCGCGCGAGCGCCGCGCACTGGGCTACCGCTGGGAGGATGACGCCTGGCACCTCGAGCCCACGCTGGCGCACGGTGCCTTCGGCGCGATGGGCGGCATCCAGACCAGCGCGAACGACTACGCCAAGTGGGTGGCGTACCTGCTGTCGGCGTGGCCGCCGCGCGATGCCGCCGATAGCGGTCCGGTGCGGCGCGCAACCGTACGTGAGCTGGCGCAGGGGTCGAACTTTCCCCGGCTGCGGCAACGTCCCGGGCACACCGGGGCGGCGGCCTGCCGCGAGGCGGCAACCTACGGCATGGGTCTGTGGGTCGCCGTCGACTGCGACCTCGGGCTGACCCTGAGCCACAGCGGCGGCTACCCCGGCTATGGCTCGCACGTGCTGCTCCTGCCGGATCATGGCGCCGGCATCTTCGCGTTCGCGAACCGCACCTATGCCGGCCCGTCCGCGCCGGTCTGGGATGCGGCCATAGTGCTCGGCAATGCAGGCTTCTTCACCGACCGCGCAATCGCAGTCAGCGCGGTGCTTGCGGGCGCTTATCGCGCTGTCGGCGCCATCTACCAGCGCGGCGAGGTCTCGGCGGCTGCAGATCAGCTGGCGATGAATTTCCTCATGGACCGCGACGCGGCGCACTGGGCACGCGATCTGTCAGCGCTGCGCAAACAGGTCGGCGAGTGCGACACGGCCGCGCCCGTATCTGCGACCAGCGCGCTGTCGGGAGAGTTCACGTGGCGCTGCGGGCACGGCCGCGTGACGGGCAGCGTAGTGCTCGCTCCCACGAGCCCGCCGCGCATTCAGGAAATTTCCCTGGAACGCAAGACACCCTGAGGTACGTGCGCATCGGTTGGATCGCCCGGTGGACCCCCCTCCCCAGCCGCCCGCCTCGGCCGCAAGACGCTGAGCAACGCGGCGTACTTGCGGTGATTGAACCAGTAGCGCACGGCTTCCATCACGAGAAAGCCCACCATCAGCGCCAGCAGCCATTCGAGCCAGTGCGGCAGCACGTGAACGACGACTTGCCTCCTCGGCAGGATGCCGAAGAGATTGCCAATGGCGCGTCGTTCGAGCACATGGCGGGTTGAGACAACCGTGACCAGGGAGCCTGCGACATAGGCCGCAAAATTTCCCAAGGCGGTGTTGATGAAGAGTCCCCGGAATTTTTGACCGCTAAAGGTCGCTCTGAGGAAGTCATTCATGACGTAAGTCCCTGCAGATTCGGCGGCCCCGCGCGCCCGAGATACGCCATGCGCTTTGCACCCGTCCGTACCCGAACTCACTGCTTTATCTACCGCAGTCGCGGGAGGGCCACTGTGACCATCCTCACCGTTCTGACAGTGACTGCGCCTCGGGTCAAAACCGACGGCGCGAGGTCGCTAATCGGCCACAACCGGTCCTCCGAAGTCTGGTCTCCCGCATAAGGCGGGCTGACGGGGCGGTGCTTCGCCTGAATCCGCAGTGGAAAGGGCGAGGGGATCTGCAACGGCGAGTTGTCGCCGGCGGCGAACATCCCTCGCCCCGCGGCCGTGGTAGCGTGACCAAACGGGGAGCGGGTAGTCCTGCTAGGGATCGAGGGAGCACCGGGAAGCGGCGCGAATTCGCAGATCGCACCGAAGCGGACGGTCGCGATTGTCTCCAAGGGTCGGAAACGGACCCTGCGCTCGGCCTCGCGCGCTATTTCAGCTCCAGCACCACCGGACCCGAGATCGGATCGGTGACGCCGAGGCCACCGCCCAAGTCTTCGAGCGTATCGCGGAATGAATCGAGAGTGGCGATCATGTGCGGACGGGCCTTAACGAGCGATTCCATGTCAGTCCACTCAGCAATGATGCAATAGCGTCGGTCGGCGGCCTTAATCATGTTGACTCGCCTGAGACCCGGCCAATCGGCGGCCACCTTCTTGTGGGCATCGAGAAATTCCTGGTCGCGCCCCGGCTTCACCCGAAATCGCACTGCATTGAAGGCGGTCATGAGGCTTCCTCCAGGGTCGCGAAGTGCAAATAATGTAGAAAGAACCGAAGGCCCGCAAGAACGGGACGAGGCCACCGGAGGTTCTTTCGATCCCGTCCTGGATCGGCACCGCATTGTGTTGGGATCTATCAAGGCGCGTGGGAAAATAAACTCGAATGTCACGGCTGGGTACCAATAAACGAATATCTAGCTGCGGGGTCTTACCGTGCGAATGACACTCGCCGCGCTCGGGATATGCTTTGCCTGCTTCTGGAACGTTACCTCCGCTGCGGAATCGAGCGGTGGTCAAACCCCGGCGCTTACGGCAGCTCAGACCAAGTCGATTGATCGATACGTCATCGCCGAGATGACTCGCCAGCGTATTCCGGGCGTGGAAATCGGCATCTACCGCCACGGACAGTCGGTCCTGGCGAAGGGGTATGGTCTGGCCAATGTGGAGCTGCACGTGCCGGTGCAACGACTCACGCTTATGCAGTCCGGCTCGGTCGGTAAGCAGTTCACCGCCGCAGCCGTCATGATGCTCGTCGAACAGGGCAAAATCGGTCTTGACGATAGCATCGCAAAATACTTCACAGACGCGCCCCAGAGCTGGCGAGAGATCGCCGTCAAGAATCTGCTTTCACACACCTCGGGACTTGCCGAATATGAGAGCGCTGAGCGCTCCGGACCGAGCGGCGACTTCTACCTGCGCTTGGATTTCACCGAGGAGCAGCTAGTGAGCAAGGTCGAAAGGTTGCCAACCGAGTTCAAGGCGGGCGACAAGTGGGTTTATCGCAATACAAACTACTTACTGTTGGGCGTGATAATTCATCGGGTCGCCGGTCGATTCTATGGCGATTACCTGCACGATCAGATTTTTGCGCCACTTGGGATGAAGTCGACACGCATCATCTCCGACCGAGATGTGATCCCTGATCGTGCGGCGGGGTACGAGATCGAAGGCGGCGTGCTAAAGAACCAAGACTTCGTTTCGCCGACGTTTAATTCAACCGCGGACGGCGCCTTGTATTTTAATGTGGTTGATTTGGAAAAATGGGATCGCGCGCTCTACGGCACGACGCTGCTCACGAAAGCTTCGCTCGAGCGCATGTGGACTCCGTTTATGCTCAATGACGGCACGGTGAATTCGGCGGGTTACGGCTTCGGTTGGGAAGTCGGCGAGGAAAATGGACACCGGGTTCTTAGGCATTCCGGAGCGTGGCAGGGTTTCACGTGTGATATCGACCGCTACGTCAACGATGGAATAACGATCGTTGTTCTGACAAACCTCGATAGCGATCATTCCAACCCCAGGAACATTGCGAAGGTTATTGCGGGGTTGGTCGATTTTCGGCTCATGCCAAAGCCGGCAGTCGCTATAGCTGACACAGACCCCAAAATTGCGACGCTGGTGCGAACCGCGCTGCTCAAGATGATCGCGGGCGAAGACTTGACGGATTACTTCGCAGCCGACGCCGGATATCAACACATGCCCGGCGATGCCGCGGACATAAAAGCCAGCCTCCCCGGGACCTGGGAGCGCGGATCCATGGTGCTCATCCGGCGCGCCGAAGCGGACGGTCTCGTGACATCGGACTACCGCGTGGGAAGCACTGGCGACACCCGCGTCGTGACTGTGAGCACAGATGCCTCTGGGAAGATCCATGCGTTCAGTGTTGGAGCCGACCCAGACAACCGCTAGGACACGCTGCGGCGGCCGGATAGTGGCCGGCCGATAGGATCGTATCGGCTCCCCGATAGACGACGCGCGTGACTGTCAACTGCGGGCTCAAGCGCTCAAGTTCCGTAGACCGAAACGGGGTTGGTGAGAGCTGCCATTCGACAAGGTGCCCGTCGCTTTGGACGTCACAGATAGCACGGTATAGTTCCGACCCCGCGCGCAGCCTTGGGGATCGGCATGCGTGTCGGCAAAGTGTTCCTCGGCGCGTGCCTTATCTTCGCCGCGGCGCCCTCTCCGGCAGCGGATCTGCTGCTGCAGCACGTGCAGGTCTATGACGGTACCGGCCGAGCATCGTTTGAAGCCGACGTCCGTATCAAGGGTGAGCGTATCGTCGCGGTAGCCCCCCATTTGCGGCGGACGGGACTTGAGTCGGCCGTCGATGAGCATGGACTCGCGCTCGCGCCCGGGTTCATCGACATGCACAGCCACGGCGACGGCGGTCTGCTCGAGGATCTCGACGCTGGCACGATCACGCGCCAGGGTGTTACTACGATCCTCGTCGGGCAGGATGGCGAGTCCCAGTACGTTATCCGGCGCCGCTAAACGCTGCCTTCAGCGTGGCGATATCGAGCTTCACCATCTTCATCATCGCATCCGATGCCCGCCTGGCCCGCGCTCGGTCGGGATCGGACATCATCTCGGTGAGGATCGTGGGCACGATCTGCCAGGAGACCCCGAAGCGATCCTTGAGCCAGCCGCATTGCTCCGGCTTTCCGTCCTGCAGCAGCGCATTCCAGTACCGGTCGATCTCCGCCTGGTTCTCGCAGTTCACGACGAACGAGACAGCATGATTGAACGGATCGAGCGGACCTGCGCTCATCGCCGTGAAGTTCTGTCCGGCAAGGACAAAGTCGACCACCTTCACCGACTCCGCCGGACCGCTCGGGGATTCGCTCGGCAGCTTCACCACGCGGGTAACTCGCGAATCGGGAAAGATCGAGGTATAGAACGCGGCGGCCTGCTCGGCTTCCCTCGAGTACCAGAGAAATGGAGTGATCTTCTGCATGGGTACCTCTTGGGGGAGGAAAAGTATCGTCGTGGACTATAAATGTGGCGACCGTAGCCCAGTGCATCTTCTCAAGGTATCGGCGCCGGTCCGGGTCCAAGTAGGACGCGGCTGTCATGCAAGAGGGCAGTGTTCGCGCCGCGGTGCCAACCTGGGCCCAGAAGCGCACCCAAGCCGGCGGTGTCAGGGATGAATCAGTCTAAGTTCGCGCGCCCGCTGCCGACATAGCGCGGCGATATCGGGTCGTCGCAGTATCTTGCCCAGAGCCGTCTGGCCCGCACGGGCGCGGACTCAACGGATCAGTCCCTCCCGTCGCAGCCGATCGGCTGTGGGTGCCGTGATGGTGAGCAGAGTCGCTTCCGTTGAATCGACTTCCTGGGACTTGGTCACTGTGTCGAGCGTGTAGAGCAGCGTCGCATCCCGCGTGTCGTAGAGCTTCGTCACCACGTGAATTGAGCTCGTAAGTCTCGTAAGCGGCGGCGCCGTCTGGAACTCCACGTAGGTCACCGGCATGCCGTATGCGCCGTAGCCAAAATCCGTCGACTTGTAGAGCGAGTCGCCGCGCGTGTCCCGGCTACCGCCTACCTGTTGGCCGGAGTTCAGGGAAACGAGACGCGTTGCGAGCACGGCATCGGCATGGATCGATGCGATCACGCGCTCAATGTTCTCTCGCGTCAGCGGCACCTCCGGTTTCATCATGGCGCAGCTTGAGAACACCGTCGTTGACGCGCTCCTGAGCTGGGAGGCGAAGGTCGACTCGAAGGCGCAGCGAATGTTGTAGTTCGGGCTAACGCCAACGATCAGTATCCGGGAGAAGGTCTGATCGCGGGCAACTCCCGGCTGCCAGGCGCTCTTCACCGAAACGCCTGCGCATCCGGAAAGCCAGACCATGGCGGTGAGCAGGAGCAGGGACGTGGCGAACGGGTGCTTGTTCTGCAGCTGGTGGCGCTCGCCGGTGCTCAAGATGTGCTCGTATAGTGAGAAGGTCAGCTTTCAGTATACGCGTTAACGAATTCAGCGCGACCGCGCCCGAGCCGTGGTGATCCTCAAGGGCGCGTGCTTTCGCAAAGAATGCAGCCTCCGGCGCGGTGCGTCAGGAAGATCGCCACCTACTCCCCGGCGATCGTCATCTCTCCGATCAGCAGCGAGCCTACGCGGATGCCACCGCGGCGATCCACGTCGCTGCCGAGCGCCACGATGTCGCGGTACATGGGTCGCAGATTCCCGGCGATGGTGATCTCCTGCACCGGGAAGGCGATGGCGCCGCCTTCCACCCAGAAGCCGCTCGCGCCGCGCGAGTAATCCCCGGTCACCCCGTTGACGCCCTGCCCCATGAGCTCGGTTACGAGCAGCCCCGTGCCGAGGCGCCGCAGAAACGCCGACGGATCGAGCAGCGCGTCCGAGCTCGTGACGATGAGGTTGTGGGTGCCGCCGGCGTTGCCGGTGCTCTTGAGCCCCAGGCGCCGCGCGGAGTAGCTGCCGAGCACATAACCCTCCAGCACCCCCGCCTGCACCAGCTCGCGGTCGCGCGTGGCCGCGCCCTCGTGATCGAAGGGACTGCTGGCGAGGGCTTTGGGGATATGCGGCCGCTCCTGCATGCCCAGGAACGACGGGAAGATCTGTTCGCCGGCCGCCTCGAGCAGGAAGGAGGACTTGCGGTACTGGCTCGGGCCGGAAATCGCACCGATGAAGCTGCGCAGCAGTCCGCGCGCGAGATCCGGGGTGAAGGCCACGGGGGCCTTGCGCGTGCTCAGGCGGCGCGCCCCGAGGCGCGCGAGCGCCTTCTCGCCGGCGGTGCGCCCGACGGTGGCGGCGGCCTCGAGGTCCGCCGGATCGCGCGCCACGGTGTACCAGTAGTCACGCTGCATGTCCTCGCCTTCCTGGGCGAGGAGCGAGCAGCTCAGGGAGTGGCTGGTGGAGGAGAATCCGGCCAGGAAGCCGAGCGAGTTGCCGTAAACGCCGGTGTGGCGCTGCGTGTTGACGGAGGCGCCCTCGGAGTTGTTCACGCGTGCATCCACCGCAAGTCCGGCCGCCTCGCACTCGCGCGCCAGCTCGATCGCGCCCTCGGGCGTGAGGTCCCACGGGTGGTCCAGATCCAGGTCCGGGATCTCGCGCGCCAGCATCTCCGGCTCGATAAGCCCGGCGTAGGGATCCTCGGCCGTGTAGCGCGCGATCGCGCAGGCCTTCTCGACGCTCGCGCGCACGGCTGCGGCGGTGAGGTCGGCGGTGCTCGCCGAGCCCTTGCGCTTGCCGAAGTACACCGTGACGGCCAGCCCCCGGTCGCGCTGGTACTCGACCGTGTCGACCTCCCCGAGGCGCACATTGACCGACAGGCCCTGGCTGACGGAGACGTCGGCCTCGGCCTGCGAGGCACCCTGGCGGCGCGCCTCATCGAGGGCGAGGCGGGCCACGTCGGTGAGCGGCCGTTCAGGAGGAGAAGCTTCAGGTTGCGGCATCGGGCATGATTCGCGGGGGTGTCGGGCTTAAATTGTACCAGTCAGGGCAAATTCAACCGCGGCGGCAGTGAGTGAGCAGCCAACCAGAGGACGATGAGGCCGGCCAGGAGGGCGGCGCGGAGCGCCCGAGCAAGAGCGCGCGCAAACGCGCCGCGCACGCCGCGCAGGAGCTCGGCGAGGAACTGATCAAGCTGAGCGACGAGCAGCTGCAGGCGCTCGCGCTGCCGGAGCAGCTCATCGATGCGCTGCGCCTGGCGCGCCGCATCTCCAGCCGCGGCGGCGGTGCACGCCAGCGCCAGTTCATCGGCAAGCTCATGCGCAGCACCGACCCCGAGCCGATCCGGGCCGCACTCGGCGCCCGCCGCGCCGAGGACGCGCGGGCTACCGAGCGCTTCAAGCGGGTCGAGGCCTGGCGCGAACGGCTGATCAGCGAGGGTGCGCCGGCGCTCGCCGCGCTTGCGAGCTGGCGTCCTGAGATCGACCGGGCCGAGTGGGCGCGGCGCGTGGCGGCGGCGCAGAGCGAGCGAGCACGCCTGAATGCCGGCGGCGCAGCGGCGCGGGAGTTGTTTCGCGCTTTGCGCACATTGTTCGATACAATGCCGTGATGAAACCGCTGGTCGGCATCATCATGGGCTCCTCTTCCGACTGGGAGACGATGCAGGGTGCCGCCGACTGCCTCGACAAGCTCGCGATCCCCTACGAGGTGCGTGTGGTGTCCGCGCACCGCACGCCCGACCTGCTGTTCGAGTACGCCTCCGGCGCGCAGGGGCGCGGGCTCGAGGTGCTGATCGCCGGCGCCGGTGGCGCCGCCCACCTGCCGGGCATGACCGCGGCCAAGACGCGCCTGCCGGTGCTCGGCGTGCCGGTGCAGTCCAAGGCGCTCGGCGGCATCGATTCGCTGCTCTCGATCGCGCAGATGCCGGCGGGCGTACCGGTGGCGACCTTCGCGATCGGCGCCGCCGGAGCCAGCAACGCGGCGCTGTTCGCCGCGGCGATCCTCGCCAACAAGTATCCGCCCATCGCCGCAGCGCTCGAGGGGTTCCGCGAGCGCCAGACCGCCGGCGTGCTCGGCAATCCCGATCCGCGCGCGACGGCGCGCTCATGACCGTCGGCATCGTGGGCGCCGGCCAGCTCGGCCGCATGCTCGCATTGGCGGGCTATCCGCTCGGGCTCGACTTCCTGTGCCTGGACCCGGCGCGCGATGCGCCCGCGGGTAAGGTGGCGCCGCTCCTGCACGGCGCGTTCACCGACGCGGCGCTCCTGCGTCGGCTCGCGCGCACCTGCGAGGTCGTGACCTTCGACTGGGAAAACGTCTCGGTGGCAAGCCTGCGCACCATGCAGCGCGCGCACGGCGCGCGCATCTGCCCGCCCGTTGCCGCACTCGCCGCCGGCCAGGACCGGGTGGCCGAGAAGCGCCTGTTCGAGAAGCTGCACATCCCGACCACCCGCTGGCGCGCGGTGGACTCGCGGGGGCAGCTGAGGCGCGCCATCGCGGCGATCGGCCTGCCGGGGGTGCTCAAGACGCGCCGCCTGGGCTACGACGGCAAGGGTCAGGCCGTGATCGGTACTGCCGCGGAGGCGCAACACGCCTGGCACAGGCTCGGCGGCGTGCCGCTCATCTACGAGGAGCGGGTGCCCTTTGACTGCGAGGTCTCGATCATCGGGGCGCGCAGCGTGCGCGGGGAAGTGGTGGTCTACCCGCTGTGCGGCAACGTGCATGCGCACGGGATCCTGCGACTGACGCGCGCGCCCTACGGGGCACGAGCCTGGCAGGCCCGCGCGGCCACGTACCTGACGCGCCTGCTGAACCATTTCCGCTACGCCGGCATCCTCACCATCGAGTTCTTCGTGCGCCGCGGCCGGCTGATCGCCAACGAGATCGCACCGCGGGTGCACAACTCCGGGCACTGGACCATCGAGGGCGCGGCCACCAGCCAGTTCGAGAACCACCTGCGTGCGATCCTTGACCTGCCGCTCGGCAGCACCCGCGCGCTCGGCCACAGCGCCATGATCAACCTCATCGGCAGCATCCCGGCGCGCGCGGGGCTGCTTAAGACCCCGGGGCTGCACCTGCACGACTACGGCAAGCAGCCCCGCCCCGGGCGCAAGGTGGGTCATGTGACGCTGGTGGAGCCCTCGGCCACCCGCCGTGACGCATACGCCCTAAAACTACTCGAGGATTTGGCCGCCGGCGTTGGCTTCCCGTAACATCGGGCTCGAGTCAACACGCATGTACCTGGAACCGTTCAAGCTCAAGGAATTACCGTTCCGCCTAAGCCCGGACCCCCAATTCCTTTACCTGTCGAAACAGCATGCACGCGCCAAGGCGTACATGGAATCGACGATCTGGTTCACGGATGGGTTCGTCGTCATCACCGGGGAGATCGGCTCGGGCAAGACCACGCTGATCGAGTCGTTCCTGAAGGAAGTGCCCGCGGACGTGGTGGTCGCGCAGATCAACCAGACGCAGGTCACCGCTATCGACTTCCTGCAGTCGGTGCTGGCGCAGTTCGGCTTCTCGCCCTTCAAGATGCGCAAGGCCGAGCTCATCACGACGCTCAACAACTTCCTCATCGAGCAGTACGCCGCCGGCCGCCGGGTGCTGCTGATCGTGGACGAGGCCCAGAACCTGAGCATGAAGGTGCTCGAGGAAATCCGCATGCTCTCGGGGGTGGAGACCACCAAGGAGAAGGTGCTGCGCATCATTCTCGCCGGCCAGCCCGAGCTCAACGACAAGCTGGACGCGCCCGAGCTCGAGCAGCTGACGCAGCGCGTGCGCCTGCGCTTCCACCTGCAGACGCTGAGCGAGAATGAGACGCGCGCCTACATCCAGCACCGCCTGGAAGTGGCCGGCGCCGGCGACCGCGCGCTGTTTGCGAACGACACCTACCCGGAGATCTTCCGCTACAGCGGCGGGGTGCCGCGTCTGATCAATACCCTGTGCGACACCGCCATGATGGCGGCGTTCACGGCCGATCGCGACAGCGTGACGCTCGCGGACATCACCGCCGCGGTGCAGGAGCTGCAGTGGAAGGACTTCGCCCACCGCCCGCACCACCACGCGGCCGAGGCCGAGCGGCTGCCGCCGCCGAAGCCGCTCACCGCAGCAGATGGCCGCCCGGCGCTCGCGCGGCTCCTCATCGCCACCGACGGACGCACCGTGCAGGAGGTGGCGCTGCGCCCGGGGCGGCTGATCATCGGCCGCACCCCCGACAACGACGTGCACATCGACAGCCGCTTCATCAGCCGCCACCACTGCCAGGTGATCACGACGCCGCACTCCTGCGTGGTCGAGGATCTCAACAGCACCAACGGCATTTTCGTGAAGTCCAACCGCGTGCGACGCCACTACCTCAACGACGGCGACGTGGTGCTGATCGGCAAGCACGAGCTCATGTACGTCGATGAGCGCGCCAGCCGCGCGCGCAACACGCTCTCCGACACCATGCCCGAGCTGCAGGCGCTGCGCCCGGAAGCCGAAGTCGACGAGAACGAGGACCGTGAGTCGCGCCAGGCGCCGCTGAAGAAGTAGCGGGCCCTTCAGGGCTTGTCGCTGCCGCCGAGTGAGTCAGGGCCGCCGTACTGCGAACGCAGCTCGCGGAAGTCACGCCGCCGCAGCAGCACCACCACGCCGCCGAGCACCAGAAGAAGGCCGGGGATTGCCGCGAGCAGGCTCAGCACGCCGTGGGCGCTCAGCAGGTAGCTGCCGCCCAGTACCGTGAGCCCGCAGATTATGTATAACCAGGGCAGGCCTTCGTAAACGGGGCGCGAGAGCTGCGGCATGCCGCATCCTAACGCCTCGCGGCCCCCTGTTGGAACCGCGCTGTGTTAGTTCTGCACGCCCCCGCCGCGCGGAGGCTTCAACCCAGGCCCAACATCCGTCCGAGGCGCTCGAGCAGGCTCGGCTTCCACCCATCGACGTGGAAATCGGAAGGCTGCTTCTGGTTCTTGCGGCGGCTCACTTCAGCCAGCAGATCCGCCGGCAGTTTGAGCTGGGGAGATTCAATGGTGGCTTCGTCGGTAAACATCGAAGGTCCTTCTGGCGCAATTTCAATGGTTGTTGCTGAGCACGTTACGGCGTCCGCCAGTCGCCGTACGTGTGGGGAATCACACTTGCTGCGGCGCTAAGATTATGTCGCCGCGAGGATGGACGCACTGTGTCAGCGAGTGACGACAGTTGCGTGACAGTGAGTCAAATCACGCCGTGCCGCCGACCGTGAGGCTCTCGATTTTGAGCGTGGGCTGGCCCACGCCGACGGGAACGCTCTGACCGTCCTTGCCGCAGGTGCCGATGCCGTCATCGAGCTTCAGGTCGTTCCCGACCATCGAGACGCGCGTGAGCACGTCCGGTCCGTTGCCGATCAGCGTTGCGCCCTTGAGCGGAGCGCCGAGGCGCCCGTTGACGATCTCGTACGCCTCGCTCGCGGAGAACACGAACTTGCCCGAGGTGATGTCCACCTGGCCGCCGCCGAAGTTCACGGCATAGATACCGCGCTGCACCGAGGCGATGATGTCCTCGGGCGCGTGCGGGCCGGGACGCATATAGGTGTTGGTCATGCGCGGCAGCGTCATGTGTGCGAACGACTCGCGCCGCCCGTTCCCGGTGGGACTCGCGCCCATGAGGCGCGCGTTCAGCCGGTCCTGCATATACCCGCGCAGCACGCCGTTCTCGATCAGCGTCGTGCAACGCGTGGGCGTGCCTTCGTCGTCGATGTTGAGCGAGCCACGGCGGCGCGACAGCGTCCCGTCATCGACCACGGTGCATTCGGGGGCCGCCACCTGCTCGCCGATGCGGTTGGCGAATGCCGAGGTGCCCTTGCGGTTGAAGTCGCCCTCGAGCCCGTGGCCGATCGCCTCGTGCAGCAGAATCCCCGGCCAGCCCGGTCCGAGCACCACGGTCATGGTGCCCGCGGGTGCGGGACGCGCCTCGAGGTTGACGAGCGCCTGGCGCGTCGCCTCGCGCGCCAGTGCGAGAGGGCGGTCTGCGCCCATGAGCTCAGCGAGTGAGAAGCGTCCGCCGGCGCCGGCGTAGCCCTGCTCGCGCCGGCCGTTGTGCTCCACGAGTACCGTGACGTTGAAGCGCACCAGCGGGCGCACGTCGGCGGCCAGCTGGCCATCGCTGGTGGCGATCAGCACGACCTCCTTCACCGCCACCAGGCTCGCGCTCACGTGCACCACGCGCGGGTCCACGGCGCGTGCGGCGCGATCGACGCGCTCGAGCCACGCGACCTTCTCGGGCGTGGCGAGCGTCGCCGCCGGATCCTGCGGCAGGTACAGCTGGTGCCCGGCCTGCGCGTGCCAGGCCGCGACGCGGCGTTCCCCGCCCGCCACCGCGATGGCGCGCGCGGCGCGTGAGGCTTCCTCGAGCGCCGGCAGCACGATCTCGTCGGAATAGGCAAACCCGGTCTTCTCCCCGGCGAGCGCGCGCACGCCCACGCCCTGCTCGATGCTGGCGCTGCCGTCCTTGACGATGCCGTCCTCCAGCGACCAGGACTCCTGGTGTGCCAGCTGGAAATACAGGTCGGCGAAGTCCACCGAGTGCGAGAGCACTTCCCCGAACACCCGCTCGAGGCGCCCGTCATCGAGGCCGCTCGGGCGCAGGATCAGATCGCGCGCCAGGCTCAAGGGGTCGTGGACGGTGTCATTCATGGGCGCTCGTTCCTTCGGCAAAAGCACGGTGGATCAGGGCGGGGAAGCTCTCGCGCACCCCCGACTGCAGCGACAGATCGATGTCGGCGACCGCGCAGCCGGTGCCGCGGGGCACACGCTGCAGGATCCGGCCCCAGAAGTCGACGATCATGCTGTCGCCATAGGTCTCGCGGCCGCCGGGGTGAAACCCCGACTGCGCCGGCGCGATCACGTAGCAGAGGTTCTCGATGGCGCGCGCCCGCAGCAGCGCCTCCCAGTGCGCCCTTCCGGTGGGGCTGGTGAAGGCGGACGGCACGATGAGCAGCTGCGCGCCCGCGCCGCTTAGGTGCCGGTAGAGCTCCGGGAAGCGCACGTCGTAGCACACCGAGAGCCCGAGCCGCCCGGCGGGCGTATCGACGAGGACCGCCCGACGCCCGGGGGCGACGTTGGCCGACTCGCGGTAACTCTCCGCGCGGCCGGGGATATCGACGTCGAACAGGTGAATCTTGTCGTAGCGCGCCACGCAGCGGCCGTCGGCGTCGTACACCAGGGAGGCCGCCGCCACGCGCCCGTCACTCCCGGCCTTGAGCGGCACGGTGCCCCCGACGAGCCAGAGCTTGAGCCGGGCAGCGATGGCGGCGAGGAAGCCCTGCACCGGCCCGGTCCCCTCGGCCTCCGCCACGGCGCGCTTGTCGGCGTCCTTCAGTCCCATGAAGGCGAAGTTCTCCGGCAGCGCCACCAGGCGCGCCCCGCGCGCAGCCGCCTGCTCGATGAGCTGCCGGGCCTGCGCGAGGTTCTGCTCCACATCCGGGCCCGAGGTCATCTGTATCGCGGCCGCTCTCATGCGCTCCTCATCCGCCGGCCTGCGCGTCACTGCGCAGCCACCACTATGGGGTCGTTCCAGGCGCCCCGCAAACGTAGCCTGCCCGTGTCCTCGACGGTGCTGCCGCTGAACCACTGACGCAGCGACAGCCACAGCGCCGCCATGCGCGGGGTGGGGCCTAAGCCGCGCAGCGCCGAAGGCAGACGCTCCTCGCCTCGCAGGATGAAGGCTTCGCCGTCGTAGTCGCGCGCGAGCAGGTTCACCCGCGCCCGTACCAGGATCTCGGCGTCGGCGCCGTCCAGGTGCAGGTTCGCGGTCCGGGCCACCCCATCGTGCAGCGAAAAGTCCGCCGTCACGCGCCCGAAGCGCAAGCGCGCGGAGCCGGGGGTCCGGTCCGCCTGCGCCAGCAGGCCCTGCAACAGCCCCGGCACCAGAAAGAGCGCGAACGGCTCGCGAGTGTCCGTCGCCGCGGCCTGGGTGGTGCCCTCTTCTAGCTGCATATGGAGATCGCCGCTTAGGGTTGCAAGAGGTGCGGAGGAGCCCTGGGGCCACTCGAGGTTGCCCTGCAGCTGCGCGCGCAGCGCATCCACGTCCGTGCGCAGGCCATAGTCCGCCAGGGTGCGCGCGAGGTTGCTGCTCGAGAGACTCACGTGCGCGGCGCAGCGCGCCTGCGGGGCGCACTCGAGCGAGCCGCGCAGCTCCTGCTGCGCACCCCTCAGGCTCAGCTCCCGCACCTGCAGTCCCCCGCCGGCGGAGCCGAGCTGCGCGTGCAGCCGCCCGAGGGAGCGGCCCTGCCAGCGAAAGTCATCGACGCGCAGCTCAACCGCCGGCCCGAGCAGCGCCGGCAGCTGCGCCACGAGCGCCGCATCCTCGGCGCTGCCATCCAGACCCCGGAGCTGCACGAGCGCCGGGTTTGCGGCATCAGGGCTTGCGGGCCAGTGCAGCACGCCGTGCAGCTGCGCGGCCTCCACGCTCACCTGGGCCCCAGCGCGCGTGCCGGTGGCCGTCACCTGTGCTTCCCCATAGGCGTGCCCGGCGATGAGCTCGGGTGTGCTCAGCCGTGCCTGCACCGGCGGCAGCCTCTGTGCGGCGGCCACCTGTTGCCACAGTGCGAGGTATGCCGGCAGATCCAGCCGCGCTACGCGCCCCTCGAGGGCGATGACCGGCGCGCCCGGAAGCTCCGGGGTGCCCGCGCCCAGGCGCAGTGCGCCACGCTCGATACGCCAGCGCTCGCCGCTGCGCGAGAGCAGTCCCACCCCATGCAGGCGCTCCCCCAGCGCGAGGTGCAGCTGCGCCTGCGCGGCGCGGCCCTGCACCTCCAGGTGCAGCGGCAGTGAGGTCGCCGCCGAGGCTTTACCAAAGGGCTCCGGCAGGCCGCTCATCACGCCG
>DATIXW010000196.1:0-3749 GCA_035518135.1 Steroidobacteraceae bacterium
CTACTCGGCGCACCGCAGCCCGCACAACTAGGTAACCGAATCGTCCGGGAGGTCGTTTAACACCATGCTGTCTGGGCTCGAGAATCCAGTACACCTGCTGATCGTCCTGCTGGTGATCCTGCTGCTGTTCGGCGCCAAACGCCTGCCCGAGATGGGACGGTCTCTCGGCAGCGGGATGCGGGAGTTCAAATCAGGCCTCCTCGGCGCGGGACTAACGCAACTTGACCGGGCGCCAGAACCTTCCCCCACGGGCGATCAACACGTACTCGGCACGCCAACGAAAGCCTCCACCCGCGATGCCTAATCGCGCAGATCGATCCGCACCCCAGTCGGCGGCGACGCCATGGCTCGGGGCACGCAACACCTCAAACCCGACACATGACTGATCACTGGTTTGATCGCTTTGCGCGCCGAGTTGCCGAGGACCGCCTCTCGCGCCGTGAGGTGCTCGCCAGCGGCGGACGGACGCTAGCCGCCGGCGCATTGGGTAGCGGCCTTGGGCTACTCGAAGCGCTCCCACCCGCGCGAGCGTCCGGCGACGCCCCGGCTGGTCCGAGGCCAAGCGCTTCACAATGCTCCCCCCTTGAACAAGAGCGATGCTGCACCACCCGCGCAGTCCACAGCTGCGCACGATCTGTAACCGGGGGATTCCGCCGCGCGCTAGGCCGGTGCCGCACAAAGTGCCTTGCACCTGATCGGCAGGGCTGCACGGCGTGTAGAAAGGCTGCGGCGCACCACACGCTCGCACAATTCAAGGCGTGCCTCCGGGCGAAATGTCTCACGATGGTCGAACCGCAACCGACGCCACGCGCCACCCTTCCAACCGACACCGCTGCTCGGACGGCAGCAGCAGCTCCTCGCTCGTCGCAACACGAACATCCCCGGAGCGGGGATCCGGCGGAAAGCTGCAGCTACGTAAGGCTCGCAAATTGCGAGCAAGATGCTGATCTGATAGCTGCCGGGGCGCTCGCGGCCTGCGCCGTCGCGTGCATCTTCCTGCCCCCCACCTGCGCCGCACTCCCGGCTTGTGTGGGCGCGGCTCTGAATGCCTACATAATCAAGACGCACGGCTGTATCCGCGACTACGGCTGCGGCGGACTGAGCTTCTGCACCGGTCAGAACATCTGCTGCGGACTCAGAGAAACGCCCTGTGACAAGGTGTGCTGCGGTAGCGACCAGACGTGCGACGCCGGCGTGTGCGGGTGCGGCGGCCAGTCGTGCGGGTCGCCCGATAGTTGCTGTGACGGGCACTGTGTAAACACTCAGTCGGATCCCCACAACTGCGGGGGGTGCGGCGGTCCCTGCGGCGATGGCAC
The DNA here is from genome assembly GCA_035518135.1 of Steroidobacteraceae bacterium. Classification (GTDB taxonomy): domain Bacteria; phylum Pseudomonadota; class Gammaproteobacteria; order Steroidobacterales; family Steroidobacteraceae; genus 13-2-20CM-66-19. Next base: position 1,317 of record DATIXW010000196.1, read on the forward strand.
GTGTGAGAACGGAATGTGCGTTTGCCCTCCCGGGCAAACGCTCTGCTTCGACGGGTGCTTTGATACCAACAGCGACCCCGATCACTGCGGCGGTTGTGGACTTGAGAACCGCTGCGGCCCCAACGCGTATGCACCGCAGCAGAACAATATGTGTTGCTCTGGACAGTGCGTCGACGCAAACACCGACACGGGGAACTGCGGCGACTGTGGTGCCGCATGCGGCCCGGGCCAGGGCTGCAACGAAGGCCAATGCACGTGCACGGCCGACACCGATTGCCCCGAGTTGGCACCCTACTGCTGCAACGGGGTGTGCGCGAGCGCCGCCTGTGGCACCGAAGCCTGTGCTCCTGGTTTTAGCGTGTGCGGGACCGGTCCCAACATGTGTTGCCCGCCGGGAGCGGGTCCATGCTGTCCGACGCAGACAAATTCGGCATATGGTAACTGCTGCCATCCGGGCTTCTTCTGCAATGTCAATGTCTGTTGCGAAAACGGGGGGTCACCCTGCGGCCCGCATAGTTGCTGTCCTCCCGGAGCCAGTTGTTCGGGAAATGGCGTGTGTTGTCCCCCCAACTGCTGACGAAGCCCGGTGGCGCAGAGATGAGGCGGGTCTCACCCCGGTGGTTGCTCAACGGCAAGGACAGGTCCACGAACGGCACTGAAGTACCCTCGCAGTCGTCAGCCCGCCATGGTCTTTCGTGCGACGGGTGCGTCGACGGCCGGCCCGAGGGAGCGACGCATCCGGAGCGCGTCGTGCGCGTGCCCTCGTCGTGAACACGTCTGCGCCAACCAGTGCGTTGAGTTCAGGCCCAGCCGAATAACAGGAGGTCGTGCCGCGCACGCCTGCTCGACGGGAACCTGTCACGGAGGAGGTTGCAGCCGCCTCGCCTCCCCGACGCTCGCCAATCATTGCTGCATCCACGAGAAATGGAGAGCCGGTGTTAGCTGGATTCCCGCTAACGCTCACCGGCCCCTTGGACGAGTTGCGACGGTCCGCTGGTCACCTCGACGGACTGCTCCATCGCCTGACGGAGCAGTCACGTCGCCGCCGCCCCCCAGACCGCTCCTACAGGCGTGATGCAGGCGCCGACTGCGTGGACTGCTGCTCTTTGATCGTCCGATGTCCGCCAGCCGACGGGCGCAATCGCGACCTCGAAGCCACCGCCGGGTGCTGCTGTTGGAGTTGTGCTTTGCCACGGCAACAGCAACGGCGGCGGGCGATTCCCCCCCGCGGATACCGTAGTGGCCCTTCCCACCGCCGCTCCCCGTCGAAGGAGTCGCCGGCGCTCACGATGGGTGCCGTGGCCAAGCAGTGACGCCGTCGCGAGGGGCCAGGCGGGATCGCATTCATGCGGCAGAGGTCGGGGCGAGGGCGGGACCGGGACCGGTCCGCTTGCTCCGTATCGGTTAGCACCGCTCGTCGCGAGATTACGTTGTCGCCGAAGCGCAAGCAGGCTCGTAGGACGCTCGCGAGGCGAAAGCGATCGCGAGCGGCAACGACAGGAAGTGACGCGTAACGCCCCGTATGCGGTCACGACTGTCTTGCTACGGCAACTCGCCGGGGACTCAGTGCCTGGTGGCCGTGATTCTGGAGATTGGCTGCTCTCAAGAACCGTTCGATGGCGCCTCGTCGTCCAGCTCCGCGTCAGAGAACGGGAGATGAACAAGGAAGACGGTCAGGCGACCCTCCTTGCGCGCGGTGTCCCCCCAGCGGAGTGAACATCGAAGTTGCCCCGGAGGAGCAGACGTCTGCCAACCCCCGAACTCGGCCCGGGCACCGAGCCAGTCGCGGGTCGTGTCGATCACGGGCTGCATCCTCTTGTTGCGCACGAAGAAGATCAGGGCGAGCCGGTTGTCCTGCCACGTCGTGTAACCCAGCAACTGCTCGAACGTCTCGGCGAGCTTGCGCTCGCCGCCCCAGAACTTGCACTCACCGATGAACGCGTTGTCGAGGCCGTGGCGGACCAGGATGTCGGTCTTGCCCGCTCCGTTGAAGGTCTCGCCGGTCGCAGCGCCCTCGTAGTGGCTGTTCAGCGTCACGAGCACGAAGTCCCGCAGCGTCTCTTCCTCGGCTGTAGCGAAGCGCCGTGGTGACCGCTCGAATCCGACCGTGACCGCGCTCAGCACGGTGACCACGTGATCGTAGAACTCATCGAGGGTTGGCCGATGCAGCCGCGGCGGAGCCGCCTTTGCCTCGCGCGCCGCCTCCATCGTCTCGGGCTGTCGCCTCCCCGGCCGAGCAGTAGCGACCGGCCCGAGTTTCCGCTTCGGCAACGCTGGGATGACGGTGTCAGCCGCCGGGTCGCGGCTTACCCTGAGACGCAGATCGCCAAGGTAGGCGCGCGATTCGCGGATCTCGGTCTGACGATCGGCCAGCGCCTTCGCCGCGACTTCCGCGAGCAGGCTGTTCTGCCCGGCGATCTGCTCGGCGATCTC
>DATIXW010000197.1:0-6407 GCA_035518135.1 Steroidobacteraceae bacterium
CACCAGGACCCCCGATGAGCGCCAGTACGCCATCAAGCCCATGAACTGCCCGGGCCACGTGCAGATCTTCAAGCACGGCCTGCGCAGCTACCGTGAGCTGCCCGTGCGCTTCGCCGAGTTCGGCAAGGTGCACCGCTACGAGCCCTCCGGCGCCCTCCACGGCCTCATGCGCGTGCGCGCCTTCACCCAGGACGATGGGCACTGCTTCATCACCGAGGAGCAGATCACCGCCGAGTGCGTGGCTATCACGAAGCTGATCCTGGATATCTACCGTGACTTCGGCTTCGAGGACGTCCGCATCAAGTACGCGGATCGCCCCCCGAAGCGGGTGGGGTCCGATGAGATCTGGGACCGTGCCGAGGCCGCCCTCAGGGCCGCCTCCGCGGCCGCCGGCATCGAGTACTCCTTAAATAAGGGCGAGGGCGCCTTCTACGGTCCGAAGCTCGAGTTCGTGCTGCGCGATGCCATCGGCCGGGACTGGCAGTGCGGCACGCTCCAGGTCGACCTGAACATGCCCGAGCGGCTCGGCGCCTATTACATCGATGAGCACAGCGCCAAGCGCACCCCGGTCATGCTGCACCGCGCGATGTTCGGCTCGCTGGAGCGCTTTTTCGCGATTCTGCTCGAGCATCACGCGGGCAGACTGCCTGCCTGGCTGGCCCCGGTGCAGGCCGTCGTCATGAGCATTACCGACCGGCAGAACGAATACGTCACCTGCGTGACGGAATCCCTGAAAAATCAGGGATTTCGGGTCGAGTCCGACTTGCGAAACGAAAAGGTCGGCTTTAAAATCCGCGAGCACACGCTCCAGCGTGTTCCGTATCTATTGGTTGCGGGCGACAAGGAAGTAGCCGCAAATTTACTTGCAGTGCGCACCCGAAGCGGCAAGGACCTGGGCACGATGGGCCCGGAGACGTTCGCCGAACGGCTCCGTGTCGAGCTCAAAAGCCGCGGGCGCGAGGTAGTGGAGGGATGACGAATCGCTAGTGCAACAAAGCGGGTCCGGCGCAACGAAGACATCAGCGCGCCGCAACTGCGTGTGATCGCGGCCGATGGGTCGCAGGCCGGGGTGATGTCCCGGTACGACGCCCTGCAGATGGCGTTGGCCGCGGAGCTGGACTTGGTTGAGGTGTCGCCGACCGCTGAACCGCCGGTCGTGCGCATCATGGATTACGGGAAATTCCTGTTCGAGCAGAACAAGAAGGCCCACTCCGCCAAGCGCAAGCAGAAGCAGATTCAGGTTAAGGAAGTGAAGTTTCGTCCCGGCACGGGCGAGTCGGATTACCAGATCAAGCTGCGTAATCTCACGCGATTTCTTGCCGAGGGTGACAAGGCCAAGGTGACCTTACGGTTCCGCGGCCGCGAGATGGTGCACCAGGACATCGGGCGCAAGCTCCTTGACCGGGTTTCAACTGACCTGGCCCCGCACGCGGTGGTCGAGCAGAACCCGCTCATGGAAGGCAAGCAGATGATCATGGTCTTTGCACCGAAAAAGAAGTAACGCTGGGTTCTTCGCGGCCGCTTCAGGCCGGTGAGGAGGCAGTGTTCGCCCGCCAGCGGGTGCGTCGTGCACCTTGCGAACGGGGCTACACAATCAGGAGTTCACGTCGATGCCCAAGTTGAAGACCAACCGGGCCGCGGCCAAGCGCTTTCGCAAGACAGCGAAGGGCTTCAAAGGCTACGCGGCCAATCGTCGCCACAACCTCGGTCACAAGGCCCGCAAGGTTAAACGCCAGGCCCGCTCCGGCGGCTCGAGTCTCGTCGATCACACTGACGTGGGTCGTCTCGAGCAGCTTCTTCCCTATTCCAAGTAAGCGAGCAGCACCATGGCACGAGTTAAGCGTGGCGTGACGGCGGGGCGCCGTCACAAGAAGGTTCTTGGCAAAGCGAAGGGCTACTACAACGCCCGCCGCAAGGTCTATCGCGCCGCCAAGCAGGCCGTCATCAAGGCCGGACAGTACGCCTACCGCGACCGGCGACAGAACAAGCGCGAGTTCCGCGCCCTGTGGATCGCGCGTATCAATGCGGCGGCGCGCCTGTATGGCTTGTCATACAGCCGCATCATCGACGGCCTGAACAAGGCCGGTGTCGAGATCGACCGCAAGGTACTCGCGGACATCGCCGTGCACGATACCGCGGCGTTTGGCGCGATCGCGCAGCAGGCAAAGACCGCCCTCGGGATCAGCTGAGCTAAGGGGCGGGTCTTGGCAGACCTGACGGCCCTCACCGGCCAGGCGCTCGCCGAAGTCGGCGCGTGCGGCGACCTCGCGGCGCTCGAAGACGTGCGCGTGCGCTGGCTGGGCAAGAAAGGCCGCATCACCGAGTTGCTGAAGTCGGCGGGCAAGCTCGTGGCGAGCGAGGGTCCCGAGGCGGTCGCTCGCGTGCAGAAGTCCCGCACCGAGATCCAGGGGGCGCTCGAGGCGCGGCGCGCGGCGATCAGCCGTGCCGACACCGAGCGGCGCCTGAGCGCCGAGCGCATCGATGTGACGCTGCCGGGGCGCGGCGAGGAGAGCGGCGGCCTGCACCCGGTCACCAAGGCGCGCCTGCGCATCGAGACACTGTTCCGGCGTGCCGGGTTCGAGGTCGCCGCGGGCCCCGAGATCGAGGACGACTTCCACAACTTCGAGGCGCTCAACATCCCCGCCAACCATCCGGCACGGGCGATGCACGACACGTTCTACTTCCCCGACGGACGGCTGCTGCGCACGCACACCTCGCCGGTGCAGATCCGTGCGCTGCAGGAGCACGGCGCGCCGCTGGCGATCATCGCGCCCGGGCGCGTCTATCGCTGCGACTCGGACATGACCCACTCGCCGATGTTTCACCAGCTGGAAGGTCTCGTGGTCGGTGAGAACGTGAGCTTCGCCAACATGAAGGCGGTGCTGCACGGGTTTCTGCAGACCTTCTTCGAGCGCGATCTCGCCATGCGGCTGCGGCCCTCGTACTTCCCCTTCACCGAGCCTTCGGCCGAGGTGGACATGTCCTGCGTGTTCTGCGCGGGCAAGGGGTGCCGCACCTGCAAGTTCAGCGGCTGGCTTGAGATTGCCGGCTGCGGCATGGTGCACCCGAACGTGCTGCGCGCAAGCGGCGTGGACGCGGAGTGCTTCACCGGCTACGCCTTCGGTGCCGGGATCGACCGGCTCGCGATGCTGCGGTACGGGGTCAACGACCTGCGGCTGTTCTTCGACAACGATCTGCGCTTCCTCAGGCAGTTCCGGAGCTTCAGCGCATGAAGCTCCCCTACGGTTGGCTGGCGGAGTGGGTGCGGCTGCCGTGGGAGGCGCCCGAGCTCGGCGCGCGCCTGACGATGGCCGGCTTTGAGCTCGAGGCGCTCGAGAGTGCAGCGCCGGAATTCACCGGCGTCATCGTCGCGGAGATCCTGAGCGCCGAGCCGCACCCCCAGGCCGACAAGCTGCGGGTGTGTCGCGTCAGCAGCGGCGGCGCGACCCCGGTGCAGATCGTGTGCGGGGCGCCCAATGCACGCGTGGGACTGAAGAGCGCGCTCGCCGAGATCGGCGCCACGCTCCCCGGGGAGGTCCGCATCAAGGCGGCGCGCCTGCGCGGCGTCGAGTCCCAGGGAATGCTCGCTTCCGCGAAGGAGCTCGGCCTGGGGGAGGGCGCGAGCGGCATCCTCGAGCTGCCCGCGGATGCCCCCGTGGGCACGCCGCTGCGTGAGTATCTGAAGCTCGACGAGCCGGTGCTCGATCTGAATGTCACGCCCAACCGCGGTGATGCGATGTCCGTGCTCGGGATCGCGCGCGAGGTTGCCGCGCTCACGGGGACGGCGTGCACGGGACCTGCGATCAGCGTCGGCGCGCCTGCGCACGACGAAGTGCTCCCGGTGGCTCTCGAGGCGCCCGCGGCCTGCCCGCGCTTCGCCGGCTGCATCGTGCGCGGCATCGACAACCGCGCAACGACGCCGCTGTGGCTGCGCGAGCGACTGCGCCGCGCGGGCGTGCGTTCCATCAGCCCGGTGGTCGATGTCACCAACTACGTAATGCTCGAACTCGGCCAGCCCATGCATGCGTACGATCTGGGCAAGCTGCGCGGGCTCATCCGCGCCCGCCACGCCACACCGGGCGAACGGCTGACGCTGCTCGATGGCAAGGAACTGCAGACCGAGACGGACATGCTCCTCATCGCCGACGAGGAGGGCGCCGTCGGGCTGGCCGGGATCATGGGCGGGCTGCGCACCGCCGTGTCGCAAGAGACGCACGATGTTTTCCTGGAATCGGCCTTCTTTGCCCCCGAGGCGATCCTCGGGCGCGCCCGGCGGGTCGGACTAGTGACGGATGCGAGCCAGCGCTTTGAGCGCGGCGTCGACCCGAGCGGCCAGGTGCGCGCGATCGAGCGCGCACTGGCGCTGCTCAAGCCCATCGCCGGCGGCGCCGCAGGTCCGGTGCGGGTGGCCGAATCGGTCAGCCACCTCCCTCAACGTCCCCCCGTGGCCCTGCGCAGCGCGCAACTGCGGCGCCTGCTGGGCGTCGAGTTCCCGGCTGCGCGCGTACAGGCGGCGCTGCAGGGACTGGGCATGCAGGTGGCAACGACTGAGAGTGGCTGGCGGGTGACGCCGCCCGCGCATCGCTTCGATATCGGCATCGAGGCTGACCTCATCGAGGAAGTCGCGCGTATCGTGGGCTTTGAGGCGATACCGGAGACCGCCGCCGCGGTGGCGCAGACGTTCCGGCGTGTGCCTGAGGAGCGCGCGGCGGAAGTCGCGCTTCTTGAGGCGCTCGCTGCACGCGGCTACCAGGAGGCGATCACGCTCGCCTTCGTGGATCCGGCCCTGCAGGCGCGCCTGTTCCCGGAGGCGGCGGGGCTCTCGCTCGCGAATCCGATCGCCAGTGATCTGGCCGTGATGCGCGTGTCGCTGTGGCCCGGGCTGCTGCGTGCGGCGCTCGAGAATCTGCATCGTCAGCAGGAACGCATACGGCTCTTCGAGCACGGCACGCGCTTCATTCCCCAGGGCGCACGCACGCTTGAGATCGACTCACTGGCCGGCATTGCCTGCGGCGCGCGGCTGCCGGAGCAGTGGGGCATCGGCAAGGAGGCACGCGGGCCGGCCGATTTCTACGATGTGAAGAATGATGTGATGGGACTTCTGAGCGCCACGGGCGAGGGCGTGGCCTTCAGTTTCGAGGCGGCCGCGCACCCGGCGCTGCATCCGGGCCGCAGCGCACGCATGCTGCGCCGCGGCGAGCCGGTCGGGTGGCTCGGGGAACTGCACCCGGCGTTGCTCAAGTCGATGGACTTTACATATGCGCCCGTCCTGTTCGAGTTGGACCTGACGGGCCTTGCGCTGCGGCGGCCGCACTACCAGGAGATCTCGCGCTACCCGCAGGTGCGGCGCGACCTGGCGGTGGTGCTCGATGAGGCGGTCACTTTAAGTGCCCTCACCGAGCGTGTAACCTTGGCGGCCTCAAGCCTGCTGCGTGAACTCCGCGTTTTCGACGTGTATCGGGGCCCGGGCCTCGAACAAGGTCGAAAAAGCATTGCTTTAGGCTTGATTTTTCAGGATATTTCTCGCACTCTTACGGACGACGATGTGGAGCGTCTGATGGCCTCCGTGGTCGCGGATTTGCGTGAGAGCTTGAACGCAAGAATTCGAGAATAAAGAAATGGCCCTGACTAAAGCGGAGATGGCGGAAGCGTTGTTCAATCAACTCGGGCTCAACAAGCGAGAAGCGCGCGAGCTCGTGGATCTGTTCTTCGAGGAGGTTCGCGCGGCGCTGTCCGGCGGAGAGCAGGTGAAGCTCTCCGGCTTTGGCAACTTCGATCTGCGCGATAAGAACCAGCGTCCCGGTCGTAATCCCAAGACCGGCGAAGAGATCCCGATCAGTGCCCGCCGCGTCGTGACTTTTCGTCCAGGCCAAAAACTAAAGGCACGGGTCGAAGCTTATGTTGGAGCCAAAGAATAACGCGCAGCTGCCGGCTATTCCCGGCAAGCGCTACTTCACCATCGGAGAGGTGAGCGAGCTGTGCGGAGTGAAGCCGCACGTGCTGCGCTATTGGGAACAGGAATTCCCGCAGCTGAAGCCGGTGAAGCGGCGCGGTAACCGGCGCTACTACCAGCGTCAGGACGTGATCGTGATCCGCCAGATCCGCAGTCTCCTGTACGATCAGGGCTTCACCATCGGCGGCGCGCGTAACAAGCTGACGGGCGAGGAAGCGCGCACGGACGTCTCCCAGAGCCAGCAGATCGTCAAGCAGCTGCGTGTCGAGCTCGAAGACCTCATGAAAATCCTGCGGCGCTGAAGCGCCCGCGCCGGTACCCCAAAATCGGCGTATGATCGGCACCCCGCGCGGAGCTTCCCCGCCCATCGCGGTCGGCAGGATCGGCAGATAAAAGAATCGGAGCGTGGCGCAGTCTGGTAGCGCACTTGCATGGGGTGCAAGGGGTCCCGAGT
>DATIXW010000198.1:0-5808 GCA_035518135.1 Steroidobacteraceae bacterium
GGGCTGGGGCGGCCCGAGCGGCTGCCGCGCACCTATTTCGCGCGCGGCAACTACTTCGCGCTGCAGGGACGCGCGCCGTTTCGCCGCCTCATCTACCCGCTCCCCGGTGCGGAGGGCCTCGGGATTCACCTGACGCTCGACCTGGCCGGTCAGGCGCGCTTCGGTCCGGACGTCGAGTGGCTCGAGACGCCCGACACCCAGGTGAACCCGCAGCGGCTCGCGCACTTCATCACCGCGATCCGCGACTACTGGCCGGGACTTGCGCCGCAGGCACTGACGGCAGCCTACGCCGGGATACGCCCCAAGATCGCAGGTCCCGGCGAGCCGGCGGCCGACTTCCGCATCGACGATGCGGGCGAGCACGGCGTGGCAGGGCTGGTGAATCTCTTCGGGATCGAGTCTCCGGGCCTCACGGCCTCGCTCGCGCTCGCCAGCGAGGTCGTGGCCCGGACCGGCTAGCTCGCGCGCACCGCTTCGACCTGGATGGCGAGCTTCACTTCCATCTTGAAGCCGTACTTGTCGCCGAAGGTGACGCCGTAGTCGGCGCGATTGAAGGTGGCGGTCGCATCGGCACCGCAGTGCTCCTTCTTATCCATCGGATAGGTCATGCACTTGAAAGAATCAATGGTGAGCTTCAGGGGCTTGCTCACCCCGTGCAGCGTGAAGGTGCCGTCGACCTCGGTCGGCGCACCGTTCTTGAAGCCACCGAGCGTGCCCTTGTAGGTCGCGGTCGGGTACTTTGCGACGTCGAACATGTCCGCGGACTTGGCGTGCTCGTCGAGCTTCGGGTTGCCGTAGTCGATCGAGCTCACGTCGATCGTGATATCGACCGTACCGCTGCCCTTGTCCTTGTCGAGGACGACGGTGCCGGAGGACCTGTCGAACTTGCCGCGCCACACCGACATGCCCCCGAAGTGATCGGCCTCGAAGCTCGGGTAGGTGTGGCCCGGGTCGATCTGGTAGGTCACCGGCTCGGCGCACGCCGCGCCCGCGACGAGGGCGAATATCGCGGTCGGCAATACAATCTTCATCACAAAGCTCCTCCAGTACCGTTGGCAAGACGACCGTAGGGTAACGGCCGGGCACGTGCCCGGCCACCCTCCTTTGTGGGGACCTGCCGCGGCGCGCCTTCAGGGCGTGTAAGGACGCGCGCGGCGCCCGAGTGCCCGGGCGACGACCTCGTGGGTGATCTCGCCCGCGTACACGTTCAGGCCCGCGGCGAGCCCCGCGTCACGTCTCAGGGCCCCCTGCCAGCCGAGGTCCGCAAGGGCGCGCACGTACGGGAGCGTGGCGTTCGTCAGGGCGAACGTGGAGGTGCGCGGCACCGCGCCGGGCATGTTCGCGACGCAGTAGTGAATGACGCCGTCGATCACGAACGTCGGGTCCGCGTGCGTGGTCGGGCGGCTGGTCTCGAAGCAACCGCCCTGATCGATGGAGATGTCCACGAGCACGGCCCCCGGCTTCATGGTCTTCACCATGGCGCGCGTGATCAGCTTCGGCGCCGCGGCCCCCGCAACGAGCACCGCCCCGACCACGAGATCTGCATCGCGCACCAGGCGCTCGATGGTGGCGGTGGTGGAGTAGATCGTGCGCAGCGCCGAGCCGAAGATCGCGGACAGTTCGCGCAGGCGGTTCACCGAGCGATCGACCACCGTCACGTCCGCGCGCAGGCCGACGGCCATCTCGGCGGCGTGCGTACCGGAAACGCCACCGCCGAGGATCACGACCTTCGCCGGTGCGACGCCCGGAACGCCCCCGAGCAGCACCCCGAAGCCGCCGTTCGCCTTCTGCAGACTGGCCGCTCCGACCTGGATCGACATGCGCCCCGCGACCTCACTCATCGGCGTCAGAAGCGGCAGCGAGCCATTCGGCGCCGTCACGGTCTCATAGGCGATCGCGGTGGCGCCCGACTTCATCAGTCCTTCGGCCTGCTCGGGATCGGCCGCCAGGTGCAGGTAGGTGAACAGCACCTGTCCGCTGCGCAGCATCTGGCACTCACGCGGCTGCGGCTCCTTCACCTTCACCACGAGGTCGGCACGCTCGAACACCTCCTCTGCCGTGGCCGCGATCCCAGCCCCTGCCTCGCGGAACTCGCCATCGTCAACGCCGATGCCGGCGCCGGCGCCGCTCTCGACCAGCACTTCGTGACCGGCGACGACGAGCTCGCGCACGCCCGCAGGCACCAGGCCAACACGGTACTCGTGGACTTTGATCTCTTTGGGAACCCCGATGAGCATCGCGCATCCTCCCCGCTCTTGGTGGCGCCAAGGGTAGGAGCCCCGCGACGGCGCTCCTTTGCTATTGGGCACGCGCGAGGGCTAATTTATGGCAGAATATTCGCTGAAGATGCCTTACAGAGACGGATTCTTGCGCTAATGGATCTAGACCGCTTCGATCGCGCCATCCTGAAGCTGCTGCAGCAGGATGCGCGCATCACCAACACCGCGCTCGCAGCCAAGGTCAGCCTGTCGGAATCGGCGTGTCTGCGGCGCGTACGGGCGCTCGAGGAATCCGGCCTCATCGAGGGCTACACCGCCCTCATCGACCAGCAGAAGGCGGGCTTTCCGGTCAATGTCTTCGTCAGCATCACGCTCGATCGGCAAAGCCAGGCGGGGCTGGAGGCGTTCGAGAGCGCGGTACGGCGCGTGCCGGAGGTCATGGAGTGCTACCTGATGACCGGGGAGCACGATTACCTGCTGCGCCTCGTGGTGGCCGACATGGCCGACTTCGAGCGTGTGCACAACCAGCATCTCACCCGGCTGCCGAGCGTGGCGCGCGTGCACTCGAGCTTCGCGGTGCGCACCGTGACGCGCGCGAGCTGCCTGCCGGCGCGCTAGCCTCGCCCGGGGCTTCAGCGGGCGTAGGGCGCGAGGCCCTGCGCAAACTGCTGCAGTGCCCCGATACCGCTGCCCTCGGCTCGCCGGCACCACTCGCGCAGCTGCGCGACCGCGCGTGCCGGATTGGCCGCGACGTCGTTCCACAGCTGCTGCAGTGACTCGCGGTCCTCAACCACCCGGCGCAGCACCGCGTAGCGCTGCAGCAGCTCGTTCAGGCGCGCACGCGCGCACGTGGCGAGCGCGGCCGGGTGGCGCACGAGCAGCCCCGGCAGGCCGCGCGGCAGCGCACCGCGCGGCTCGCAGCGTGCCAGCTCGCGACACACCGGCCGCACCACCTCGCGCGCGTAGGCGCGCAGCACGTGCAGGCGGCGCCTGAAGAGCGCGTTGAGCGTCGGCTCATCGCACGCGCCGCGGCGCGCGAAGTGCGCCGGCGGCGCGACCCAGCGCACGCGCGCCAGTCCCAGCCCCTGGAACAGCCGGATCCACAGCCAGCCGATGTCCAGTTCCCAGCGCTGCACGGCAAAGCGCGCCGAACGCGGAAACGCGTGGTGATTGTTGTGCAGCTCCTCCCCGCCCAGAAGCAGGCCCCAGGGCAGCAGGTTCGTGGCCGTGGAGGGCATCTCGAAGCTGCGGTAGCCGACGGCGTGGCCCAGCCCGTTGATGACCCCCGCGGCAAAGAAGGGCTGCGCGGCCAGGTGCGCGGCGATCATGATGATGCCCGGCACGCCAAACAGCAGCAGATGCAAGGCGACGAACACGGTGATGCCGGCATAAGGGTGTCCCGCGTACACGCGCCGCTCCAGCCAGTCATCGGGGGTGCCGCGCCCATAGGTACTGAGCGTGTGCGGATCATGCGCGGCGACGCCGTAGAGCTCGTACCCCTCCAGCAGCACGCGCCGCAGGCCGAACACCACCGGACTGTGGGGGTCACCGGGCTGATCGGCATGCGCGTGGTGGCGGCGGTGCACCGCCACCCATTCGCGGGTTACGGCCGCGGAGCTGAACCACAGCCAGAAGCGAAACAGGTGACGCAGCGCCGGGTGCAGGATCAGTCCGCCATGGGACTGGTCGCGGTGCAGGTAGAGCGTGATGCCGAGGAACATCGACTCGACCGTGGCGAACGTGACGAGCACGTAGCCCCACCAGGGCAGCTCGAACAGGCCGTATGGCAGCAGACTCATCCGGACGCGCTCCCCCTCTTTGCACGCCAGTCCGCGACAAGCCTACGGCAAATCCCCTCCCGGGGTAACCGGGCCGGGCAGCCCCCGGCACGGCAGTGCGTTTGCGTCCTTCAGGTCAGCAGCACGATCTTGCCGATGTGCGTGTCCGACTCCATGAGCCGGTGCGCGCCGGCCGCATCGGCGAGCGGAAAGCGCGCGTGAATCAGCGGCTTCAGCCCGCGGGAGTCAAACAGCGGCCACACCTTCTGCCGCAGTGCCTGCGCCAGGCGAGCCTTGGTCTCCACGCTCTGCGGCCGCAGCGTGCAGGCGCTGATCGTCAGGCGCTTCATCATCAGCTGGCGCAGGTCGAGCTCGGACTTCGTTCCACCCTGGGTGGCGATCAGCGCGATGCGGCCATCCAGCGCCGCGGCGGCGGCGTTGCGCGCCAGGTAGTCGCCACCGACCATGTCGAGGATGACGTTGGCACCCTTGCCGTCGGTGGCGCGCAGCGTCGCCTCGACGAAGTCGGTCTCGCGGTAGTTGATGGCGACATCCGCGCCGAGCTCGCGGCAGGCGCTGCACTTGGCGGCGCTGCCGGCGGTCACGATCACGCGTGCATCGCAGGCCTTGGCGAGCATGATGGCGGTGGTGCCGATGCCGCTCGAGCCGCCGTGCACGAGCAGCGACTCCCCGCGACGCAGGCGCGCGCGTTCGAACACGTTCATCCACACGGTGAAGAAGGTCTCCGGCAGTGCCGCGGCCTCCTCCAGACTGAGCTTGCCGGGGACGGGCAGGCACTGCACCGCCGGCACGTTGACGTACTGAGCGTAGCCCCCGCCGGCGACCAGCGCACACACCTTCGTGCCCACGGCGGGCTCTGTCACCCCGGCAGTGGCCGCGACCACCTCGCCCGCCACCTCGAGGCCGGGCACCTCGCTCGCCCCGGGGGGCGGGGGATAGTTGCCCTTGCGCTGCAGGACGTCCGGGCGGTTGACGCCGGCGGCGACGACGCGCACCAACACCTCACCGGGCTGCAGCGACGGCACGGGCCGCTGCACGGCGCGCAGCACCTGCGGCGCTCCGGGCTCGCGGATCTCGATCGCGGTCATGGTGGCAGGAAGCATCGCTGCGGATGTTGGCGTTCGCCGGCGGCCGCCGTCAACCGCGGCGGTGGCTAGCGCGAAGCGACCGCCACCGCGGCCGCGGCCATCACCGCACCGGTGCCGCGCTGCAGCCAGCGCACCGTCTGCGGGCGCGCGAGGCGCTCGCGGGCACGCGCGGCAAACAGCGTATAGCTGCCAAGCACCAAGGGCAGCACCACGACGATGACGCCGGCGATCATCAGGAACCCCCCCGCGGTCAGGTGATCAAGATCCACGACCGTGGGCAGCACCGCGAGGAAGAACACCATGGTCTTGGGATTGCCGAGGGTCAGCGCGAGCGCGCCCAGAAAGAGCTGCGGGGCACTTTCGCGTTTCGGCGGCGCCAGGTCCCCGAGGGTCCCGGGCGCGGCCCGCCACAGCCGCCACGCCAGGTACAGAAGGTACAGCGCGCCCGCGAAGCGCACCCCGAGAAAGAGTGCGTGCGCGCGCTCGGCGAGCACCGCCAGCCCGAGTGCTGCCAGCGTGAACCACAGCAGGTCCCCGCCGATGAAGCCGCCGATGAAGGCCGGGGCTCCCGCGACACCGCGGCCGAGCGCCCGCGCGAGGATCGCGGCGACGCCGGGGCCCGGCACGGCGACCGCGAGCGCGTAGATCAGGGAAAAGACGAGCAGGCCGTAGGCGGACATGGTCGCGCCAGTGTAGCGGCGC
>DATIXW010000199.1:0-2136 GCA_035518135.1 Steroidobacteraceae bacterium
CGCGTTCCCCAGGTGCAGCTCGCCCGTCGGGCTCGGCGCAAACCGTGTCACGAGCGCGCCCGGCGCGATGGAATCGGCGGGCTGGGAGAGCAGGGAATTCACGGCGCCATGTTACGGGAAGAACCGCTGGCGACAAAAACGGTACAGCCGCGAGGGCTGCGCCCTTGCTAGAATCGTGCGCCGCCCGTCTTTGCGGCGCCGCTCAGATCGCACTCACGGATGCACAGACACTCCCGACTCGGCCTCTTCGCCTTCACCCTGGCGGCCCTGCTCGCCTTTGGCCGGGCGCACGCCGATCCCAATCCCCGCGTGCGCGTCACGACCAGCATGGGCAGCTTCGTGATCGAGCTGTTCCCGGACCGTGCGCCCCTCACGGCAGCGAACTTCCTGCGCTACGTGCGCGAGGGCCAGTACACCCAGACACTCATTCACCGCGTCATCGCCAACTTCGTCATCCAGGGCGGCGGCCACGATGCCAAGACCTATGCCGTGAAGCCGACGCACGAGCCGGTGGTGAACGAGTCCGGCAACGGGCTGCAGAACAAGCGCGGCACCATCGGTCTCGCGCGCGCCGATGCGCCCCACTCGGGCAACTGCCAGTTCTACGTGAACCTGGTGGACAACGCCGAGCTCGACCCGCTGCCCACGCGCTGGGGTTACGCGGTGTTCGGCCACGTGGTGGAAGGCATGGACGTGGTGGACAGGATCGGCTCGGTGTCGACCGGGAGTATGGGCCCGTTCAAGCAGGACGCGCCGCTGCAGCCGATCGTGATCGAGAAGATGGAGCTGCTCGCCGCCTCCGACACCGCGCCGACGGCGGACGCCCCGCTCGCCTCGCCCGCGACCGCACCGGCGGTGGCCCAGCCGCACTAGTGCGCCGGCTGTTCGTCTCCGACCTGCACCTGACGGCTGCGGCGCCGGAGGCGATCGAGCAGTTCCTGAGGTTTCTCGTGCGCGAGGCCGCCGGCGCGCAGGCGCTGTACGTGCTCGGCGACCTGTTCGAGTTCTGGGTCGGAGACGATGAGGACGACGCGCTCAGCGAGCGCGTGTGCGCCGCGCTCAAGGGCGTCGCCGGCGCCGGCACGGCGCTCTACCTCATGCACGGCAACCGCGATTTCCTGCTCGGCGAGGGCTTCTGCGGGCGAACGGGCGGGTATCTGCTGCCCGATCCCTCACTCGTCGACATCGACGGCGAGGCGGTGCTGCTCAGTCACGGCGATGCGCTGTGCGTGGATGATCGCCCCTACCAGCAGCTGCGCAGCATCGTACGCACCCCTGCCTATCAACGGCGCTTCCTCGCGCTGCCGCTGCGCGATCGGATCGCACTCGCCGACCGCGCCCGCGCCGGCAGCCGCGCCCACACGTCGCGCCAGGTGCCCACCCTCATGGACGTGAATCCCGGCACGGTGCTGGCCGCCTTCCGCGCCACCGGCGCCGCGCGCCTGGTTCACGGCCACACGCACCGCCCGGGCATCCACGAGCTCATCGTGGACGGCCGGACGGTGCGGCGGGTAGTGCTCGGCGCCTGGTACGAGCAGGGCAGCTATCTCGAGTGCGAGGGGGGGCACTGGCAGCTGCGCCAGCTCGAGCGCTGAGCACGACCTACTGGGCGGGAGCGCCCGGCGCGGCACCGGCGGGCGGCGGCCCGCGATGGCCGTGCCAGCCGTGATGCTGGCGCTGGGTGAGCAGCTGGAACTTGTTGAACTGCGACTCGCTGAGGAACGGCTTCACCGAGGCGAGGAGTTCCTGCTGCATCTGCTGGTGCGTCGCTTTCATCTGCGCGGGCGTGGGCGGCTGGCCCGAGGACCTGAATTGCTGAAACTGCGCCTGCATCTTCTCGTGCTGAGCCTCGAGCGCCTGCTGCATCTGCAGCCGCTGCGACTCGGTGAGATCGAGCAGCGTGGTGAGGTCGCTCAGGTGCTGATTCATCCGCGCCGAGGGTCCCGCGGCAGACGAGGACGGGCTCTGCGCGTAGGCGACGGCGCCGAGTCCCGCCAGCATTATGGCAAGCATCATCTTCGGCAATCGCATGGTCAGGGTGCTCCTGTTCGCCAACGGGTGCGGCAGATCGTAGCCGTGCGGCGCAGCCTGCGCCGTAAGCAATAGTGAGCAATTCTGCGTGGTTTTGCGGGCTTT
>DATIXW010000200.1:0-2416 GCA_035518135.1 Steroidobacteraceae bacterium
GTCGCCATCGCCGATGCCGTGCTGCGGATCTACCTGTACGCGATCCTGCTCTACGCCGTGCTTTCGCTGATCGCCCCGGGCGGCTACTCGCCCGTGCAATCGCTGCTCGTGAGCCTGTGCGAGCCGGTGCTGCGTCCCATCCGGCGCACCACACGGACCATCGCGCGGCGCATGAACCTGCCGCCGCTCGGTGGACTGGATCTCTCGCCGCTGTGGGCCTGCATCATCATCGGCGCGCTCCTGATCCTGCTGCACGACATGGCCCCAGCGGTCATCTAGCGTAGATCTAGCTGCGGTTACGCCTCCAACCTCGCGCATCACCTGAAGGTACGGACGCGCGATTCCCGGCCGCTCATCTGCCGCGCGCGCGCATCGCCGACCCGCCCGACGCGACGAGTGTGGCTCGCACGCGTCGCGGGGTGTGTGCGCAAACACTGGAAAAAAAGGCATTTGAAACTCGCTGAAGCGCGAGAAAACGCTTGCCAACGCACGCCCATGTGCTATTTTCCGCGGCGATTCGTTCGCGCGGCGCATTTCAGGGCGCTCGCATCACTACATTTCGAGGAGAATCGCAACATGGCGAAAAAGGGTGGCGCACCGACCAAGTCGGAGATTCTGACGCACATTTCCAAAGACACGGGCCTGTCCCGCAAACAGGTCGGGGGGGTGTTCGAATCCCTGAGCGGTGTGATGAAGAAGAGCCTGCGCGGAAACGGTCTGTTCACGCTGCCGGGCCTGCTCAAGATGAAGGTCGTGAAGAAGCCCGCCACGAAGGCTCGCGAGGGCGTCAACCCGTTCACGGGTGAGAAAATGATGTTCAAGGCGAAGCCGGCCAGCAAGAAGGTCCGCGTGATGCCGCTGAAGAGCTTGAAGGGGATGGTGAATTCCTGATACCCGGGGCGCAGCGCGCGTACCGCGGTAACCGCGGCACGGGCGCGGCGCCACGCGTCCCGGGGGCACGGCCCGCCGAGCGTCTCGCGCGGGTCGCGATCATCCACCGAAAGGGGTCCGCAGGCGCGGACCCCTTTTCCTTTTAATTCCCCGCTGTCCCGCCGGCGAACGTCACCACCGCGGCGCGCAGCTCCGGCAGGCGGCCGTGGAAGAAGTGACCCACTGCGGGCAACACCCGCACCACGGGCGGGGATTCGAGCCGCGCGGCCCAGGCGAGCACTCCCGCCGCGGGCACCACGTCATCCGCATCCCCCTGGATCAGAAGCCAGGGACAGCGCGGGAGCGCTCCATCCAGCGCCACGCGATCCACGGCCGGCGCCACCGTGATCAGGCGCGCGGCATCGGCGCGCACCGCGGCCCGGATCGCGACCACGGCACCGAAGGAGAAGCCGAGCAGCCACGGCGCGGCGCGGGGAAAGCGCGTGCGCCCGTACTGCACCACCGCGAGCGCATCCTCGGTCTCCCCGCGTCCCTCGTCGTAACTGCCGGCACTCGCGCCGACCCCGCGGAAGTTGAAGCGCAACGCCGGGATCCCAAGCTCGTTCAGCGCCCGGGCAAGCGTGTGCACCACCTTGTTGTGGAACGTACCGCCGTGCAGCGGATGGGGATGACAGACGACGCCGAAGGCCGGCGCCGCCGCGCCCTCGCGCGGCGCATCGAGCAACGCCTCGAGCGCGCCGGCCGGCCCGGGCAGGCTCAGGGCCTGCGCCGACGGCGGCCCGGAAGCGCTCCGCTCGTTCACGAACGGCGCCTCAGCCCGCCTTCTGGCCGGGCTTGCCCGCCGCGTCGGGGGCCTCGAGCGTCTCGCCGGGCCTGTGCGCGCCATCGCCCGCAGCGGCGAGCCGCACCAGCAGCCGGTTCAGCCGCTGCACGTACTCGCCAGGGTTGGAAAGCTGACCGCCTTCGGCGAGCGATGCCTGGTCGAAGAGCAGCTCCGCGAGCTCCTTGAACTGCGCCGCATCGCTCATCCCATCGAGGTAGCGCACGATGGGATGGCTCACGTTGAGCTCCAGCACCGGCTTCGCGCTCGGCGCGCTGCGGCCGGCCTGCTGCAGGATGCGCCGCATGCTCGCGCCCAGATCGTGCTCCCCGAGCACCAGGCACGCCGGAGAATCCTTCAGTCGCACCGCGACTTTCACCTCGTTGACGCGATCGCCGAGGGCGTCTTTCACGCGCTTCAGCAGGCCCTTGCTCTCCTTGAGCTCGCTGTCGGCGAGCGTGCGGTCCGCCTCGCTCTGCAGGCCCCCGAGCTCCAGGTCCCCGCGGGAGGCATCCTTGAAGCGCTTGCCCTCGAACGCATCGACCTGGCGCATGACCCACTCGTCGATGCGATCGGCCAGCAGCAGCACCTCGATGTCCCGCTCCTTCAGCCGCTCGATGTACGGGCTGGCGCGTGCCGCCTCCACGCTCTCGGCGATCAGGAAGTAGATGCGCTCCTGGCCCGGCTGCATGCGCTCGATATACA
>DATIXW010000201.1:0-4470 GCA_035518135.1 Steroidobacteraceae bacterium
GACGAGGACAACCGCGCCAAGGAGCTCATCGAGTATTTCATGATCGCCGCCAACGGCGTCGTAGCGCAGTTCCTTGAGTCGCGGCGTCTTCCCTCGCTGCGTCGGGTGCTGCGCAAACCCGAGCGCTGGCCCCGCATCGTCGAGCTCGCGCGCGGGTTCGGGGAGCGCCTGCCGCCACAGGCAGACGCACGGGCGCTCAGCGAGTTTCTGCAGCGACGCCAGGCGGCAGTGCCGGCGAGCTTCCCGGATCTGTCGCTGAGCGTGGTGAAGCTGCTGGGAGCCGGTGAGTACGTATCCAAGCGCCCCGGGGAGCCGGTGGAGGGCCACTTCGGGCTCGCGGTCGATGATTACACGCATGCCACGGCACCGAACCGCCGATTCCCGGACATGATCACGCAGCGACTGGTGAAAGCCGCCCTGGCGCAGGCGTCGGTTCCCTATGACGATGAGGCGTTGCGGGCTCTCGGGGAGCATTGCACGCTGCAGGAAGGCAATGCCGCGAAAGTGGAGCGCCTGGTGCGCAAGTGCGCGGCAGCCATGCTGCTGCAGACGCGGATCGGCCAGCAGTTCGATGCCATCGTCACCGGCGCCTCGGTGAGCGGAACCTGGGTGCGTATCAGCCACCCCCTCGCCGAAGGGCGTGTCGTGCAGGGGTTCGAAGGGCTGGACGTCGGGGATCGGGTGCGGGTACAGCTGAAGCATACCGACATGCAACGCGGTTTTATCGATTTTGCCCGCTTGCGCTCCTGAGGTCCCGGACTCGTGGGTCGGAACGCGCTGACTTTTTTCGACGCCGATCGCAGACAGATTGCCGTGCGCCGGCGGGCGCATTAAAACAAGTGCCACTTCCCGCGTGCGGAGCCGTCGGACAGGGACGTTCAGCGGTTCCCGCGCGGCGAAGTTCCATGCCTGGAGGTTGTCGTGAAACGTCCGTGGCTGCTGATTCTGCCGGCCCTCCCGCTGGGCCGCGCTGCCGCGGAGCCGGACGCGGTGAACTTTAGCCCCCAAACAATGCGGTCCGCTCGACGGCCGGGAGTCAATGCGCGCCGACATCGACCTCGGGACACAACGCCGCCGACAACGACCGGCTTGCCGCGGTACTGCCGCTCGGGATGTCTTCGCAGCAAGCGTGCCGGGGTCTTAGGAGCCTTGATCTGTGCGCGGCGGCGCTGCACGCCGCAAAGAATCCGGATATTCCGTTCGCGGCGCTGAAGCGTCAGGTGGCGGCTGGGCAGGGGTTCGATGCGGCCATCCATGCCGTGAAGCCCGCCGCGGGCGCGAGCGCCGAAGCGACGCGCGCCACGGCGCAGGCGCAGCAGGACATGCGCGCCCCACGCGGCTGAGACGCGGCGGCGGGCTGCCCCCGCGCGCCGCGGGCCTTCAGGCCTTCTTCGCCGTCGCGTTCTTGATCAGCCCGACGATCAGCATGAGGACCACGCTGCCGACGCCGGAGGACGCAACGTTGCCGACCACCGAGCCGCCGGCAGCGCCGGAGCCGAGCACTAGTCTGAGGATTTCCGCGCCGGCCCCACCGCCGACCACACCGGCAATCGTGTTGCCCAGGGGGCCGAGGCTCAGGTTCTTAAAGATCGCTCCGGCGACATTGCCGCCGATTGCACCGGTGATGAGACTGATGAGCCATTCCATAGTGCTGCCTTTTTGTTTGTTGTAGTACTTCTTTTATCAATCCCCGCCGACGCCCCGTGATCGCAGCGCCGGGGATCTGCACCGCTGCATCCTAACGAGTCGCAGGTTCAGGCGCCACGCAGGCCGCGCCGCGGTTCCTGGGACTCAGGCAGCCTTGCTCGTGGCATCGCCGGTAACCGTCAAGCTTCTGCTATTGTAGCTGTCCGGGGCTGATGCGGTACGCGAGCCGCTCGCGGCCGTCGTGAATGAGAATAAAGGGGGATGCTCTATGTCGCTAACGAAGCGCGCCGCGGCTGAATTCTTGGGAACGTTCTGGCTCGTGCTCGGGGGCTGTGGCAGCGCGGTGCTGTCGGCAGCGTTTCCGCAGGTGGGGATCGGACTGCTCGGAGTGGCACTCGCCTTCGGCCTGACCGTGCTCACCATGGCGTTCGCCATCGGTCCGATCTCCGGCTGCCACCTGAATCCGGCAGTCTCCTTCGGCCTCGTCATGGGTGGTCGCTTCAAGGCATCGGAGCTCATCCCGTACGTCATTGCCCAGGTGCTCGGTGGCATCGTCGCGGCCGCGGTGTTGTACTTCATCGCCAGCGGCAAGGCGGGCTTTGAGCTCAGCTCCGGCCTCGCGGCGAACGGCTATGCGGATCATTCTCCCGGCGGCTACGCTCTCGGGGCCTGTCTGGTCACCGAAGTCGTGATGACCTTCATGTTCCTGATCGTCATCCTCGGTGCCACCGATGCGCGGGCCCCGCAGGGCTTTGCCCCGATCGCCATTGGCCTGTGCCTGACGCTCATACACCTCATCAGCATCCCGGTGACCAACACCTCGGTAAACCCCGCGCGCAGCACCGGCCCTGCGGTGATCGTCGGCGGCTGGGCGGTCTCGCAGCTGTGGCTCTTCTGGGTCGCCCCGCTGCTGGGCGCCGCGCTTGCCGGCATCGTGTACCGCAGCCTGTGGGGCGATGGCCGCGAGCGCTAGGGCGATGCCCTGCTGCTAGCCGGCAGGCTCGGCGCGGATCGTCGCAGTCGCAGCGGCAGCGGCGGCCGGCTGGTGCCAGTCTCCGCCGAGCGCCCGGATGAGCAGCACCGTCGCGCCCGCGCGGCGGATCTCGATATCCACCGCGGTCAACTGCGCTGACAGGTACGCGTTCTCCGTTGAGACGACCTCCAGATAAGTCACGATGCCGCCCTTGTAGCGCAGGTTCGCCTGCTCGAGCGCCCCTTGGTTCGCCGTCACGGCGGCCGCCTCGCTGACGCTTTCAAGCTGCAGCTGCCGCAGCGCCGCGAGGTTGTCCTCCACGTCCTGGTAAGCGGTAAGTACCGTGCCGCGGTAGTTGGCAACCTGCTCATCGTAGGCGGCGTGCGCCTGCGCCGTCTGCGCCCGGTAAAGGCCGCCGTTGAAGAGCGTCAGCATCGCCTGCGGGCCGAGTGACCAGAACTGGCTCGGTGCGGTGAGCCAGTTCGAGTTCTGCGTGCTTTGGTAGCCGGCGGACGCGAACAGATTGAAGACCGGGAAGAAGGCGGCCCGCGCAACGCCAATGTTGGCATTCGCCGCGGCTACGCGCCGTTCGGCGGCAGCAACATCGGGGCGGCGCTCGAGCAGTTGCGAGGGCAGCCCCGGGTCTACGCTCGGCAGCGGCGGTAGACCGGGCGCGGCGCGCGCGGCGATGCTGAAGGCGCTCGGCTCGCGGCCCACCAGCACCGCGATGGCATGTTCGGTCTGCGCACGCCGCAGACGCGTATCCTCGGCCTGGGTTCTTGCCGTTTCCAGCTGCGCCTGCGCCTGCTGCACGTCCGAGATCGGGGACGCTCCGCCTTTGTAGAGGTTTTGGGTCAGCTGCAGCGCACGGGCATAGTCGGCGACGGTGCGATCGAGCAACCGCTGTTCGACGTCCAGGCCACGCAGCGTGAAGTAGTCGGTGGCCAGCTCGGCGTGCAACTCGAGATCGAGGCTCGCCACGTCCCCCGCGCTGGCCTGCTCGCTGTAGCGCGCATTCGCCACGGTGTTGCGCACGCGGCCGAAGAGGTCCGCCTCGTAGGAGAAGTTGCCGCTGAGCGTAAGAAGGTTACTGGTCGCCGAGGTGCCCGGCTGGTAGCTGGGGATGTTCTTGGAGATGCGCTCGCGCGTGGCGGTGGCACTCGCATCGAGGGTCGGGAAGTAACCGGCGCGCGCGATGCGCGTTTCAGCGCGTGCCTGGTCCAGGCGCGCAAGCGCGGCGCGCAGGGTTTGGTTCGCGGCGCTGACCTGGCTCTCGAGGTCGTTCAGGTCGGGATCTTCAAAGCGGATCCACCACTCACCGCGCGGCGCTACGTCCGCAGGGGCGGCCATTTTCCATGCCCCGGCGGCCTCCTTGTAGGCCGGCGGCGGAGCCGGCGTCGTAGGGCGGGCGTAGTGGGGCGCAAGCGAGCAGCCCCCGAGCGCGGTCAGCACAGCGACGACGAGCGGCGTTGCGCGCATCAGGAGTGGCCGCTCGCTGGTGCGGCTCCCCCAGGCGGTTGCGGGGGTGCAAGCCGTACCTGCGCACCGTCGCTGATGGAGTCCGGTGGGTTGGCCACGAGCACGTCGTCGGGGGAAACCCCGGTGAGCACCTCGATCTCGGTGCCGAAATCACGGCCCTCGGTGATGGTCCGCAGGTGAACCCGATGCTGCGCATCCAGGACGGCGACCTGCAATCCCTGCGTACGGAACAGCACGGTGTTGACCGGTATGCGCAGTGTGTTGTTGGCTCCGGAGAGCGTGAAGTACACTTGCGCGTAGGAGCCGGGCAGAAGTTCCCCGCTGCTGTTATCGATCTGCAGTTCCACCTGCAGGGTGCGCGAGGCGGCATC
>DATIXW010000202.1:0-7670 GCA_035518135.1 Steroidobacteraceae bacterium
GCCGCTGCTGGCCACGGCGCACGATTCGGCCATCAGCCGCGCGCTGAGTTCGCGCTGGGCACTGCTCGGGGCCGGCGCGATCTTCCTGTACGTCGGCGCCGAAGTCTCGATCGGCAGCTACCTCACGAACTTCCTGCACCAGCAGGACGTGTTCGGCGTCTCGCTGCAGCAGGCGGGCCGGCTCGTGAGCCTCTACTGGGGTGCCGCGATGCTGGGGCGTTTCGTGGGCAGCGCCTTGCTGCGGCGCCTGAACGCCGGCCGGCTGCTCGGCACGGCGGCCGCCTGCGCCGCACTGCTGTGCCTCACGGTGTGGCTCACCCCGGGGATGGCCGGCGGAGTCGCGGCGCTGAGCATCGGACTGATGAACGCCATCATGTTTCCGGTCATCTTCACGCTGACCCTCGAGCGCTCGAGTGCCTCCGAGG
Source organism: Steroidobacteraceae bacterium (assembly GCA_035518135.1). GTDB lineage: Bacteria > Pseudomonadota > Gammaproteobacteria > Steroidobacterales > Steroidobacteraceae > 13-2-20CM-66-19. The sequence continues at coordinate 426 of DATIXW010000202.1, forward strand.
CGGCGACCTCGGGACTGCTGTGCATGGCGATCGTTGGCGGGGCATTCCTGCCCTCTCTCGCCGGCAAGATTGCCGATGAGCTGAGCCTGCGCGACGCCTACCTCGTGCCGCTGCTCGCTTATCTGTGCCTGAGCGTGTTCGGATTCGCCGCCTCCCGGGTCGTGCCGGCCGGGCGGCAGGGGAGGGCGCTGCTTGCGCACTGAGGGGCGCGACAGCGGTGCCGGCGATGCACGCGCGGCGGCACGTGCACTGCATGACCGCCTGGGCAGCTGGTTGCGTGACGCGGCGCTGCCGCTTTGGTCGCAGCAGGGCTATGACCGGACGCAGGGGGGGTTCGCGGAACGCCTGACGGCCGGCGGCGCGGTCAGCGACGATGCCCGGCGCGCACGCGTGCAGGTGCGCCAGGTGTATGTGTTCGCCAACGCGGCGGCGCTGGGCTGGCAGGGGGATGCCGCACCGCTCGTGCAGGAGGGTCTCGCGCACTTCCTGCGTCGCTACCGCCGCAGCGACGGTCTGTTTCGCACGCTGTGCGCCGCCGACGGTTCGCCGCTCGATGAGCGCGCCTTCCTCTACGACCAGGCGTTCGTGCTGCTGGCGCTCGCCGAGAGCCAGAAAGTCCTCGGCGCGCAGGCGCACCTGGGCGCGGAGGCCGGGAGGCTCCTCGCCGCCATGCACCGCCTGCTGAAGCGCACCGGGCCCGGCTATGACTCGGGTCTGCCCGAGCGGCTGCCGCTGCTTGCGAACCCCCACATGCATCTGCTGGAGGCGGCACTGGCGTGGCGCGAGCTTGCTTCAGCGCCGGTGTGGACGGAGCTGGTCGCCGAGATTGAGGCGCTCGCCCTCTCGCGTCTCATTGATGCCCGCAGCGGAGCGCTCATCGAGCGTTTCGGCGCGGACTGGCGGGCGCTGCCCGGGATCGAGGGCCGGCTCATCGAGCCCGGGCACCTGTTCGAGTGGGCGTGGCTGCTGCAGCGCTGCGGCGGCGCGGCGGCCCATGCGGCCGCGGTGCGCCTGATCGGCATTGCCGAGCGGCACGGCGTGCGTGCGGGGGTGACGATCAACGCGCTGCTCGATGACTTCTCGGTCCAGGACGCCGGGGCACGCCTGTGGCCGCAGACCGAGCGACTGAAGGCGAACGCGCGCCTGGCGATCACGCAGCCGCAGTGCTGGACGGCCGCGGTCGAGGCCGGCGAAACGCTGCTGCGCTATCTGGCGCCCGTGCCGGCAGGGCTCTGGTATGACCGTCTGACGGTTGAGGGAACCTTCATCATCGAGCCCTCCCCGGCAAGCAGCCTCTATCACATCGTGGCCGCTTGCCTGGAGTTGCAGAGCGCGCTCGCCGCCGCCACGCCGGGCCAGGTGCGCTCCCCTAGACTTCCGCATCCGCAGTGAGGATCTGCGCGGCGCGCGGCAGCGGCCACTTCAGCAGCGGTCCGGTCATCACCGTGGTCAGGAGCGCCATGAGCACGAGGATCGTGAAGACCTTGGGCGGGGTGTTCCCAGGTCCAGCCCGATGTTGAGCACGATCAGTTCCATGAGCCCACGGATGTTCATGAGCGCGCCCACGATCCAGCTGTGGGATCGAAGTCCATCCCGATCTGGAACATCAGCAGGATCAGGCCGATCCGGCTGATGATGACGATCGCCGTGGAGGCGCGCTCGCCGAACACCGCCGCCGAGGCTGCCGGAAAGAGATGTCCGAAGAGGGAGGGCCGACACGGCAGGCAGCTCAGGTGCCCGGTCGCGCCCGCGCCAGGCATTCCAGCTCGATCTGCGCGCCGCGCGCCAATCCGTTCGCACCAATCGCGCTGCGTGCCGGCAGCCGCTCGGGCTTGAAGTACGTCACGTAGATCTTGTTGAAGTCTTCCCAGCGGGACATATCGGCCAGCATGACCGTGCACTTGAAGACGTCATCGTAGCCGAGGCCGGTCTGCCCGAGCGTCGCGGCTACGTTGGCCATGGTCTGGCGCACCTGCTCGGTAAACTCGGCGGGCAGCTTGCCGTCCGCGCCGATCCCGATCGAGCCGGAAAGATAGACAATGTCCCCGACGCGCACGGCGGCGGAGAAGGGCGCGTTCGGAACCGTGGACTTGAAGTAACGGCTCGCGCCGGCGCCCGGCGCCGGCGGCCCCGAGCAGGCCTGCAGTAAGGCCACGGCGGTGCCGGCGATGAGCAGGGCGCGCTGCGCGCGGCGGCGAATTTGCTGGGTGATGAAGGGCATTTTAGGGCTCTCCCGCGGCGTCGTTGTTGTGCCTCTAGCGTAGCAGGTGCCGCGGCCCCAAACGTCGAGTGGCCGGCACACGCGCGGGTGCCGGTGCGCGCCGGTGCGCGCGCCGACATAATGGCGGTCCCGCCGGAAGCGGACGCGGTTCTGCAGAAGGTGCCTACTCTCAGTTAAAGGAGCCCCCATGACCCCCCAGGCGCTGCATGGGCTCACGACAGCCGCGATCGTAGTGCTGATCGTGTGGCGCCTGTACGCGCGCATCCGGCGCGTCATCGGGCGCCAGCGGCTGCATCCGCGGCGGCCATGGATCACGCTCACCGTGCTGCCGCTGATCCTGGTTCTGCTGAGCGTCTCGAGCGGCGCCCGCCCGCACCTGGAAGTTCCGCTGTGGGGCGGAGTGCTCCTCGGTACGGCGCTGGGGGTCCTCGGACTGCGGTTGACGCGCTTTGAAGCCACCGGCGCCGGACTCTTATATACGCCGAGCGCTCACCTGGGTATTGCGTTGTCCACGCTGCTGGTCTGCCGGATCGCCTACCGCTTCGTTACGGGCGCCTTTCCCGGGGCTGGCGCAACCGGCTTCGCCGCGCCGGCGCTGACTCCGCTCACCCTGCTGCTCGTTGGCACTCTGGCCGGTTACTACTGCACGTACGCACTCGGGCTGCTGCGTTGGCAGGCGCGCGTGCGCCGCGAGTCGCAGCCCGTGGTATCGGAACCTCAACGCTCGTAGCGGATGAAGGACGTGCGGCGCGCGAGCGTGTCGTAGAGCGCACGGCCGTCGGCGTTGAATTCCTGGGTCATCCAGTAGACCGATGCCGCCTGGGCACGATCCGCGGCTGCGTAGACCGCGTGGATCAGTGCGCGTGCGATTCCCTGGCCGCGGGCGGCAGGTTCCACGAACAGGTCCTCGAGGTAGCAGATCTCCTGCACCGCCCAGGTCGAGCGGTGGAACAGGTAGTGCGTGAAACCCACGAGGCGCCCCTCGTGCACGGCGACCAGCGCGTGGGGCTGTTGGTGTTCGTCGGCCAGGCGGGCAAAGGTCGCCGCGGTCAGCGCATCCGGCAGGTGCTGGCGATAAAAGCGCAGATAGCCCTGCCACAGCTTCTGCCAGGGCTCATGATCGCTCACCTTCAGGGGTCGGATTTCCGGCACGGGGGTTCTCCGCGACACAGCCTGCTGCAGGACGCCACTGACACTGCGGGGCTGGGGCGTCAGTGTAACCGCAGGTCGCGCCGCGGTGCGACGCTCCTGCTTGGTCCGGCGTGGCGCTGCACGTGCGGCCGCGCGTGGGGCGCGTTGCCGCGGCGCTCCTGCTGCTCTTGACTCGCAAGGCATCGTACGGGATGTTCCTTCAGGGAGCCCCTCAGCTGGGACCGCGGCGCGATCCCGGCCGTAATTCGCATCTGAAAACACTGCGCTTCGCGGACTGCATCCTTCCGGGGCCGCGGGACTGGCTAGGACTGTCGAATGAGATTCACTCGCTCGCTCGGGGCGGCTCTGGCGCTGACCCATCTGATGGCAGCGTACTCGGCACCGGCACCGGCACCGGCGACGGGCCTGGCGGATTCGGAGGCACTGCGCGCCACGGTGTACGGCGCGCCACCCCAGGACCTTGCGGCCCTGCCGGCGCGCGTGCCGCTCGAGGAAGTCAACATTGCGCTGCCGTGGGCGCGGCCGCTGCCTGCGGTGCTTTGGTTCGACCGGCGGTTGCGGGCGTGGTTCTCGGCTCAGCGCGGCGCGGCGCCGCTCGCCATCGTCATCTCCGGCACCGGTGCGGATGGCAATACGACCAACATCTCGCTGCTGCGCGGTGCGCTCTATGGGGCGGGCTATCACGTGCTCACCATCCCCTCGCCGACCTTCCCCGGCTTCATCGCGGCGGCCTCGAGTACCGGAGTTGCGGGGGACCTTGAGCAGGACAGTCGTGACGTGTACGCGGTGGCCCGGGAAATCGTCCGGCGCCTGCGGCCTAAGGTCGAAATCACGGAGATCGACATCCTCGGCTACTCGCTCGGCGGCGCGCATGCGGCCGTGGTCAAGTGGCTCGATGCTTCGCAGCACGAACTGGGAATCCGCCGTGCCGTGATGATCAACCCGCCGGTGAGCCTGTTTGACTCGATGGAACGACTCGACCAGCTCTTTGCGAGCAGCATCGGTCAGGGCGATGAGGGATTCGACCAGCTCTACCGCAGGGTCTACGTGCGCCTGGCAAACTACTACCGGGCCAGCGATCAGGTACGGGTCGAGGATACCAACCTGATGGGCGCGGCCGCCGCCGTGCTGCGCACCGACGCCGACTTCTCGGCGGCCATTGCCCTCACGTTCCGCATCGCCCTCGTGAATGTGTTCTATACGGGCGACCTGTACGCCGGCACCGGGGTGATCAGTGACCCGCGACATCCGCCCCAGCCCGACGATGCCACCGAGGCGGTGTTCCGCGAGCTGTTAGGGAAGGATTTTTCGCACTATTTCGACCAGGTGTTCGCGCCTTACTACCTCGCGCGTAGGCCCGGTATGACGCGCGAGGCCTTGTATGCCAGCAGCCGCCTGGATCTGATCGGCGCAGCGCTGCAGGCCGATCCGGATTACTACGCGCAGACCAACGCCGACGACCTCATCCTGGATGAGGCCGAACTCGAGTGGCTGCGCGCGCGCCTGGGCTCGCGAATTGTGGTGTATCCGCACGGCGGGCACCTTGGCAATCTGGGCGAACGCCGCCAGGTCGCCGACATGCTCGACATGCTCGGTGGTCGCTGGGCCGGGGCGGCGAGGTGAGAAGCCGGCGAGCAGCGACGCTGCTCCTTGTGTCATTGGCGCTGGGCGGCTGCGCCACGGGTGATTTTGCCGTGCGCACCCTGCCACCGGAGACGCCGGCCGCGGATGTCACCGCAGCTTTACAGGCCCAGCAGCAACGAGAGGCGGCGTCGCCGATCGTGCCTGCGGCGGGGTCTGGCCTCGGGCCGCCGCTGACCGACGCCGATGTGCCGTCCATGCGCACCTACGACCCGTGGGAGCGCATGAACCGCTCCATCTACCGCTTCAACGCGCGCTTCGACGAAGCGATTTTTCTGCCCGTGGCCGACCAGTACCGGCGCCTGCCGCAGCCGGTGCGCAGCGGGGTGCACAACTTCTTTTCCAATCTCTCCGAAGTGGTCAGCTTCATCAACTACACGGCGCAATTGCGCCTGGCACCGGGCGTGCGCAGCCTCGGCCGCTTCATCATCAACAGCACCCTCGGGCTCGGCGGTCTATTCGACGTCGCCACCAGCATGCACATTCCCGGTGTACGCACCGGACTTGGCCAGACGCTGGCGCGCTGGGGCGTGCACCCCGGGCCATATTTCGTGATGCCCTTCCTCGGGCCCTCGACCTTGCGCGACAGCTTTGGATTCGTCGCCGACTACGGCACCAACTACACGATCAACCTCGGCGGGCTGTACCAGGGAACCGTGGGCTGGGTGCTGACACCGCTCAATGTCGTTGACCTGCGCGCCAACACCAGTTTTCGCTATTACTCAACGGGCTCCCCCTTTGAGTACGATACGGTGCGCTTCCTCTACGTGCGCCGCACGCTCATCGAGGACGAGGCCCTGCGCTGGTGGCATCGCGCCGGCAAGCCGGCGCCGGAGGCGCCGGCGGGTCAGTAAGCCTTGAGTCGCCGTTGCCGGGCAAAGCCACGGCAGACGCTTCGGCCGCCGCGGCTTTACCCCCAGGGGGAAACTGCGGGTTCTACGACTTTGCCTTGTACTTGAACTTCTGGCCGCCGACGGTGGCCTGGTACATGGCGCCGCCCTTGACGATCGTGAAGACGGCCATGCCCTTGTGATACTTGCCTTCGGTCGTTGCATCCTTCTTGCCGCCGCTGGCGCCCGCAGATGAGCCGGTGGTGCCCGTGCTCGCGCCTGCCGCGGCGGTAATCGCCACCGCACTGGCGTCGGCGCCGAACTCGAAGTTCCCATTGGTGAATTCATCAAACGCACGCTGGTCTTCGAAGAAGATGATCTGGCTGTACGCCTCGCCGCCGGCCTGGAATCCCACGGTGAGCTGCGTCATCGACGTGTCCCCCACGTACTTGTCGTGGACATAGACATGCCCGCTGCCATGCGCGCCGCCCACCACGAGGCCACCCTTGCCGATCGTGGGAAACACGGCATAGCCGTAGCAGTTATTGAAGAACCCCGCACTCTCACCGGCATTCTTGAACAGCCCGATAGTGTCGCTGTAGGAGTCCGCCAGGAGGGCCGCGCTCCAACCGGTGAGAAGGAGACAACACAATACTCTGGTGACCGTTTTCATTTTCCTCTCCACGGGCTCGTGATGGGGATACGCGCCGCTGCAGGCTCTGGGGTGCCCTATCCACGCATTTGCCATCTCATGATAGCGGACTCCCGCAACCGCAGAGTGCCTGTGTTAGCTTGCATTCTGGTCGTAAATGCCAGCGCAGTCGCCGGGCGTGAAATAAGAGTCTGACCCGCACAACGTGAGCGTGGCGGCCAACACGCCTCATCGTGAAGATGCGTTTCACCGGCAGGCGCTGGGGCCATGGTCACGCTGCGAAGTGATAGCAAGCAGGCGGACGCCCCGCAGGGGACACGCATCAGCCGACGGTCAGCTCGCGACCGGCCCGTGTGCGGCGCTGAAGCATCGTCACTAACACCGCCGTCGCACCCGTTGCCACGAAGAGCATGAGACCGTGCGGCGCGAGGACCTCCATCGAGAGGCTCCCGAGCAGCGGTCCCCCCAGGCTCCCCGCTCCCCACAGGAGACCCACAAACGCGTTGGCGGAGATCAGCGCGTTACCGCTGAAGCGATCCCCGAGCCTCACGATGGCCAGGGTGTAAAGCGCGCCCGCGGTGCCGCCCATCACGAGCAGGCAGGGCCACCGGGTCGCGCTCGCCATCAGGCCGAGCGGCAGCGCGAGCGCCGCCCCGGCGCACAGCAGGGCACACAGAGCGTGCACGCGCCGCCTGCCAAAGCGATCCGCGCTCCAGCCGAGCGGAATCTGCAGGCAGGCATCGCCCAGG
>DATIXW010000203.1:0-3293 GCA_035518135.1 Steroidobacteraceae bacterium
CCTGCGCACACCCGGGGGCGAGCTCATCACGATCGATGCTCCCGGCGCTGGCTCCAGTGTAGGTACGCGCTTCAGGACCTTCCTCAGCAGCGTCAATATCAGTGCCCGCAGCATCAACATCAACAATCGCGGGACTGTCACGGGGAATTACGTTGATTCAAGCAACGTGAGCCACGGTTTCCTGCGCGGCCCCGGGGGCGAGTTCACCACGTTCGATGCTCCGGGCGCGAGCTCCGCTGAAGGTGCCTTCGACGGTACGTTTCCCAGCGCAATCAATGACAGGGGGGCCGTCACGGGGAACTACATCGATTCAAAGGATCTCAACCACGGCTTCCTGCGAGGTCCCGGGGGCGAGTTCACGACCTTCGACGCTCCCGGCTCGGGCTCCGTCGCAGCGGCCGGCTTCGGAACCTTCCCCACGAGCATCAATGACGCGGGGGCAATCGCCGGCCACTACACTGACGCGCGCAATGTGATCCGCGGTTTTGTGCGTAGCCCGAGCGGCAAGTTCGCAACCTTCGAGGCCCCCGGCGCGAGCTCGGTGGTCGGTTCTGGCTTCGGCACTTTCCCTGAAAGCATGAACGGCGCCGGCGCTGTCACCGGGCACTTTGCCGATGCGAACGGCCTGTACCACGGCTTCCTGCGCGGCCCCGGGGGCGAATTCGCCGTATTCGATGCTCCCGGCGCGAGCAGCGTTGCCGGTAGCGGTAACGGCACCCTTCCCAAAAGCATCAATGACAAGGGGGCCATCACCGGACACTACGCTGACGCGCAGGCGGTGATTCACGGCTTCGTACGCGGCGCGGACGGCAAGTTCACGACCTTCGACGCTCCCGGCCCGGCCGGCGGAGCGGGCTGGGGGATTTTTCCCGAGAGTATCAACGACGCGGGTGCTGTCACCGGGCACTACGCTGACGCGTCCGGGCTGAACCACGGCTTCCTGCGGCTGCCGTGACCGCGGGACAGACAAGACGGGCCGGCGCTGTTCTCGAGAAAAGCGGCCTCGGGGAGCGGCGCCGCATCAATCCGCATTCTGCAACGAGAGCCGCCCCGCGGCCCACGAGAATCGAATAACTGTAAACATGCTGCAACTCGATCCCAAGCTCATTACCTCGATCCTGATCGCCGCCCTGATCGGCTGGGGACTCTATCGGCGCGTGCGGCGAAGCTTCGGCCGCCAGGCAGTGCAACCCGGCCGGCTCTGGCTTCGCATCGGTATCCTGACTCTGCTTGGCGCGATGTTCGTCGCGACGAGCCTGGCGCGCGGCGCGCAGATGCTCGAAGCTCTGCTGGCCGGAATTGCCTGCGGTGCGGCACTCGGCTACCTCGGATTGCGGCACACGCGCTTCGAAGTGACGCCGGAGGGACGCTTCTACACGCCCCATACGTACATCGGGCTCGTGGTCACCCTGCTCTTCCTCGGGCGACTCCTCTACCGATTCCTCTATCTCTCCTACGATGCGAGCGCGATGGGCGGTGCGAGCCCGGACTTCGCCGCCGCATATCAGAAAAGCCCGCTGACCCTCGGGATCTTCGGGGTGCTGGTCGGCTACTACGTGCTCTACTACGCGGGGATCCTCATGAAGACCCGCGCGACCGGGTTGCCGCTTCGGGACGGCGCCGCGCCCGGCGCATGAGCCCTTCGGGCTAGGGTGAGTCCGGGTGCAGGGCCTGCACCAGTATCGCCAGGTCCTCGCCGCTCGTCTCGCCGTGCGTGACGCAGATCCGCACCACGTCCTGCTCCTCGAAGCGTGCGAGCGACACCCAGGCCCGGCCTGATTTCAGCACCCGCGCGACGACCGAGCGCGGGTCACCCACCGCCGCGGGCGGCACGACGTTGAGCACGGCCAGCGGTGAATCGTTGACGACCGACCACCCGCGCCGCTCGAGCTCGGCGCGGATCCACGCCGTCAGCGTGACCGAACGCTCGATGTGGGCCGCGTGTCCCGCCCAGCCGGCGGATGCCAGCGACAGGAAGAGCCGCAGCCCGAGAAAGCGGCGCGACCACTGCACGGAATTCATATACGGGTCGAGCGAGGGCTCGCGCGAGGGCATGTAGCTCGCCGCCACCTGGAAAGCGGCGGTGAGCGCGGCCGGGTCGCGGACGATGAACATGCCGCAGCCCATGGTGGTCGCGAACCACTTGTGCGCATCGATGGTCGCCGAATCGGCGCGCTCGAGGCCGGCCACCGCGGCGCGCAGCCGTGCGGAGGCGACGATCGCGCCGCCCCAGGCCGCATCGACGTGATACCAGAGCCGGTAGCGGGCAGCGAGCGCGGCGCAGGCCTCGAGCGGATCCACCATACCGGCATTGCTCGTCCCCGCGGTGGCGACGATGAGGAAGGGTACGCGGCCGGCGGCGAGATCCTGAGTGATCGCCTGCTCGAGAGCTGCCGGCGACATGCGCCCGCGCCCGTCGGTGGGCACCAGGTGCGCGGCCGAGCGGCCGATCCCCACCTGATGCGCGATCTTCACCCAGCTGCCGTGACATTCCCGCGACGTGTAGAAGACCGGCTGCCCCGCGAAGGCGCGCGCGCCATCGGCGGCGAACGCCGGATGTGCGCGCGTCAGCGCGCACAACATGCCGGTGTAATTGGCCTCCGACCCGCCGGCGGTGAAGTGGCCGCCCGCACCCGCCGGGAATCCCGCGCGCTGCGCGACGCTCCTGATCACGTGCGCCTCGAGCGCCACCGCGGCCGGGGAGGTCGTCGCGCTCGCGAGCTGCGGATTGAAGGAGGCGACGATACGGTCGGCGCATTGTGCGGGGAAACTGGCCGCGGGATTGAAGAGCCCGAAGTAGCGCGGATGAATCTGGTGTGTGACGCCGTGCTCGAGCAGCCCGATCGACCAGTCGAGGAGCTCCGGCAGCGGACGGCGCGTGGTGAAATCGAAGCTCGCGAGCTCCCGATTGAAGGCTTCGATGTCGATGTCCGGCGTAGCCGGGCCTGCGCTGACGCGCTGCTGCGCGAGCGCCAGCGCGCGCGTCAGATAGTCGTCCACTTGCTGCCGCTGCGCGCCCGCGGGGAACAATGCCGCATCGGGGGCGGGAGGCGCGCGCTCTGCGCCGGAGGTCATCGTGACCTCAGCTCTCGAAGACGCCGAACGCGCCTTCGAGTGCATCGCACAGCAGGTCGATCTGCGCGCGCTCGATCGTCAGTGCGGGCGAGATGATGATGTTCGCCCCGGACAACCTGAGCATTGCGCCGCGCTGGTACGCCTCGCGATGGACGCGCGCGAGCTCCGGCGCTCCGCGCGGAAATGGCGCGCGGGTGCGCTGGTCCGCGACCAGCTCG
>DATIXW010000204.1:0-6202 GCA_035518135.1 Steroidobacteraceae bacterium
AGTTTCACCCGGAATTTACCTCGACCCCGCGTGACGGGCATCCGCTGTTCACCGGCTTCATCCGTGCGGCGCGCGCGCAGCGCGCCGCACAGCTGCCCCAGGCAGCCGGCGCCTGAAGGGGCGCCGCGCGGCTCGCACCACGCCTGCACCCAATGCAGCTCACCGGACACGAAGTCGGCGGCCAGCAGCCGTTTTTCCTGATCGCCGGCCCCTGCGTGATCGAGAGCGCTGCGCTGTGCGAGCAGATCGCCGGGCGGCTGAAGGAGATCACGGGCCGGCTGAAGATTCCCTACATCTTCAAGGCCTCCTACGACAAGGCCAACCGCTCCTCGCGTGCCTCGTTCCGCGGACCGGGGATCGACGCGGGACTTAAGACCCTGGCCGAGGTGCGCCGCGCGATTGGCGTGCCCGTACTCACCGATGTCCACGAGGACAGCCCGCTTGCGGAAGTGGCCGCGGTGGTCGACGTACTGCAGACGCCCGCGTTCCTGTGCCGCCAGACCAACTTCATCCTCAACACCGCCGCCCAGGGCAAGCCCGTCAACATCAAGAAGGGCCAGTTTCTCTCGCCCTGGGAGATGCAGAACGTGGTCGACAAGGCACGCTCGACCGGCAACGAGCACATCATGGTGTGTGAGCGCGGGTTCTCCTTTGGCTACAACAACCTGGTCTCCGACATGCGCTCGCTGGCGATCATGCGCGCCACCGGCTGCCCGGTGGTGTTCGACGCCACGCACTCGGTGCAGCTGCCGGGCGGGCAGGGGGCCGCTTCCGGCGGGCAGCGCGAGTTCATCCCCGTGCTGGCGCGCGCCGCGGTGGCCACCGGCATCGCGGGACTTTTCATGGAGACGCACCCGCGCCCCGAGCAGGCCCTTTCGGACGGCCCGAATGCCTGGCCGCTTGAGCGGATGGATGCGCTGCTGAGCACGCTGGTGGAGCTGGACCGCACCGTCAAGCGCGCGCCTTACGAGGAATCCCTCCTGCCAAGGACGTAAGCTACGACGATGAGCAAGATCACCGACATTCGCGGGCGCGAGATCCTCGATTCGCGCGGCAACCCCACGGTCGAGGCCGACGTGGTGCTCGACTCCGGCATACGCGGCCGCGCCGCCGTCCCCTCCGGGGCCTCCACGGGCACCCGCGAGGCGGTCGAGCTGCGTGACAACGATCCGAAGCGCTACGGCGGCAAGGGCGTACTGCGCGCGGTCGAGCACATCAACACGGTGCTGCGCCAGGCACTCCTCGGTGCCGACCCGCGCGACCAGGGCGGGATCGATGCGCGCATGATCGAGCTGGACGGCACCGAGAATAAGGCGCGCCTCGGCGCCAATGCGATCCTCGGCGTCTCACTCGCCACCGCGCACGCCGCGGCGGCGGATGCGCGCGAGCCGCTCTACCGCTACCTCGCGCGCCTGAGCGGTGAGCAGCGCGCGCCCGTCATGCCCGTGCCGTCGATGAACATCATCAACGGCGGTGCACACGCCAACAACAGCCTCGACGTGCAGGAGTTCATGATCCTGCCGGTCGGCGCCCCGAGCTTCCGCGAGGCGGTGCGCTACGGTGCGGAGGTGTTTCATGCGCTGAAGAGGCTGCTGGCCGCGCGGGGGCTTTCGACGGCGGTGGGAGATGAGGGCGGTTTTGCCCCGGATCTGGACTCCAACGAGGCAGCCCTCGGCATCATCCTCGAAGCCATCGAGAAGGCCGGCTACCGGCCCGGCCGGGACATCTACCTGGGACTTGACGTCGCCAGCAGCGAATTCTTCAAGGACGGCCGCTACGAACTGCAGTCCGAGCAGCGGCGCTTCTCGGCCGCTGAATTCACCGCTTACCTCGGCGATCTTGCCGCCCGCTACCCGATCATCAGCATTGAGGACGGCATGAGCGAGGTGGACTGGGACGGCTGGGCGACGCTCACGCGCGCGCTCGGCGCGCGGCTGCAGCTGGTGGGCGATGACGTGTTCGTCACCAATACCCGCATCTTCCGCGAGGCGATCGAGCGCCACATCGCCAATGCGATCCTCATCAAGCCGAACCAGATCGGTACGCTCACCGAGACGCTGGCGGCCATCGACATGGCCGACAAGGCGCACTACGCCGCGGTGGTCTCGCACCGCTCGGGGGAGACCGAGGACAGCACCATCGCGGACATCGCGGTGGCGAGCGCTGCCACGCAGATCAAGACCGGCTCGATGTCACGCTCGGACCGCATCGCCAAGTACAACCAGCTGCTGCGGATCGAGGCGGAGCTGGGCAGTGTGCGCTACGCCGGCCGCGAGGCGTTTCCGGTCAAGCTCTGAGCGGGCGGGCGCACGCGCCGCCCCGCGCCGGCGCGCCGCAGTGCCGCCGGGGAGGTGCCAAAGAGCCGCGCGAAGGCGCGCCGCATGCGCTCCGGGTCGCCGAACCCGCAGCGCGCCGCCACCGCCTGCACGCTGCCCGCGCCACTTTGCAGCAGCGCCCGCGCCGCATCGGCGCGGATGCGCTCCACCGCCTTGGCGGGCGTGAGCCCGGTCTCGGCGCGGAAGGCACGCGCGAAGTTGCGCGGGCTCATGCAGCAGCGGGCCGCGAGCGCCTCCACGTCCGCCGGCGCTTCCAGGTGCGTGCGCACCTGCTCGAGCAGACCCGCGAAGCGACCGGACGCACGCTCCATCTCCAGTAGCGCTGAGAATTGCGACTGCCCGCCCGGGCGACGGTGATAGACCACCAGCTGCTGTGCGGTACGCTGCGCGACCTCTTCGCCAAGATCCTCGCCGATCAGCGCCAGCGCCAGATCGATCCCGGCGCTGATGCCGGCAGCGGTCCACAGCTTCCCCGCGCGCACGAAGATGCGGTCGGGATCCAGCTGCACCTGGGGGAAGGCGCGGCGAAAGCGCTCCGTGAGACTCCAGTGGGTCGTGGCCGTGAGGCCCTCGAGCAGGCCCGCGGCGGCGAGCAGGAACGAGCCCGAGCACACGCTCGCGACGCGGCACGAGCGCGCGGCGCAGGCGCGCAGGAAGCGCCGCGTGGGCCGGCACGCGAGCGCCGCGTAGGTGCCTTCACCGCCGGCGACGAGCAGGGTGTCCAGGGACTGCGGCCGCGGCAGGGCCTGCGCCTCGAGCGCGGCGCCCGAGGAACTGACGATGCGCCCGGCGCGCGCGGCGATCACCCGCAGCTCGTAACTGCCGGGACGCAGCCGCGCGGCGATCTCGAACGCGGCGATCGGACCGGCGGCATCGAGCAGCTGGAAGTCCGGAAAGATCAGAAAACCGATGCGGCGCATGCGCAGGCGGAGCTTCTGGGTGGCGGAAAAAGAGGTAAAAACGTCATTTAAGCCAAAGCATACCCGGCGCATGATTGCTTGGCGAGGAGAGTTTTCTGCCGGAAAGGAACCCGATGCGCGCCGACTTTGACGTCGTCTTTGCCCTGTACCCGGATATCACGCAGCTGGATTTCACCGGCCCGCTCGAGGTGCTCTGCCGCATGCCCGGCGCCCGCGTGACGCTCGCCTCGGTGGCGGGCGGTGAGGTCACTGGCTCCGGCGGTGTGCGCTTCGCCGGCTTGAGGCGCCTCGATGAGGTGGGCGAGTGTGCGCTGCTGTGCGTCCCGGGGGGATTTGGCACCGCCGCGGCGATGCTCGATGCCGCCTACCTGCAGAACCTGCGGCGCCTGGCCGCCGGCGCCCGTTACCTGACCTCGGTGTGCACCGGCTCGCTGCTGCTCGGGGCCGCGGGGCTCCTGCGCGGGCGTCGCGCCGCCTGCCACTGGGCCTTTCGCGAGCTGCTGCCGCTGTTTGGCGCGATCCCCGACACCGCACGCGTCGTGCGCGATGGCAACCTCTTCAGCGGCGGCGGCGTGACCGCCGGCATCGACATGGCACTCACGGTAGCGGCGGAGATCGCCGGGGGCGCCTTCGCGCAGAGCGTGCAGCTGGCGATCGAGTACGCACCCGAGCCGCCCTTTGTCGGCGGGCGCCCGGAACTGGCCTCGCCGAGTGTCGTGCAGGCCGTGCGTCAGCGCTTCGATGAGCGCTGGCCCGAGCGCCGCGCGGCCGCCGAGCGCGCCGCCGAGGCGCTGGCAGGCAGCCCTGGGCACTGAAACGCGTCGCGCCGCCCGCCGGCCTCTGCTACGCTCTGGCACCCATGAAGTGGCTCGCCGGCGCGCTGGCTGTCTGCATTCTCCTGCTGCAATACCGCGTCTGGTTCTCCGAGGACGGAGTCCGCGAGGTCGCGCGTCTGAAACACGCCGTCGCCACCCAGCAAGCCGAGAATGACGGACTCGCCGAGCGCAACAGGCAGCTCGCCGCCGAGGTGCGCGATCTGAAGACCGGCATGGATGCCCTCGAGGAGCGCGCCCGCAGTGACCTGGGGATGATTGCCCGTAACGAGACCTTCTACCAGGTGGTGCCCCCGCGTTCGCACGCGGCGACCCAGCCCACGGCGCGCACCGCCTCGGCCCGCTAGGGTCCGTTCGCCGTGATGCGCTACTGGCTCGTCATGCCCGCCGCGGGCGCCGGGCACCGCTTCGGTGCCGAGCTGCCCAAGCAATACGCTCCCCTGGAAGGGCGCACCGTCATCGAATGGGCGCTGGCGCCGTTTCTCGCCGATGCGCGCTGCGCGCGCATCGTGGTGGTGCTCGCCCCCGGGGATGAACACTGGCAGCGCCTGCCGCTGCGCGAGCGTGCCCTGACCACCACCGGTGGCAGGCAGCGCAGTGACTCGGTGCGCAACGGCCTTGCCGCCCTCGCCGGGCAGGCGCAGCCGCTCGAGTGGGTGCTGGTGCACGATGCCGCACGGCCGTGCCTGGAGAGCGCGGACCTGGAGCGGCTGCTCGGGCAGCTGGGCGCGCACGCGGTGGGCGGACTCCTCGGCGCTCGCATCGCCGACACCCTCAAGCGCGGCGAAGGGGCGGGGCCGGAAGCGACGGTGCTCGCCACCGAGGAGCGCGCCGGCCTGTGGCGCGCCCTGACCCCGCAGATGTTCCGCTACGCTTCCCTGTGCACCGCGCTGGATGCGGCGCGCGCCGCCGGCCGCACGCCCAGTGACGAGGCCCAGGCGCTCGAGTGGCACGGTGAGCGGCCGCGGCTGATCGAAGGGGCGCCGAGCAACCTTAAGGTGACGACCGCGGCGGACCTGCAGCTGGCCAGTGCCATCCTGCGCTCGCGCCGCGGATGAGGGAGCGCCCATGAGAGTCGGCTGCGGATTCGACGTGCACGCCTTTGGCCCCGGCGACGCGCTCATGCTCGGCGGCGTGCGGGTACCGCACACCCAGGGTGTCATCGCACACTCGGACGGGGACGTGCTGCTGCACGCGCTGTGCGATGCGCTGCTCGGGGCGGCAGGCCTTGGCGACATCGGACAGCACTTCAAGGACACCGACCCGCAGTGGCGCGGCGCCGACAGCGCGCACTTCGTCACCGCGGTGCTCGCGCTGCTGCGCGCCCGCGGGCTCACGGTGGGCAACGCCGACCTTACGCTCATCGCGCAGGCGCCCAAGCTCGCCCCGCACCGCGACGCCATGCGCAAGCGCATCGCGCAGCTGCTCGGGATCGAGGCGGCGCGCGTCAACCTCAAGGCGACGACGACCGAGGGCCTGGGGTTCCTCGGGCGCGCGGAGGGCATCGCCGCGCAGGCCGTCGTGCTGTTGCGCGAAAATGCCGCCGGTGGCGGCTGAGCTGAGCGCGCGAGCGGCGGCGCTCAGCCCGCCGCACGCGCACGGCGCACCCCGCGTGCAGGCCGATCTGCGGGTCGTGCCGGAGGACTTCTGCGTGGAGGAGGACCTCGGGTTCGAGCCCGCCGGCAGCGGCTCGCACCTCTTGCTCAAGGTACGCAAGGTGAACGCCAACACCCAGTGGGTTGCGCGCGAGCTGGCGCGGCTCGCCGGTTGCCACGTTACCGAGGTGGGCTACGCCGGCCTCAAGGACCGGCGCGCGGTGGCGGTGCAGTGGTTCTCCGTCCCGCGGCCACGCGTGGCGCGCGACTGGGGCGCCGTGCAGGAGGCGCAGTTCAGCGTGCTCACTGCCCACCCGCATACCCGCAAGCTCCCGCGCGGCGCGCTCGCCGGCAACCGCTTCGTGATCCGCCTGCGTGCGCCGGATGGCAGGGGCGCGGCGCTGCAGGCGGCGCTCGCGGCGCCGCTGGAGGCGATCGGGCGCGAGGGCGTGCCGAATTACTTTGGCCCGCAGCGCTTCGGCCGTGACGGGGCGAACCTCGAGCGCATCGGCGCAGAC
>DATIXW010000205.1:0-2447 GCA_035518135.1 Steroidobacteraceae bacterium
CACGCGATTGACCCGCAGCGGGGACCCGTTGAGGCGTACGTCCGACACGTCGTGCTGTGCGAAGTCGAGGATCCGCCAGCCGCTTCCCGGCAGGCACGAGCGCGGCGAATGCGCGGCTTCGCCCGTACGCTGCGAGGCGTAGTAGGCGACGTACAGATTTACCGCAGCGTTGGCCGGCGACTCGCGCGCAAAGTCGGCCAGCAGATAGTCATCGAGCCTCAGCTGCTCCAGGTATGGGGTCTCGAGCGCCCGTGGGCGGCCGCGCCAGGGACCGATCTGCAAAGGAAACCCGGTGAACTCCGCGCGCGCGGGCCGCACCTCGATACGCGCGGGCAGCGCGTGAGCCGGCCATACGGCTGCGAGGAGCATGATCAGCAGCACCGCGGCCGGCATCCGGGAGTCGCTCCCTCGCGTTGCCGGCGCAACTGCAAAGGGTGGAGGCGCCAGGTCGAGCAGCTCCCGCAGCGGGCGCCGCTCTCCCGCGAGCCGCAACAGCGTCCAGGCCTCTGCGATGAGCAGCAGCAGGCAGATCATGAAGACCACCCACCCCTCGAAGAGGTGCACGAAGCCCTGTGCCTGTGCCACCCCGTAACGGTCGACGAGCACGCCGATCACACCGATGCGGAAGCTGTTCATCAGCACGGTGATCGGCAGCGTCGAGACAAACAGCAGCCAGCGCATCCAGGTGGGACCGCGCAGCAGATAGGCGATGATCACGCCGAGAGTCATCAGCGGGAATAGATAGCGCAGCCCGCTGCAGGCCTCCGCCACCTGCAGCTGGTAGCTGCCGAGGTCGATGACGTTGCCCTCGAGAAACACGCTGACGCCGCACAGGCGCATGAGCGCCACCCCGAGCTGGGAGGAGATCAGCTGCAGCTCGGCGGACAGGTTGTAGTAGAAGAAGCTCGGGATCGGATTCATCAGAAACAGCAGCGCGAGCGGCACCAGGGCGATCCTGAAGGCCTGCCAGCCCATCAGTGCGAGCGCCGTGCCGAGCAATACCACGACCAGTGCGTAGGTATCGACGGTCGTGATGGAGGCCAGCGCGCCGGTGAAATAGATCGCGAGACCCGCGGCTGCGAGCGCCACTCCGCTCCAGGAGCCGCGAGACGCGCTCTGCCGCAGGAGCTGGCGGCGCTGCCAGAGCAGATACCCGCTGACGAGCGGGATCAGGAAGCCGTGGCTGTATTCCTCGCGGTGCCAGATGGAGTGGAGGTACGCGAAGGTGTTGTGGAAGAGCAGCACCAGGGCGATCGCCGCCAGCCCCGCCAGCGCCGCCATGAGCAGCGGCACCTGGCCCCAGCGCAGAGACGCCACGGGTGCCTGCACCGGCAGTGCCTCGCTTGGCGAATTCAAGGGACTAGCCGACTGCCAGCTCGAGGCGTGTCGGCTGGGTCAGCTGCTCCTCGACGCAGGCGCGGAACTGCTGCCGGAAACGCTCGGCGCTGAAACGTGCCGCGCTGGCGCGGATCTCCGCGGGGTTGAATCGCCCCTCGCGCCGCTCAAACTGTTGAATCGCACCGACCAGCGAGGCTGCGGTCTGCTCGGCGAAAAAGATCCCCGACCTGCCCTCGACCACCGACTCCGTGACCCCGCCCTGGGCGTAGGCGATCACCGGGGTTCCGCAGGCCTGCGCCTCGACGGGCGCGATCCCGAAATCCTCGAGCGCGGCGAATACGAACGCGCGGGCACGCTGCATGTGCTGCCGCAGCACACCTCTCGGCTGGTAGCCGAGCATCTGGACATTGCGGGGAGCAGCGGCCCTGAGGCGAGCGAACTCGGGGCCGTCGCCGATCACCACCAGCCGCCGCTCGGGGAGCTGCGCGAACGCCTCGATGATCAGCCGCGTGCATTTGTAGGGCACGAGGCGCGAGGCCGTCAGGTAGTAGTTCTCCCGAGCCGCGTCCGTGGGCTGGAAGAATTCCGTGTCGACCGGCGGATGGATCACCACCGATTCACGCCGGTAGATCTTCCAGATGCGGCGGGCGATGAAATCGGAGTTGCTGACGAAGCGGTCGACGCCGTTGGCCGTTCGGTAATCCCACATGCGCAGGTCGTGCAGGAGCTTGCGCGTCAGGTGGCCGCGCAGGCCTTTCTCCAGCCCGTGCTCGCGCAGGTACTGATGCTGCAGATCCCAGGCATAGCGCATCGGCGAATGCACGTAGCTGACATGCACCTGGTCTGGACCCGTCAGCACCCCCTTGGCCGCGCAAAAGGAGCTCGAGATCACCAGATCGAAGCCCGAAACGTCGAACGACTCGACCGCCAGGGGCATCAGCGGCAGATAGTGCCGGTAGTAGCGTCGGGCGAAAGGCAGGCGCTGCAGGAACGAGGTGCGCACCGGCCGGTCACCCAGGAAACCACGCTCCATCGGCGGCAGGAAATCTACCAGCGTGAAGAGCTCGGCCTGCGGATAGCACTCGAGGATGGCCGCCAACGTGCGCTCG
>DATIXW010000206.1:0-8609 GCA_035518135.1 Steroidobacteraceae bacterium
CGTGGCACCGCGCGCCTGCGCATCGAGTGCATTCAGGACCACCAGGCGCGCATCGTCCACCCAGCCGTCAGAGTAGACAAAGCCGCGGCGGTAGCCCGCCTGCAGCGCCTGGCCTGCGATGTGGGTCCTGAGGTCGATGCCGGCGGAGGCGGCGAGGTGGTCGCGCCGCGCGAGGTGGTCGTAGAGGAACAGTCCCGCGCGGATCATCCACGCCGGCCGCAGATGCGCGGCGTGCGGCATGACGAAGTGCAGCGGCCGCATGATGTGCGGTGCGGCGCCAAGCAGCACCTCGCGTTCCTTCAGGGCCTTGCGCACCAGTGAGAAGTGAAACTCCTCGAGGTAGCGCAGCCCGCCGTGGATCAGCTTGGTGCTCGCAGAGGAGGTGTGCGAGGCAAGGTCGTCCTGCTCGCACAAAAGCACCCGCAGGCCGCGCCCGGCGGCATCGCGCGCGATGCCCGAGCCGTTAACGCCCCCGCCGATGACCAGCAGGTCGCAGCTGCCGTCCGCAGGCGCCGGCGCGCTCAGCGCGGTCCGTAGTAGTCCGGGTAGTCCGCGGTCAGACCCTTGAAGCGGCGATGGATCCACAGATATTGCTCGGGGGTGATTTTGACCTGGGCCTCAATCATACGATTGAAGCGCTCGGTGTCACTCACCGGGCAGTCGCTCGGGAAGTTCTCCAGCGGCGGGTGGATGGTGGCGAGGTAGCCTTGCGATCCGGACAGCCGCTGCAGAAAGTAGGGCAGCACGGGCGCCGCGGTCATGCGCGCCAGGCGCGAGGTGAGGGTGTTGGTGGCTGCCGGAATGCCAAAGAGCGGCACCATCGCCGCCCCCTTCTTGCGGTAGCTCTGGTCGGGGGCGTACCAGACGCACTCGTTGCGCCGCAGCGCCGAGATGAAGGCGCGGATGTCGTCGTGCGGGATGGCGCGGGCGCCGAGCTGGGTGCGAAAATGCTTCAGCGCCAGCGCGATGACTTCGTTCTTCGTGGGGCGATAGAGAAATCCCGCCGGCGCGACCGTGACCAGGGCGCGTCCGGCCATCTCCATGGAGGTGAAATGGGCGGTGAGGAGGATCGCGCCGTGGCCGGCCGCGAGCGCCGCCTGCAAGTGCTCGGCCCCCTCGACGCGCACCAGGCGCGCCACGTCGTGCGGGCTGATCCACCAGGCGAGCGGGATCTCCATGAGCGCCATGCCGAGGCTTTGGAAGTGCTCATCCAGCAGCCGCTCGCGCGCCGGTGCATCGAGGTTCGGGAAACACAGCTCGAGGTTGCGGCGCGCGGTGCGCACAAAACCGAGCGGCAGGTGACGCAGGAGCGCACCGAGGCCGCGGCCGAGGGCCAGCAGCATCGGGAAGGGTAGCAGCGGAAGCAGGCGCAGCAGACCCAGACCCGCCCAGGTCGGCCAGTACCGGGGCGCGAACAGCCGCATTGGCATGCTTAAGGACCCTTAAGGACTGCACACATGCAGTCCGTTTAGAGGCGACAATAGCGCATTCGTTCGAAGGTGATTGTGAACCAATGTTCGCTACCCGACAGAGCCGTCCGGTATCGATGCTTGCGCTGGCGGCTGCAGCCGTGCTTCTGGCGGTGCTGGCGGCGCGCGCGCCCTCCTGGTGGCGGCAGTATCTCGAGGCGCTCACGCGCCGCAGTGCCCCGCTGTATCAGCCGCGCGAGCGCATCGTCGGTGGCAACGAGCCGCCTGCCCCGCGCGTCGCGCCGCAGCTCGAGCAGCTCGATCCGCGCGCCCTCGAGGAGGCGGCGCGCTACGCGGCCGAGCAGGGTTCCCGGGCGCTCATCGTGTCGCGCCACGACCACCTCGTGTTCGAGCGCTACTGGCGGGGAACAGATTTCGACACCCTGAGTGATGCCCAGGACTTCACCCCGCTCCTGGCAGTGCTCTCGATGGGGGTGGCGATCTCGCACCGGCGCATCGGCTGGCCGGACGAGCCCGTCGGGCTGCTGGTCAGGGAGTGGCAGGCCGACCCGCGCGGGGCGATCACCGTGCGCAACCTCATGCAGCAATCAAGCGGACTTGCGCCCGGGGCGGGGTTTGACGAGGCCGCGGACCTCACCGCCGCGCTGCTCGCGCAGCCACTCGCGGCCGCCCCGGGGAGCACGCGCGTGGTGCAGGGCGCGGATGCGCAGCTGCTCGCGCTGCTGCTCGAGCGGGCCACGGGGGAGCGCTACGCGGACTACCTCTCGGCGGCGCTGTGGCGGCGGCTCGGCGCGGCCGATGCGTGGCTGTGGCTGGATCACGCGGGCGGCAGCGCGCACGCGGACTGCTGCATGTTCGCACGCCAGGGCGACTGGATCCGCGTGGCGCAGCTGCTGGTGCGCGATGGCACCTATCGCGGCCAGCAGCTCATGCGTCCCGGCTGGGTGAGCCTCATGCGCGCGCCGGCGAAGAGCGACGCCGACTTTGGCAGCTTCGTGCGCGTGGCGGCGCGCCCCGCAGCGGGGAGCGAGCCGTACGCCGCCACCGATGTGTTCGCGGTGGAAGGGCGCGGGGGGAATCGCATGTGGCTCGTGCCCTCGCTGCAGCTGGCCATCGTGTGCACGGGCGATGCGCGCGGGCGTGGAGCGAGCTGGGACGAGGTGCGCATCCCGAACCTGATCGTGCGCGCCGCCCGCGACTACGTGCCGCCCGCCTCGGCCGCGGGCGTCTCCGCGCTCGTGCCGGGCCACTGACCCCGACGCCGGCCCGGACACCCTCACCCGATGCGCCGACAACTGGCCGCGCTGTTCCTCTTCTGCGTCATCGACACGCTCGGCTTTGGCATCCTGATCCCCCTGGTGCCGTACATGGCCTCGCGCTTCGGGGTCGAGCCGCAGTACATCACCCCGATCCTCGGCAGCTATTCGCTGTGCCAGCTCCTCGCGGCGCCCTTGTGGGGACACCTGAGCGATCGCTACGGGCGCCGGCCCATCCTCATGAGCAGCCTGACCGGGGCGTGCGTCTCGTACGTACTGCTGGGGCTCGCCGGCAACGTCTGGTGGCTGCTCGCCTCGCGCGTGCTCGCCGGATTTATGGCCGGCAACATCTCGGCCGCCTTCGCCTACGCCTCGGATGTGAGCTCGCCCGAGAAGCGTGCGGGAACGCTCGGGCTGGTGGGCGCGGCGATCGGCATCGGCTTCACGCTCGGGCAGCCGGTCGGCGGCCTGCTCGCCGGCCGCGATGCGGCGAGTGCCAACTTCGTCGCGCCGGCGGTGGTCTCCTGTGCCCTGAGTCTCCTTGCGATCGCCCTGGTGCGCTTCGTGCTGCCGGAGAGCCACACGGCCGAGCATCGTGCACGGCACCCGCCGGCCCCGCGACGCAGCCCCTGGCGGCTGCTGCGCGAGCGGCCGGCGTTCGCGCACCTCGCCGCCGCCACCCTCGCGGTCACCTTCTCGCAGGCGATTCTGGAGTCCATCTTCGCGATCTGGGCGTGGCACCGCTACGGCTTCGGACCGCGCGCGGTGGGATTCCTGCTGTTTGCCGTGGCGCTGCCGGCGCTGATCATGCAGGGTGGCGTGGTGCGCCTGCTGGCGCCGCGCCTGGGCGAGGTACGCCTCGCCACGGCCGGGGTGCTCAGCTACGTCGCCGGGCTCGTCGCACTCGGCGCCGGGACCTCCTTCGGGGTCACCGTGGCGGGACTGCTGCTGTGCGGGGCGGGGCTGGGCGCCTACAACCCGAGTGCCTCCGCGCTTGCCTCGCGGCAGTCGCGCGGACACGACCGCGGCGCGGTGCTCGGCGCCTACGCCGCGAGCGCATCCCTTGCGCGCGTGCTGGGCCCTTTCACCTCCGGCTCGCTGTATGCGCTGCTGGGTTCCGCCGCGCCCTTCCTGGTCGGCGCCTGCGTCACGCTGCCGGCCGTGTGGCTGCTGCACCGTGCGCAGCCCGCGCCGGACTAGAGCGCGACCTCGATGTCCGCCTGCGCGATGCGCACCGCGTAGCGTGCGAGCGGCTGCTGCGCCGGTCCTGCGAGCACGCGCCCGTCGCGCACGTCGAAGGCGCCCCCGTGCAGCGGGCACAGCAGGCGCGTCCCCCGCAGTCGCCCCTCGCACAGGCGTGCCTCGGCGTGGGTGCAGAGGTTATCGAGCGCGAAGATGCCCTCGCGCGTGTGGCAGAGGAGCAGCTCACGTCCGTCGATGCTGACGGCGCGCATGCGGCCGGCGGGAAGCTCGCTGAGCTTCAGGACCGCGCGGAACGCGCCCACCGGATGCCTAAAGGAGGATCTCGGTCTCGAAGATCGAAACGGCCTGGCCGCTGATCCACACGCCCGAGAGTCCATCGCTTGCGAATTCCAGCTCGACCTCCACGCGCCCGGGGCGGTGCAGGGAGTGCCCCTGGATGCCGGTGAAGCGGGCCCGATCGCTCTCCTTGGTGAGAAAGCCCAGCTGCGCCAGGTACGCCCCGAGCAGCCCGTGGGCGTTGCCGCTCACCGGATCCTCGCTGATCCCGAGCGCCGGGCAGAACATGCGCGACTCGGTCAGGTGATCGGGCTCCCCGGGCGTGAGCGCGAAGACGAAGTAGCCGGCGGCGCCGAGCTGTGCCGAGAGCGTGGTGAGGCGCTGCATGTCGGGCTTGAGGTGCTTGAGCGGCTCGGGTCCCTTCACCCCGATCAGCAGCCGCGTCCCGGTGGCGCCGACGATGCGCAGCGGCATGCGCGTATCGAGGCTCGCGGAGTCGAGTGCCAGTGCATCGAGCACCGCGAGGCGCTCGCGGTCGTTGAGTTCGCGCCCGAGCGGGGGCGGGCTGCGGCGGATCGCGATGCGCCGGTCCGGCCCGCTGCCGCGCACCTCGATGTCGACGATGCCGGCCTTGGATTTCTGCCGCTGCCAGCGCGGCGCATCGTGGCGGCGCGACAGCACGTACTGCGCGGCCACCGTCGCATGCCCCACGAAGCCGGCCTCGCTCCTGGGGGTGAAGAAGCGTGCCCGCACCGTGTGGTCATCGGCATCGGGGGCGAGGATGAAGGCCGTCTCGGCGTTGTTGAGCTCGCGCGCGATGGCGAGCATCTGCGCCTCGGCGAGCACGTCCGCGTTCAGCACCACGCCGGTCGGGTTGCCGGTGAAGGGCTCGCGCGTGAACGCGTCGACCTGGTGCACCTGGATTTTGCGGGTCATCTTGGTTGTCCGCCTGAGGCGCCTTGAGCGGCGCATTCTAGTCCGCGCCGATCATAGCCGCAGCAACGCGGCGGCGGCGTGCAATACTGTGCCGGGACGCCACCGCCGAGGGCCGCCCGCATGGATATCGGAGTCGAGATCAGCCTGTACCCGCTGCGCGCGGACTTCGCACCCCTCATCCGCGAGTTCCTCGGGCGGCTGTCCGCCGATGCACAGCTGCGCGTCGTCACCAACAGCATGAGCACCCAGGTGTTCGGCGCGTATGAGGCGGTGATGGGTGCACTCACGCGCGAACTGCGTGGCAGCCTTGCCAGCCTCGAGGGCACTTCCGAGAAGGCCGTGTTCGTGATGAAGGTGCTCGGGCCGCTGCCGGGCGCCTGAGGGCGCAACGCCGTTGTTGGGCTGGCGAGTCGCATGGCGAACCGGCAAACTACCAGATCCGGGGCATGTTCGCCTCACACAATTCCTGCGGAGATCGGGGTAGCTGCATGGCGCTTTTGCGGGTCGTTGATCGCGACGGAGTCGAACACGAGGTCGATGCCAAGACCGGCCTCAAGGTCATGGAGAACCTGCGCGAGCTCGACTACGGCGTCGCGGCAATCTGCGGTGGCATGTGCTCCTGCGCCACCTGCCACGTGTACGTGGATCCGCAGTGGACCGCGCGCCTGCCGGCCATGATGTCGGATGAGCGCGAGCTGCTGACGGAGCTGTCGCACTACAAGGAAAACTCGCGCCTGTCCTGCCAGCTGGAGTTCACCCCCGAGCTCGCCGGCCTGCGCGTCAGCATCGCCCCCGACGAGTAGGAGTTACGCGCATGTCCGCTCCCAGCGTCCAGGTCGAGACCCGCGGTGCCGTCGCCCTCGTGACCCTCAACCGGCCCGAGAGTGCCAACACGCTCAACCTGCAGATGGGGATGGACCTGCTGGCCGCAGCGCTCGCCTGCGCCCGCAACGCCGAGGTGCGTGCAGTGGTGCTCACCGGCGCCGGCCGCAATTTCTGCTTCGGCGGAGACCTGCGCGCCATGGCCTCGCGCGACACTGCAGGGGATGACTACATCCGCGAGCTCACCACCTACCTGCACGCGGCGATCGCCCACTTCACCCGCATGGACGCCCCGGTCATCGCCGCGGTGAACGGCACCGCCGCCGGCGCCGGCGTGGGACTCGTGGCGATGGCGGACCTCGCCGTGTGCGCGCGCAGCGCCAAGTTCAACCTCGCCTACACCAACGCGGGCCTCACCCCCGATGCCGGCACCTCGTTCCTGCTGCCGCGCATCGTCGGCGCGAAGCGCACGATGGAGCTGTTGCTCATGAACCGCACGCTCTCGGCGGCCGAGGCGCTCAGCTGGGGGCTGGTCAACGAGGTAGTGGGGGACGAGGAGGTGCAGGCGCGGGCGCTTGCGATCGCCGAGCAGCTCGCCGGGGGGGCGACGCGTGCCTTCGGCGCCACCAAGCGCCTGGTGGCCGCCTCCCTCGGGGCCTTCGAGTCGCAGATGATCCTCGAGAGCGAGACCATCGCCGCGCACGCCGTGGGGGCCGAGGGGACCGAGGGGATCAGCGCGTTCCTCGGGAAGCGGCGCCCGGAGTTTGCGGGCAAGGGCCCGCGCTAGCGGCGCGCGCGGAGAGGCCCCATGCGATATTTCTTCGTTGCGCTGCTGGTGGCGCTCGGCCTCATCGCGGTGCGCATCTACTTCAAGCTGCGCACGGTGCGCAAGTCGCGCGCCGAGAGCTGGGACGAGCAGATGATCGCGCAGCTGCGCTCGCAGGGTTATGCGCCCTTCAACGACTACCGCGTGGATTTTTTCCTGGCGCTGCCGGATGAGGCGGCGTGCGCGAAGGCGCGCGCGGCCCTCGAGCCGGAATTCACCGTGGATGCGAAGCCGATGCAGGAGGGCGGCGGCTTCAGCCTGCATGCGGCCAAGTCGATGCGCCTCGTCGTCCCCAACATGCAGGAGATCAGCCGGCGCCTCAGCGCGCTCGCCGCCGAGCTCGGCGGCCGCTACGACGGCTGGGCCGCCTAGCGCTTCTCGGTCTGGCGCCTGACCGCCTCGGCGGCGGCGGCGATGGCGGCGGCATCCCCGAGGTAGCGGCTGCTGCGGGGCGCAAGCTGCGCGTCGAGCTCGTACACGAGCGGCACGCCGGTCGGGATGTTGAGCTCGGTGATCGCCGCCTCGCTCACCCCGTCGAGCATCTTCACCATGGCGCGCAGGCTGTTGCCGTGCGCCACCACCAGCACGTTATGCCCGCGGCGCAGCTCCGGTGCGATGCGCGCGTGCCAGTAGGGGAGCACGCGCGCGAGGGTGTCCTTGAGTGACTCCGTGGCGGGCAGCTCGCCCGCGCCGACGCCGGCGTAGCGCGCATCAAAGCGCGGGTGGCGCGGGTCTTCGGCGGCGAGCGGCGGGGGCGGGATGTCGTAGCTGCGGCGCCAGATCTTCACCTGCGCCTCGCCGTGCTCGGCCACGGTCTGCGCCTTGTTCAGGCCCTGCAGCGCCCCGTAGTGGCGCTCGTTCAGCCGCCAGGAGCGCTCCACCGGCACCCACATGCGGTCCATCTCATCGAGCATCAGCCACAGCGTGCGGATGGCGCGCTTGAGCACCGAGGTGAAGGCGATGCCGACCGCCAGGTGCTCGCGCAGCAGCTCGCGCCCGGCCTGCGCGGCTTCCGCGCGGCCGATCTCCGAGAGGTCCACGTCCGTCCAGCCGGTGAAGAGGTTCTCCATGTTCCAGGTGCTCTGGCCGTGGCGCACCAGGATCAGCTTGCCCGGGGGGGTGCCTTCTTTGCCTGTCATCTGTGGAAGTGTCCTAGTTGGCGAGCTTGCGCACCGACTCCACCCCCACCGTGAGGGTGGCGAAGTCGCCCGCGCCGGCGGCGCGCATGTCGGCGAGCGTGCGCTGCCAGTGTGCCAGGTCCTTGCCCGCCGCCTTCACCCACTCATCGACGCGCGTCTCGGCGCTGCCGCGCACGCGGCGCGCGAGGACGCGCTCGGTGAGGCGCCGCTGCACGCGCAGCGCCGCATCGCGCAGGCCGCTGCGTGCGATCGCCTGCCACTGGCCGTCGACCTTGAGCTGCTCGATGTGCGCGCGCAGCCAGTCAAAGCCGATGCGCGTGCCGACCTCGAAGTACACCCGCGCGGTCTCGGTGACGCCCACACGGTAGGCGGCGGCGATCTCGCAGATATCGAGCGCGGCATTCAGCGCCTCGAGGCTCGCGATGTGCACCGCGAGTGCCGGCGGCAGCCCGCCCTCGGCGAAGCGCTTGCGGCTCTCCTCGAAGCGCAGCAGTTCCGCGCCGGTGAGGGCCTCGTGGATCTGCGCCTCGAGGCGGCGCACGTCGGTGCGGAACTCCGCGACCGCGGCCGCCACTTGCAGGCGGGTGCGCTTGGCGAGCAGCCAGTAGGTGGCGTGGCGCAGCAGGCGGCTTGTCTGGAAGGCGGCCTCGTACTGCAGGTTCGCCGTCACCTTGTTGTCGAGCGCCTCGATGCGCTCCCACACCTCGCGCATGGCGAAGAT
>DATIXW010000207.1:0-3108 GCA_035518135.1 Steroidobacteraceae bacterium
CGGCCTTCTCCCCCGGCACCGCGGCGCCCGAGGCCGACAAGCCCGCCTCCCCGCCGCCCGGCAAGCGCCGCGGCTGATCCGACCGACCCGAAAGCTCGCCAGGTGCGCGCGCACCCCCCGGCCCCGTATTGAGACCGCTCATGCATGGAACGCTCGAGCCCGGCGCGACCGAGGCCGCTACCCAACCTTAAGGAGTGACCGACACGTGGACGTTCGCGGTAAGACGATTCTCGTGACCGGCGCCGGCCGCGGCATCGGCCGCTCGCTGTCGCAGCATTTCTCCCGCAAGGGCGCGCAACTCGCGCTCCTCGACACCAACGAGAAGGACCTCGCGGAGACCCGCGAGCAGTGCGCGCAGCTCGGCGCCGTCGCGCGCAGCTACATCGCCAACGCCGCCAGCGAGGACAGCGTCGTCGGCGCGCTCGATGCGGTGACCCGTGACTTCGGCAGGCTCGACGGCCTCGTCAACAACGCCGGCATCGTGCGCGATGCGCTGCTGGTCAAGGTCAAAGACGGCCAGGTGGTGAGCAAGATGACTCTCGCGCAGTGGCAGGAGGTCATCGACGTGAATCTGACCGGGGTCTTCCTGTGCGCGCGCGAGGCGGCACAGCGCATGATCTCGCTCGCCACGCGCGGGGTGATCGTCAACATCTCGAGCATCTGCCGCTCGGGCAATGCCGGGCAGACCAACTACAGCGCCGCCAAGGCCGGCGTCATGGCGATGACGGTGGTATGGGCGAAGGAGCTCGCGCGCTTCGGCATCCGCGTCGGCGCCGTCGCTCCGGGCTTCGTGCGCACCCCGATGGTCGAGAGCATGAAGCCGGACGCGCTCGCCCGCATGACCGCACCGATCCCGCTCGGGCGCCTCGGCGAGCCCGACGAGATCGCGCACGCCGTAGGCTTCATCTTCGAGAACGACCTCTTCACGGGGCGCTGCGTCGAGGTGGACGGCGGTCTTCGAATCTAGCTGGCTCGATGCGATGCAAAATTATCTCGAATCTATGTTCGACGAAGGTAGCTCATAGTTCTTTGTATAAACAATATCTTACGATATAAGTATAAGACGAACCTCGTTACCATAAATTTCTCTTGCACTGCATACAAACATCTGTACAATGCTCCCCACGGCAACCCCTACCGGAGCATGAACATGATCGACCGCAACACCTTCGACCCGAGCACCCTGCTCAACGCGACCCGTGAGGCCTTCGCGCCCGTTCTCAAGGTGCAGCAGGAAGGCTTCAAGACCTTCGAGCGTCTCGCCCGCCTGCAGTACCAGGTCGCCGGCGACGTCCTGGAGTCGAGCCTGGCCCGCGTGCACGCGACCTTCGCCGCCAGCAATGCCAACGAGCTGGTGAGCAAGCAGACCGAGCTGCACAGCCAGCTGGTCGAGAAGATGCGCGAGCGCATGCAGGAGTTCTCGACCGTCGCGTCCGAGATCCAGACGAAGTTCAGCCAGCTTGGCAGCGAGATCGCGGCCAAGGCAGTGCCGGTCCGCAAGGCGGCCTGATATCTTGGCGGTATCCCGCACCCGGGGGTGGCGACACCCCCGGGCGCGATTTTTTTGGGGAGCCCGCCTTTGACCACCCACACGAAGAAGAACCCCGACGCGCCGCCCGGGGCTGACCTTAGAGCCCACGTCGAGCGCAACCTCCGCGCCCAGCTCGCCGCCCTGACCGGCGGCCTCGCACCGGATGACTACGCGCGCGCCTGGTGGGAGTGGTACCTGAACGTCGCCACCCACCCTCCCCGCCAGGCGGAGCTCGCCCGCAGCGCCTACGAGCGGATGCTCGACAGCTGGCACTTTGCCACCCAGGCCGCCTCAGGCCAGCCGCTGCCTCCCGGTCACGAGGACAAGGGCTTCGGCGATCCCGCCTGGAACGTCTGGCCGTTCAACGTCTATGCCCGCGCCTACAACAACTGGGCGAGCTGGTGGCATCAGGCGCTGATGCATCACGGCAGCACCGATCACGGCCTGACACGCGCCAGCTTCGCCGGCCGGCTGCTGATCGATGCGGCATCCCCGGCGAACTTTCTGCAGACCAACCCCGAGCTCCTGAAGAAGACCGTGGCCGAGTCGGGCCACAACCTCATCCGCGGCTTGAAGCACTGGGTCGAGGACGTGCAGCGCATGGCGGGCGGCGGCGGCCGCGCTCCGGCCAACGAGCAGTTTACGGTCGGCAAGGACGTCGCCGTGACCCCCGGCAGGGTCGTGTATCGCAACCGCCTCATCGAGCTGCTGCAGTATTCCCCGCAGACCCCGCATGTCTACGCCGAGCCGGTCCTGATCACGCCGGCGTGGATCATGAAGTACTACATCCTCGACCTGTCGCCGAAGAACTCGCTGGTGCGCTACCTGGTCGAGAAGGGGCACACGGTCTTCATGATTTCCTGGAAGAACCCGGACGCCGCCGACCGCGATCTCGGGCTCGAGGACTACGTGCGGCTCGGCTTTCTGGACGCGCTCGCCGAAGTGCGCCGCATCGTCCCCGATCACAAGGTGCACGCGGTCGGCTACTGCATCGGCGGCACGCTGCTCGCGATCGCCGCGGCGCTGCTCGCCGCGCGCCGCGATCACTCGCTCGCCAGCGTCTCGCTGTTCGCCGCACAGGCCGACTTCAGCGAGCCGGGAGAGCTCTCGGTATTCATCACGCCGAGCCAGATCGCGATGCTCGAGGCCATGATGAACAAGACCGGCGTGCTCGAGAGCGAGCGCATGGGGGGGGCCTTCGCGCTGCTGCGCTCGCGCGATCTGATGTGGGGCCCGGCGGTCGAGCAGTATGTGAAGGGCGAGCGGCCGAAGGTCAACGATCTCATGGCGTGGAACGCCGACGGCACGCGCATGCCCTGCCGCATGCACAGCGAGTACCTCGAGCGGCTGTATCTCAAGAACGAGCTCGCGAGCGGAGACTTCACCCTCGGCGGCGAGCCGGTCGATCTCAGGAAGCTGCACCTGCCGATGTTCGTGGTGGGCACCGAGACCGACCACGTCGCGCCCTGGCACTCGGTCTACAAGCTCCGCGGCCTGACCCGCAGCACCGACTATACGTTCCTGCTGACGAGCGGCGGCCATAACGCCGGGATCGTGAGCGGACCGGTGCATCCCAG
>DATIXW010000208.1:0-5349 GCA_035518135.1 Steroidobacteraceae bacterium
CCACATTCGCGATCGCCCTGCTCGCTGCTGCGGTAGGCGGTGCACAGCAGCCGCCACCTGCAACGAATCCGCTCGACGTAGTACCCGAGAAGATGCCGTTCGACATCCCGTACGGCCCGCCCGTTACGCTCGAGCGTGCGCGCGCCCTGATAGGCGCAGCCGTCGCCGAGGCAAAGAAACGCGATTGGAAGTTGAACGTCGCGGTCGTCGACTCCGGCGCGAATCTCGTGGCCTTTGAGCGCATGGACGGCGCACAGCTCGCCTCGATTCAGATCGCCGAGCACAAGGCACGCGCGGCGGCGACGTTCCGACGCGAGACTAAGGCCTTCGAGAACGCCATCCAGGTGAACGGCTCGAACTACGTCATGACGCTCGACGGCGTCGTGGCCTCGCGGGGCGGGATCCCGCTCGTCGAGGGTGGCAAGCTCATCGGTGCGATCGGCTGCTCCGGCGGCACCGGCTCACAGGACGAGGTGGCCTGCATGGCTGGCGCAGCACTGCTTAAGAAGCCGTGAGGCTCACGCCCGCGGCTCGGCGAATAACTGCACCCAGTACAAGCCGTGCCGCGAGGCGCGGCCTGCCGCGTAGGCGATACCCATCTGGGCGAACCGCGGGTCCATGATGTTCTCGCAGTGACCGGGACTGTCGAGCCAACCCTGGAGGACCTCCTCGATGGTGCCGGGGCCGTAAGCGAGATTCTCGCCCACGAGCTTCTCGCCATATCCCGCGGCGCGCACGCGGTCGGCAGGCGACCGTCCCGCAAGATCCTCGTGCTCGAAGTAGTTGTGCTCGGCCATATCATCGGCGTGTCCGAGCGCCACGCCCGCGAGTGTCCCGGAAAAACTAAGCGGCGGTGCCGGTCCGAAGGCGTGCGTTCCGCAGCGCGCTCCGCGAGCACGCACCTCGTTCACGAGCTGCAGTGCGCGCGTCGCGAGCAATGGCGCCGAGGGGACGGCGGGAATCGCCGCCCGGGGTTGCTGGGGTGGCAACGCGGAGCCCGCGGCGGGGGGAAAGGCAGTGCGTTCCGGAGTCGAGAGCGCGCCCGGCACGAATGGGGCGCGCTCTGGAGTCGCCAGCGCGGCCGGCAGGAACGGCGCTACCACCACGAGCCAGGTATCGAAGGCGCGCCGGTAGACACCGATGCCCCGAACCTCGCGATCCACCACGATGCGGCAGCCAGAGTGGCGCAGCTGCTGCACCATCGCGTCATCGGAGCCGCTGAAGTGCAGTCCGCCGGTGAGGTCGGGGCGGTAGCCGTTGTCCTCGGCGGCCGCTGCGAGCGGTCGACCGTCCGCCCACTGCTCGGCCACCCGATCGAGCACCGCGTTACGTCGCACTGGCGGCGAGGCCGGCAGAATTCCCCCGCATCCGCCGACCCGCAGCATCTGCACGGTCGAGAGCGCATCGGCGGCCGCGGGTGGCAGCGCCGCGGGCACGGCCAGTAGTCCCCAGATGCTGCGCAGCAGACTGCGGCAAAAGCGCCTCATTTCTCGCTCCTGTGACCGGGCAACCGTCATTGCAAATGAGCCTCGCTGCACAAACGCGCGGGCCAGGGAGGGGATGACGGCGCCCAGTCGCACCGGGCGAGACAGATTATGTACCCGCCAAACCGTGCAGGCACATGACAGAATGCGGCCGCCGCCGCGCTCGTCGCGGCGCTGCCACTGAGCCTGGGCTACCTCTGTGAGCGGATCAGAAGCGCATGCCGATGAGGATCGGTATCGTCTCGAGCGACTGTCCCGAGGTCTGCACCTGCGTGAAGCGCGCTTCGACGAACAAGGTCGGACCCGACGCCAGGCGAAAGCCGAGGCCTACGCCTGCATTCCAGCCAAACCGCGTACTCGAATTCGAAGCAACCACGGTCTCACC
The DNA here is from genome assembly GCA_035518135.1 of Steroidobacteraceae bacterium. Taxonomy (GTDB): domain Bacteria; phylum Pseudomonadota; class Gammaproteobacteria; order Steroidobacterales; family Steroidobacteraceae; genus 13-2-20CM-66-19. Next base: position 1,870 of record DATIXW010000208.1, read on the forward strand.
GCTGCCCACATAACAGTAGTACCACCACGGGTTGCAGACATAGCCGTAACCGTACTCGGTCAGCTGGATGCTGGTGTAGTAAGCGCCGATCCCACCGATGAGATAGCCGTACACCGCATTCGAGAAGAAGTGCTGCGCCTCGAGGTTTACGGTCGCATTCCACGAGTCCACCCAACCGCCGGTGATGTTGAGTCCGGTGGACTCACTGCCCTGCTGGAGCAAGGCACGGGTGGCGTTGTTCGAACCGTAGTTGAAGTCGAGACGGATGCCGAACGGCTGTCCCGGATTGCGAAATGTCACGCCGAAACCGAAGTCCCACCCGGTCTGCAGCAGATCCGCCGTGTTGCCGACCGGCTCGAGCACTCCTCCCATGATGTGCCAGCGCACCGGCGAGGTCTCCTGTGCGTAGGCCTTCGGCGCAGCCGCCACCATGGCACCGAGTGCCAGCAACACAATGCGGGACAGCATGACTGATTCCTCCCTCGTCCGGATGACGCGGATGACCCTCTGCTCCGTCAGAGCATGCTGATGCTATGGTACCTCACCCACACATACATCTGCGAACGATGCGCCAGCACGTGAGGCCCGCAGAGCTGCGCGCCGGATTCGACCCCCGCGTTCGCGCATATCAGTGGCAGTGCAGGTCGCCGACCACGCAGTCGTGCCAGGCATGCTCGTGATACCAGCGGTGGTGGTCACGATCGTAGTAGCCTTCGCGCGGCTCCACCACGCAACCGGGCGCGAGCAGCATCAGCCCGAGCAGGAAAAGCGTCGCCAGGACAATCGGTTTGGAAAGCGGCATGGGCACTCCGGAAGCACGATCAGAGTTGCAGCCTAGCCGACCACTTTATGCGGCTACCGTCCCCCGTCTGCCGCGACCTCCTGTGAGCCGGGGCTTACACGTGTTCGCGGCAGTAGCGTGAACCTATAATCCGATACTCGAAAGCACGCACCTCAGGGGGTGTCACTTGAGTGTTCATCCGGGCTCCTGTTGCGTCCCGTCGCCAGCGTGCGACCGACGCAGTGTTCTCAGGCTCCTGTCAGGCGTGACCGTTGCAGCAACCGCTACCGGCATCGGCGTGCCGCAGGCTGCAAGCGCGGCGGCACTCACCAAGGAGGAGCGCGACAAGCTCACGCCCGCTGGGGTCATCGAGCTGCTCGAGCACGGCAACGAGCGCTTTCGCACTGGCAAGCCCCAGCCGCACGACTACCTGGCGCAGAAGCGCGCCTCGGCCGGCGGACAATATCCCGCAGCAGCCATTCTCAGCTGCATCGACTCGCGCGCGCCCGCGGAGATCATACTGGACGCACGTATCGGCGATATGTTCGTCGCGCGCATCGCCGGCAACATCATCAACGATGACCTGCTCGGCAGCCTCGAGTTCGCCTGCGCCGCGGCGGGGGCCAAGGTCGTGGTGGTGATCGGTCATACCGCCTGCGGTGCCATCAAGGGGGCGATCGACGGCGTCGAACTCGGACACCTCACCACGCTGCTCGGCAAGATCAGGCCGGCGGTCGCGGCGACCGAGTACGCAGGTGAAAGAACGAGCAAGAACGCCGACTTCGTGGACGCGGTGGCGCGTACCAACGTCATGAGGACGGTGCAGGACATCCGCCAGCGCAGCGGGGTACTCGCCGCACTCGAGAAAGACGGCAAGATCCGCATCAGCGGCGCGATGTACCAGCTGGCCGGCGGGCGGGTGGAATTTCTCGGCTGATTGCGGCCGGCGCGCGCCGCGGCAGCAATCGCGGCGAGCAGTTCCCGGGAGGGATCGTATGCGCAAGGTATTCGAGACGATCAAGAAAGAGCTGCTGGCGATGCTGCCGCCGACGATCTACTTTCTGATCGCGCTCAGCCTGGTCGCCGAAGTCCATGCATTGATGTTGAAGGGCACGGGTATTTCCCCTTGGACGTCGGCACAGGTGCTGGTTGGGGCGCTCATTCTGGGGAAGGCCGTGTTGATCTCCGATCATCTGCCGCTGATCAACCGCTACCCGGACAAGCCGCTCGCGCACAACATTGCGTGGAAGACTGTCATCTACTTCGTCATCGGTACGTTGATTCACTACGTCGAGCGGTTGATCGACTTCTGGAAGGAAACCGGGGGCCTCGCAGCCGCCAACCGTGAACTGCTCGCCCATATCGTCTGGCCGCACTTCTGGGCTGTGCAGATCGTTCTGCTGATCCTGATATTCAATTACTGTTTGCTACACGAGCTCGCACGGGTCATGGGCGCGGCCAGGATGCGACACCTGTTCTTCGGCGGCGCGCCCGGCGTCTCGTCTTATGTCTAGCCGCGGTTGAGCTTCTGCCGGTCCGCGCGCCCGGCCGCCGCGAGGCCGCGTCGGGAACGGTCGGCCGGCGAGCGTGCGCATAGCGAAACTTTGGGACGTGCCGCGCGTCGATTAACAAGACGCGTCGACGTCGCCGGGACCGGATCCTCAGTAGCATGAAGGCCCGCTACGTCCGTTGTCCCGACGGAGGCCCAGATGAAGACATATTTCGCCCTTGCGTTGCTGCCCCTTCTATGCTCGGCGGCGTTTGCGGATGCTCCGTCCTCACCATCCACGGACACGCAGAAACAGCCGCGTACACTCGGGCAAAAGGCAGTGTTACATATCTATTACTACGCACCGAAGACGCTCGAGATCACTTACGTGGACTCCTACCTGTTCAAGGACGAGGAGGCCTGCCGAAGCGCAATCTCGGCGGCGCTGCAGATTGCCATGCCCTACGCCGGCGACGGCGATCTCGTGAGCGCGCGGTGCGTGGGCATCAATCCGCCCGCCGCCATCACCAAGCCCGAGAAGAAACCCGAGTCACCCGGTAGTACCGAGCTGTAGCGCCCGGCGCGGAGTTGGCGTGCTGCGCCGCGATCGTGCGTGGCCGCGGAGCGCCCTCTGCTGGACTAGCGGCAGCTAAACACGACAGCCATTGCTGAAGTCGCCGGTGTCGGGCACGTGTCCGGCTCAAATCGCTCGACGACGGACACCTGGTCGAATTTCCCGCAGTAATGGTCCGCCGCGCGAACGGCGTTCACCTGCGGATTGGTCAGCCCAGAGTCGGAGCAGGCGCTGACACTGTGTTTGCCGCCACCAAGATCCTTCACCTGACCGCCTGCGCAGCCCGCAAGAGCCCCCAACAAGAGCCCGGTGCTGACTACGGCGGCAATCAACCGGTTGGCGGGGCTGCGACGACAGACGTCTTCGTGCATGGTGTTGCTCTCGTGCACGGCGCGCTAATTCACCGCCGCGGCCTGAGCACGACGGGCGGCGTCTTCCGGGGCTATGCACTCGTAGCTGGTGCTGTTGCCCGCGGGAGTGGCGAGGGTCGCCATCCCCTTGCCGGCGCATTCAAGCTCGGCCTGCTCGAGTGCCGGGGAGGTCGTACGGGCGACGGGTGTCGCACATCCGACCGCCAGTATCGCGAGGAAAAAGACGATCCACTTCATGGGCCCGTCCAGCTGCAGCATTGGAACA
>DATIXW010000209.1:0-2628 GCA_035518135.1 Steroidobacteraceae bacterium
GCGCAGGGTCCGCCGGCCACTCGCATAACGCGACCGACGATCTCGCCTTCCGCCTAGTTGTACGACGTCGGCACCCCGAACTGGACTTTTCGCGGCTCAATAGCCCCGCCTGCGCGACCCCTGTCAACGCTTCGCCGACGCCCTCACGAACGCCAACGCATGACTCGGGGCCACCGTGGATCGCTACTCCTTCGATGTAGAGAACTCTCATCTCCTATCTCCATGCCGGTTTATCCCGGCGCTCACAACCACCAGCGGCTGCACTCCTCACTGGGCGACATCCCACCGGTCGAGCACGAGCGCCAGTGGGCGCTCGCTCAGCCCGCCACCGACGCGCACCCCGAGCCCGACGACCGTGCCGGCAGCACACGCCGGCGCTCAGCCATCGCGCACGCGCATGCGCACCGCCGCAACGCGCCGCAGACGGCCCCAGCCGGCGTCTGAGCCACCCTGCACATCACGAGCGGCGACCGCCGGCAACGCCCGCGGTCGCCGCGTCCAAGAGTGTCGTGACGGCTGGCGCCGGCAACAACGGCCGCCTATGGAAATGACGTCCTTATGGACAACCCGCCCAACCGGCTCGAGAGCCCCAGCGTGCCGAGGGTTGCCCACAAGGACTTGGACAACCCCCGCTCGCGTGATCGAACTTCAACCGGACCGCGGGTTGCCCACATTCCCACAGGCGCTACTACTGTCCGCGCTCACTACTACAGTCCTCAGTGGATCACACAAAACCCGGTCTCCGCCGAACCCGGGATGGTCCACGTCCTGGGTGCGCGCCACGGCTTGCTCGGCACGGTGCGCGGTGGGCGCAGTTGTTGTTCGGCGTTGCCGCGGGTGGCGGGGCTTGACATCCGCACCGCGTGATCGGGATAAATGGTGGTGTGCAAGCACAGGCACGTCGGTTGAAAATCAGCAACGCATCGTCGCCGATGTCCACGGCGACCGAGTACCTCGGAGGATTGCGATGACGCAGAAGCCCGCCAAGCCGGCCGCGCCAGGGAAGCGTGCGACAGCGGCCACGGCCGCCGAACCAGCCAAGCCCGCCCAGCCAGGGAAGCGTGCGACAGCGGCCACAGCCGCCGAACCCGCCAAGCCAGGAAAGCGTGCGCCCACGGCGCCGGCGGCCACGCGAGCGAAGCCGGCCGCTCGGCGAGCGAGCGTCAGCGCGCCGGGGACAAACAGGCGGCCACCAAGTTACGACCAGATCTGTGAGCGCGCTTACTTCATCTCGCTCGAACAGGGCGGAGGCGATGAGGTCGCGAACTGGCTGCGCGCCGCGCGCGAGCTGGCGACGGCTTGACCATCGTTTGCTACATGCGCGGTCCGGACGCCAGGCTGCGCCCGGCAGGATCCGGGGAAACTACGGTTGGGGCGGCCGTCGGTGCGACGATATGTTTCCTCCCGATCTGGTACGCGCTCGCGAGGGCGCGTGCCGACGCTTGCCATGACGCGCGGCAGGTGAAACGGCGTGAATCGACTTTTCTCCGGCGCCTGCGACAGCGCAAGGTTAGGCGACCGCGGGTCTGCCTGTTCGGGCTCGCGATCTGGGATCGGACCGATCGTCCGTAGGGCGATCCGCATGATTCGCTTCGGAAGCGCCGCGTGTTTGGGGTGATGGTCGCGAGCGAGTGCGCGCCGGTTGCTCAGGCGGGTGGTCTTGGCGATGTGGTGTTTGGGCTCAGTCGTGAGCTTGAGTGGCCTGGGAATGCGGTGGAGATCGTGCCGAAGTACGACTGCTTGCGGTATGACCGGATCTATGGGCTCACCTTGGACTACGAGGACCTGTGGGTGCCGTGGTATCGCGGCGCGATTCATTGCACGGTGTTCTTCGGCCTCGTCGACGGTCGTAAGTGTTTCTTCATCGAGCCGCACTCGCACGACAGCTTCTTCGATCGGGGTCACCTGTATCGGTCGTCCGATGATGTTGAGCGGTTTGCGTTCTTTAGCCGGGCGGCGCTTGAGTTCATGCTCAAGTCAGGTAAACGCCCGGAGATCATCCACTGCCACGACTGGCAGACGGCGCTCGTGCCGGTGCTGCTGTATGAGATCTATCAGCAGATCGGGATGGGCGATCAGCGGGTCTGTTTCACCGCGCACAACTTCGGCCACCAGGGGATCACGGGCGAGTCGATCCTGTGGGCCACGGGGCTGTGCAACCCGGGCCGATTCTTCGTTCGGGAGCGGTTGCAGGACGACTTCAATCCGGCGGCGCTGAATCTGATGAAGGGCGGGATCGTCTATTCGAACTTCGTCACGACGGTCTCGCCGGGCCACGCCTGGGAGGTGTCCTACTCCGATCAGGGCCGTGGCCTGGGGCATACCCTGTATACCCACCGGGACAAGTTCGGCGGTGTCCTGAATGGCGTCGATTACGAGGCGTGGAACCCGGAGGTCGATCCGTGGATCGCGCAGCGCTACGGCCCCGACTCGATCGAGGATAAGTATGTGAACAAGCGGGCGCTGCGGGATCGGTTCATGCTGCGTGACGAGTACAAGCCGATCGTCACGTATGTGGGCCGGCTCGATGGCCAGAAGGGCGTACACCTGATCCATCACGCGATCTTCTATGCGCTGGAGGAGGGCGCGCAGTTCGTGCTGTTGGGGTCCAGCCCGGACCCGGCGATC
>DATIXW010000210.1:0-9418 GCA_035518135.1 Steroidobacteraceae bacterium
GCGCTGGCCATCAAGAGCGAGACCCCGGCGGGGTCGGGCTCCGCGAGCCCGGCCGCGGCGCCGAAGAACGGCAACGAGGTCTTCCAGCAGGTCTGCAGCGTGTGCCACGGTGCCGGCATCGCCGGTGCACCGAAAGCCGGCGACAAGGCCGCGTGGGCGCCGCGCATCGCGCAGGGCAAGGCGACGCTCTACGAGCACGCCCTCAAGGGCTTCCAGGGCAAAAGTGGCGTCATGCCAGCCAAGGGTGCCCGCGCCGACCTCTCCGACGACCTGATCAAGCAGGGCGTCGACTACATGGTGCAGATGGCCCAGTAAAGCCCGGCGCAGGCTTTCAGCCCGAGCGCGGACTGCCCCTGCCGGACTCCACGCCTTCGAGCGCGGCGAGGCGCGCCTCGAGCGCCTCGAGCCGCGCGCGCGTGCGTTCCAGCACGCGTGCCTGGGCATCGAACTCGTCCCGGTTGACCAGGTCGAGCTTGCTCAGCCGCTCGCGCAGAATCGCCTTGAAGTTGCTCTCCAGGTCGGCCTGCACGCTGCGCAGCGCGGGTGGCACGCGCTCCATCAGGCGGCGGGCGATCTCATCGATGCGCCATGAATCCATAACGGCTCGTCCTCACGGAATCTGCGCCTGCAGCGCCCGAAGCTCCTAGCTTAGCGGTCGCCGCGGGCGAGCGCAGCGGGCATCGACGTGCCGGTCAACATGGCTGTTCTCGGTGGGCCCGGCGGCACCGACTACGTCACGGGCGCTGCCCGCTACCCCGGCGTGCTTGCGCACTTTCTGATCCAGCTGAGAGCCGCGTGCCGCTGGTCGTGTGGAGCGCAGTCGTCGCGTTCGCGGGCTTTTATCCGCTCAAGCGCCTGGTTGGCCTGCGGGCGCCCGAGGATGAGGAGCGTGGCCTGGATATCACCGCCCATGGCGAGCGGCTCGATACGCCCCGCGCACTGGCCTCCCGGGCCCGTTCTTTGTAGGGTGTGAGGTCGCGGGCCGCAGCGCCTTGCGGCGCTGTGACGGAGTTCAAAGGTCCCCGCCGCTCGGCAGGGCGATACTGCACCGGGAGGCTCATTTTATGTTGCGACTGTTACCCGTCACCGCCACCGGCTTGATTCTCCTGGGCACGCTCGGCGTGGCCCGGGCGGACGTCTATCGCTGGGTGGATGAGAAGGGCGTACCCCACTACAGCGACCAGTGGGTCCCGGGCTCGACGGTCATCAAGACCGACAAGCTCCATCCCAACCAGTTGGCTGCCGCCCGCAGTGAGCAAAAGAGCCTCGCCGGCGAGAGCCAGAACATCTCCAAGGAACTGTCCGCGCAGGACAATGCCCGCGCCATGCAGGAGGAGAAGGCGGCCAAGCAGCAGGGGCAGTGCAAGGAAGCGCGCGAGCACTACATGCAGGCGATCGAGGCGCGGCGCATCTACAAGGGCGAGAAGAACGGCGAACGCGAGTACCTCTCCGACCCCGAGGCCGATGCCTACCGGGCGAAGATGCGCAAAGACGTCCAGGACCTGTGCGGCAGCGTGCCCGCCTTCAATCCTGAGACGCCGCTGAACCCGCAGCCGCAGCCGATTCCGGAGCCTAAGGTCAACCCGGCGCTCGCCACCTCCGATTGATCCACCGCGCCGCTCCGGCGGCGCCTGATTCCGTGCGCCACCCTCACGCTCTATAGTGACGAGCGCGGCAGGCACGGCCGCGACGGAGCGGTACACATGCGCGTAGGTTTTGTCGGGCTCGGGGCCATGGGCATGCCCATGGCGCGCAACCTCCATAAGGCCGGGCTCCTCGGCGGCCTCTACAACCGCACCGCCGGCAGGGCACTCAGCCTCGCCGCGGAACTCAAGGTCACCGCCTACCCCACGCTTGCAGAACTCGGCGCCGGCGTGGACGCCGTCATGTCGTGCGTGTCCGCCGACGCCGACGTGCTCGAGGTGGCCCGCGCGCTCGCGCCGGCGCTGCGCCGCGGCACGCTCATGCTCGACTGCTCCACCATCGGCGCGGAGAGCGCGCGGCAGGCAGCCGACCTGCTACGCCCGGGCGGGGTGGAGTTCCTCGACTGCCCGGTCAGCGGCGGCGTCGAGGGGGCGCGCGATGCAACGCTCGCCATCATGGTCGGCGGCACGAGCGAGGCCTTCGAGCAGGGTCGTCCGATCCTTGAGGCCCTCGGCAAGACCGTCACGCTCTTTGGACCCACCGGCAGCGGGCAGGCGGCCAAGGCCACCAACCAGATCATGTGCGCCGGCATCATCGAGGCGGTCGCCGAAGCCATGGCGTTCGCCCATGCCCAGGGGCTGCCGCTCGAGCGGCTGATCGAGACCCTCGGCAAGGGAGCCGGCTCCTCGTGGTACTTCGTACACCGCGCGCCGAACATGGTGCGCAATGCCTACCCGGCGGGCTTTCGCGTACGCCTGCACGCCAAGGATCTCGGCATCTGCCACGACATGGCGGCGCGCTTCGGGGTGGCCCTGCCGGTGGTCGAGCGCATGCTGGCCGAGTACGCCGAACTGGTGGCCCGCGGCTACGGTGATGAGGACATCTCCGCCACCTACCGGCTGAAGGCCGAGCTGTTCGAGCGCACCAATATCATGCATGCCCCCCCGCGCGCAGGCTCATGAACCGCGAGGCGGACCCCGGCGATCGCGCGCTTTACCTCCCGGACTTCTGCACCTCGGGCGTCACGCTCGCCATCGTGCTGATCGTCGAGCTCACCGCCCTGATACTGACCCTGGCGCGCCAGAGCGCACTGGTGGATTTCTGGACCGACCTGGTGCGCACCTCGATCTTCCTCCTATGGATCGGGCTCACTTGCGCGGGGCTGCTGTGCGTGCTCAGGGAGCGGCTGCGCCGCCTGAACGTCGGCGCCGGCTCGGCGGCGGTGATGGCGCTCATCACGGCCGTGGTCACCGCCGTCTCGCTCGCCGTCTACGGGCTCGGTCGCACCTCCATGGTCATCGACTCCGGCGGCGCGGCGCTCTTCCCGCACGACGCCTACCGCTTTGCCGCGCGCAATTCCTGGATCGGCCTCATCGTCAGCGGGCTCGCGCTACGCTATTTCTATGTCTCCCATCACTGGCGGCGCAGCGTCGAGCTGCGCGCGGCAGCGCGCGTGCACGCGCTGCAGGCGCGCATCCGCCCGCATTTCCTCTTCAACAGCATGAACACCATCGCCGCGCTCACCCGCAGCAACCCCGGGCGCGCCGAGCAGGCCGTGCAGGATCTCGCCGACCTGTTCCGCGCCACCCTGAGCGACAAGCGCGACACCATCACGCTCGCCGAAGAACTGGAGGTCGCGCGCACCTACCAGCGTATGGAGCAGCTGCGCCTTGGCCCGCGCCTGCAGGTCGAGTGGAAGACCGCCTCGCTCCCGCACAGCGCGCTCGTGCCCGGTCTCATGATCCAGCCGCTGCTCGAGAACGCGATCTACCACGGCATCGAGCCGCGCGCCGAAGGCGGCACCGTCACCATCACGGGCGAAGTGACCGCCGGGCTCGTCACCATCGTGGTGCGCAATCCGCTCGACCCGTCCCCGGGCATGCGCGAGGGCAACCGCCTCGCGCTCGCCAACATCCGCGAGCGCCTCGCCCTGATGTACGGCGAGCGTGCGCTGATGAAATCCGGGCGCTTCGATGATGAATACATCGTGACGCTGCGCTTTCCGCTCATCGAGCGCAGCGTCGAAGTGCGCGCCCCGCAGCCGGCCGAGACGCCATGAGCCCGCCGCCCGCGAAGCTGAAAGTCCTCATCGTCGATGACGAGGCGCCGGCACGCGAGCGGCTGCGCAGTCTGCTCACCGAGATCGCCGACGTCGAGGTCGCCGGCGAGGCGACCACGGCGCGTGAGGCGCTCGAGCGCGTCCATGAGCTGGTCCCGGATGTGGTGCTGCTCGACGTGCGCATGCCGGGCATGGACGGGCTGCAGGCCGCGCGCCACCTGAACGTACTCGAGGAGCCCCCCGCGATCATCTTCACCACCGCCTTCGATCAGTACGCGGTGGATGCGTTCGAGACGCACGCCGTCGGCTATCTGCTCAAGCCGGTGCGCAAGGAACAGCTCGCCGCGGCCCTGACGCGCGCCGGCCGCCTGACGCGCGCGCAGCTGCAGCGGCTGGCCGCCGCCGAGGGCGGGGAGCGCCGCAGCCACATCGCGGCGCGCCATCGCGAGGGCCTGCGGCTCATCCCGGTCGAGGAGGTGCAGTACTTCCTCGCGGACCAGAAGTACACCACCGTGAGGCACCTCAAGGGCGAGGACCTGATCGAGGACTCGCTGCGGCTGCTCGAGGGCGAGTTCGGGCCCGCGTTCGTGCGCATCCACCGCAACGCGCTCATCGGAGTAAAGTACCTGGAGCGCATCGAGCGCAACGCCGAGGGGCAGTACTGCGTGCATCTGCGCGGGGTGCCGACGCCGCTGCAGGTCAGCCGCCGCATGGCGGGTGAACTGAAAGAACGATTCCGCGTGTGAGCGTGGCTGCGGGCACACCCGCGCCTACGCCTCTCCACAGCGCCAGAAGGGGGAACTTATGAGCACACTGCCGCTGTCGCGGCGCGCCTTCGTGGGCGCTCTGGCCGCCCTGCCGTTCGGCCGCCACGGCCTTGCCCAGGAGCCACCGCCGCCACCCTCGGTGCTTTACCGGCGCGCGCCGCCGCCGCTCACCGCCGCCGGCCAGGTGCTGAACGTCATGGACTTCGAGCCGCTGGCGCGCACCGCCCTGCCGCCGGCGCATTACGCCTACATCGCCACCGGCATCGACGACGACCTGACCGTGGTACGCAACCACGCCGCCTTCGATCACTACGAGATCCGCGCGCGGCGCTTCACCGACGAGACGCACCTGGACACCTCGCTGCAGCTCCTCGGTGAGCGCTGGCCGAGCCCGCTGTATCTGTCGGCGGTGTCCGGCATGCGCGCGTTCTTTCCCGAGGGCGAGGTCGCGGTCGCACGTGCGGCGCGCTCGCGCGGCACTTGCCAGATGCTCAGCAGCGGCTCTTCCAGCTCCCTCGCGGACGTCATCCGCGCCGCCGACGCCGCCCCCTGGCAGCAGCTGTATCCGACGGATGACTGGGAGGTGACGCTTGGCCTCATCCGGCGCGCCGAGAGCGCGGGTTGCCCGGCCATCGTCGTGACCCTGGATGGGCGCACGCCGCATCGCGTCAACGAGACACTGCTGCGCGCAATGCGCGCCGACAGCCGCGACTGTCGCGCGTGCCACCAGAACAACTCCCATGACATGTGGCTCAAGGCACCCCTCTTTGCCGGGCTCGACGTGGGGCGGGTCACGGCCCTGGAGCCGCCGGACCAGAGCGTGGCGTGGTTCGAGCGCCTGCGCGGGGCGGTCAAGCGCAAGCTGTTCGCCAAGGGCATCGTCACCGCCGAGGACGCGCGCCTCGCGTTGCAGCACGGGGCGGACGCGGTCATCGTCTCCAACCACGGCGGCCGCAACGAGGAGACCCTGCGGCCGACGATCGAGTGCGTGCCGGAAGTCGTGGCCGCGGTGCAGGGCCGGATCCCGGTGTTCGTCGATGGCGGCATCCGGCGCGGCACGGATGTCTTCAAGTGCCTGGCACTCGGTGCCACCGCGGTCGGCATCGGCCGGCCCCAGGCCTGGGGCCTTGCCGCCTTCGGTCAAAGCGGCGTGGAGGCCGTCATCGACCTCCTCAACCGCGAGCTGACCGTGATCATGCAACAGGCCGGAACGGCGAGACTCGCCGACATCACCGCAGCCTGCGTGCAGCGTGCCAGCCCGGCCTGAGCGCGCTGCAGCATGCGATCGCGCCGGGTTGCCTAACACGTGCCGTGCGGATCATGATGCCGGGCACTCGCGGCGAGCGTTGGCAGCGCGCCTGAGCGGAGCATCGATGAGCAGCAGATGTCTGCGCAGATAGCGACAGCGCCGGCCACGCCAGCGCGGGAGGCCAGCGTCGGCGCCGGTCATGCGCGCTGGGTGCGCGTGACCCACTGGATCGGCGCCGCGAGCGTCCTCACGCTCGCCTTCACCGGCTTCGTCATCCTCATGGCCCATCCGCGCCTGTACTGGGGGCAGGCGGGGAACGACCTGACACCGGCGCTCATCGAGCTGCCGGTGAGCCGCAATTATCACCACCACGGCTGGCAGCTGAGCACGCCCTCCTTTCCGGACGGCGGCGCGGCCGTGAGCGCAGTGCGCACCTACGACATCCTCAACGAGAACGGCTGGGCACGCAGCCTGCACTTCCTCGCGGCGTGGTTCTTCGTGGTGACGGGGCTGAGCTACCTGCTGGCGGGGATTTTCAGCGGCCACCTGCGCCGTGACCTCGTTCCGCGTGCAACGGAACTCACACCGCGCCTGCTATGGCAGGACCTCAAGGCGCATCTGCGGCGGCAGACGCCCCCGGCAGCGGGCGGCCCACCGTACAACCTGCTGCAGAAGTATACCTACAGCCTTATCGTGTTCATCGCCCTGCCGCTCATGATCATCACCGGCCTGGGAATGTCACCGGCGGTGAACGCCGCCTATCCGTGGCTCTCCGGCATGTTCGGCGGCAACCAGTCGGCACGCACGCTGCACTTCTGCGTCTTTGCGGTGCTGCTGCTGTTCCTGCTGGTGCACGTCGTGATGGTCGTGGTGTCCGGATTCGGGCGGCAGATGCGTGCCATGACCTGGGGGAAGTCGGCATGAAAGACCCGCGCATACTCACCAGCCGCCGCACGCTCCTCAGCGGACTCGCCTCCGCGGGCGGGCTGCTGCTCTCGGGCTGCTCCGAAACTCAGCCCCCCACCTATGGAAACCTGCTGCGGATGGGCGACCTCCTCACCTACCGGGCACAACGCCTGCTGTTGCCGCGACGGGCGCTCGCGCAGGAGTTCGCGCGTGGCGACATCACCTCGATCCCGGCCATCGGCACGACCAATCCCGCCAACCCGAATGAACCGCTGTTCAACGCGGCCGGCGGGGAAGCCTACGAGCGGCTGCGCAGCGGGCAGTTCGCCGACTGGCGCCTCGCGGTCGAGGGCAGCGTCACGCGGCCGGCTCGCTACTCGCTGGCGGACCTCAAGCGCCTTCCCTCACGGACCCAGATCACCAAGCACACCTGCGAGGAGGGCTGGTCGGCCATCGCCGAATGGACCGGGGTGCCGCTGCGGCGCGTGCTCGAGGCGGCCGGCATCCGGCCGGGTGCCCGCTTCGTGAATTTCTACAGCTTCGATGCGACCGCCGACAGCATCGACATGCTCGATGCGCTGCACCCGCAGACCATCCTCGCCTACGGCATGAATGGGGCTGACCTGCCGGTTGCCCACGGCGCGCCGCTGCGGCTGCGGGTGGAGAAGCAGCTGGGCTACAAGAGCGTGAAGTTCCTGCACCGCATCGTCGTCAGTGATCGCTTCGTCGATCCGGGCAAGCTCGGGCCGCTGCAATCGGGCTGGGCCTGGTACGTCGGCATCTAGCGGCGAGCGCCGCCGGGAGGGCCGCCGGCGCGCTACAGGATGTAGCGGCTGAGGTCCTCGTCCTGGACCAGCGCGCCCAGGTGATCATCGACGTACTTCGCATCCACCACGACGCGGCCCTGCGCGCGCTCCGCGGCGTCATAGGAGACGCTCTCGAGCAGCCGCTCGACCACCGTGTGCAGCCGCCGCGCGCCGATGTTCTCGGTGCGCTCGTTCACGTGAAAGGCGATCTCGGCGATGCGCCGCACGCCCTCGGGGGAGAACTGCACGTCCAGGCCCTCGGTCTGCATCAGCGCCTTGTACTGCGCGGTGAGCGAGGCGTCCGGTTCGGTGAGGATGCGCACGAAGTCACCGACCTTGAGCGAATCGAGTTCCACGCGGATCGGCAGCCGCCCCTGCAGCTCCGGGATGAGGTCGGAGGGTTTGGAGAGGCTGAAGGCGCCTGAGGCGATGAACAGCACGTGGTCGGTCTTGAGCGGACCGTACTTGGTCGTGACGGTCGAGCCCTCCACCAGCGGCAGCAGGTCGCGCTGCACGCCCTCGCGCGACACGTCGGCGCCGAGCGTCTCCTGGCGGCGCGTCACCTTGTCGATCTCGTCGATGAACACGATGCCGTTCTGCTCAGCGTTCGCCAGCGCCTGGATCTTGAGCTCATCCTCGTTGATGAGCTTGCCGGCCTCCTCGTCGGTGAGGAGCTTGAGTGCCTCGCGCACCTTGACCTTGCGCGTGCGCGTGCGGTTGCCGCCGAGGTTCTGGAACATCGACTGCAGCTGCTGCTGCATTTCCTCCATCCCCGGGGGCGCCATGATGTCGACCCCGGTGGTGAGCGTGCGCAGCTCGATCTCCACCTCGCGCTCATCGAGCTCGTGCTCGCGCAGCATCTTGCGGAATTTCTGCCGCGTCTCGGAGTCGCGTGCGTGCGCGGGCTCGTCGGTGGAAAAGCCCATCATGCGCGGCTTGGGCAGGAGCGTATCGAGCACGCGCTCCTCGGCGGCATCCAGCGCCCGCTCGCGCACCTTGGCCATCGCCTGCTCGCGGGTCATCTTGACGGCGACGTCGGCGAGCTCCTTGACGATCGAATCGACGTCGCGGCCGACGTAGCCCACCTCGGTGAATTTGGTAGCCTCCACCTTGACGAACGGCGCGTTGGCGAGCTTGGCGAGGCGACGGGCAATCTCGGTCTTGCCCACGCCGGTCGGTCCGATCATGAGGATGTTCTTCGGCGTGATCTCCTGGCGCAGCGGTTCCTCGACCTGCATGCGCCGCCAGCGGTTGCGCAGGGCGATCGCGACGGCGCGCTTGGCCGCATCCTGGCCGATGATGTGCTTGTCGAGCTCCTGGACGATCTGTCGCGGGGTGAGTTCTGACATGTCGAGCCCTAAACCCTCACGCCCTGCGGGCGCTGCAGCTCCTCGATGACGAGGTTGCGGTTGGTGTAGATGCAGATATCGGCGGCGATGTTGAGCGAGCGCTCGACGATGCTGCGCGCATCGAGCTGCGAGCCCTCGAGCAGCGCCCGCGCAGCGGCCAGGGCGTACTGCCCGCCCGAGCCGATGGCGGCCACGTCGTGGTCCGGCTCGATCACGTCACCGTTACCGGACACGACGAACAGCTTGTCCGGGTCGCCGACCAGCAGCAAGGCCTCGAGCCGTCGCAGGTAGCGGTCGGAGCGCCAGTCCTTGGCGAGCTCGATCGCCGCGCGCGTGAGGTTGCCGTACTTCTCGAGCTTCGCCTCGAAGCGCTCGAACAGCGTGAACGCATCGGCGGTGCCGCCGGCAAACCCGGCGAGCACCCGATCGTTGGCGAGGCGGCGCACCTTGCGGGCGTTGCCCTTCATGACGCTGTTACCGAGTGTTACCTGGCCGTCGCCCCCGAGGGCGAGGGCACCGTTGCGACGCACGCCGAGGATGGTCGTACCGTGGGGATTGAAGAACCTGTGCGATGCGGACATGGGGGATAGGGCTGAGCTTTGTGACAAACAGGGCCCCCCAGCGCAGGCTCAGGCCTT
>DATIXW010000211.1:0-14163 GCA_035518135.1 Steroidobacteraceae bacterium
GTCATCGGGTCCTGGAACACCATGCCGATGCCCGCACCGCGCACCCGATCGAGCGCGGCGGGGGCGAGGTTCAGGAGCTCGCGCCCGAGGAAGCAGGCACTGCCGTGCGCCGCCGCGTTCGCCGGCAGCAGTCCCATGACCGCCAGGAACGCCTGGCTCTTGCCGGCACCGGACTCCCCCACCACCCCGAGGCACTCGCCGGTCGCGACCGCAAGGCTCAGGTCCTCGACCGCGCGCACCGCGCCGCGGGGGCTGCGGAACTCGACCCCGAGGCCGCTCAGGCGCAGCACCGCTTCGGGCGCGCTCTCAGCACTCACGGGGATCGAGGGCATCGCGCAGGCCGTCGCCGAGCACGTTCAGGCACAGGAGCAACAGCACCAGCAGCGTCGCCGGCACGAGCAGCATCCAGGGGGCGGAGCTCATCTCCTGGGCGCCGAGCGCCACTAGGCTGCCGAGGCTTGCGCGCGGCTCCTGCACGCCCAGGCCCAGGAAGCTCAGGAAACTCTCGAACAGGATCATTTGCGGCACGGTGAGCGTGGCGTACACGATGACCGGACCCAGCAGGTTCGGGATCACGTGACGCACGAGGATCGTGAGCGGGCGCACCCCGAGGGCACGCGCCGCCTCGATGAACTCGCGCCGCTTCAGGGCGAGGGTCTGGCCGCGCACGATGCGCGCACTCGTCAGCCACCCCACCGCGCCCAGGGCGAGCAGCAGCACCGCGAGGCTGCCGCGTGGCATGAGGCTCGTGAGGATGATGACGATGAACAGGTACGGCAGCGAATACAGCACATCGACCCCGCGCATCATGAGGCCATCGGTGCGCCCGCCGGCGAAGCCGGCGATGGCCCCGTAGGCGATGCCGATTACGAGGCTCACCGCGCTCGCCAGCGCGCTCACCAGGAGCGACAGGCGCAGCCCGTGCAGGGCGCGCACGTACAGGTCACGCCCCAGCCGATCGGTGCCGAGCCAGTGCGCGGCGAGGCTCCCGGGTGGCTGCGCGAGGTGCTGCCAGTCGAGCCCGTCGTAGCGGTGGGGGCTCAGCGCGGGCCCGAGCAGTGCCAGCCCGACGAGCACGGCGAGCCCGAGCGCCGCAAGCGGCGCGGCGCGCTGGGCCCGCAGGCGCCGTCCCGCCGCGCGCCACAGCCCCGGGATCGCGACGGCGGCCTCAGCCATGGCGCACGCCCGGGTCGAGCCACCCGTAGGCCAGGTCGGCCAGGAAGTTCAGCAGCAGCGTGAGCACCGCGTACACGAGGATCATGCCCATGACGAGCGGGTAGTCGCGGTCAATCGCGCCCTGCACCAGGTAGCGCCCCGTGCCGGGCAGCCCGAAGACCGTCTCCACCACGAGCGACCCGGTGATCACGAAGGCCACCGCGGGACCTAGGTAACTCACCACCGGCAGCAGCGCCGGGGGCAGTGCGTGGCGCAGCAGCACCCGCGCACTTCCCAGGCCGCGCGCGCGCGCGCTGCGCACGTAGGGGGCCCGCAGGCTCTCGAGGAGGCTTGCGCGGGTGAGGCGGGCGAGCGCTGCGGCCACCGGCAGTGCCAGCGTCACGGCCGGCAGGAGCAGGTAGCGCAGCGAGCCGCCCTCCCAGCCCCCCGCGGGCAGCCAGTGCAGCGTGAGGGCGAAGATGAGCACCAGCAGCGGCCCCACGACGAAACTCGGCAGCGCAAGCCCGAGCGCGCTCGAGGCGCTCACGAGCCAGTCAGCCGCGCGCCCGCGCCACAGCGCCGCGCCGATCCCGGCGGGGATCCCGCACAGCAGCGCGAGCGCGAGCGCGCTCAGCCCCAGGGTTGCGCTCACCGGCACCCCCTGGCGGATGAGCTCCCCGACGCTGAAATCGCGGCTGCGCAGCGAGGGCCCGAAGTCCCCGTGCGCGAGCGCGCGCAGGTACCCCAGGTACTGCACGGCGAGCGGGCGGTCGAGCCCGTAGAGGCGCTCGAGGTTGGCGCGCACCGCCGGGGAGAGTGTCTGCTCCTGGTCGAAGGGGCCGCCGGGGGCCAGGCGCAGGATCAGGAACGAGACGGTGACGATGATGATGAGCGTGGGCAGCAGTCCGGCGAGACGCCGCAAGATATAGCTCAGCATGGGCTGGGGACTTTAGGGAGCCCATGCGCAATTCGTCAACGCCGCGACCCGTCCCGGCAACACCGCCCGGGACGGCCCGTTATACTGCGCGACTTGCTGCCCGCGCCGTGCGGGCATCCCAAAGAGCTAATCGCGAATGAAGCGCATTCTGGTCGGCATCAAGCGCGTCGTGGACTACAACGTGCGCATCCGGGTGAAGCCCGACAACTCCGGCGTCATCACCGAGGGGGTGAAGATGAGCGTCAACCCCTTCGATGAGATCGCCCTCGAGGAGGCGCTGCGCATCAAGGAGCGCGGCGGCGCCGAGGAGGTGATCGTCGCCACGGTGGGACCGGCGGACTGCCAGCAGCAGCTGCGCACCGCGCTCGCCATGGGGGCCGACCGCGCGCTGCACGTGCAGGCCGACGGCGTCATCGAGCCGCTGGTGGCCGCGCGCGCGCTCCTGAAGCTCATCGAGAAGGAGCAGCCGTTCCTGGTCATCCTCGGCAAGCAGGCGATCGATGACGACAACGGCCAGACTGGCCAGGTGCTCGCGGCGCTGTGGCAGCGGCCCCAGGCCACCTACGCCTCCAAGCTCGAGCTCACCGAGACCAGCGCCCGGGTCACGCGCGAGGTGGACGCCGGCCTTGAGACCCTGGAGGTCGACCTGCCGGCGGTCATCACCACGGACCTGCGTCTGAATGAGCCGCGCTACGTGAAGCTGCCGGACATCATGAAGGCCAAGAAGAAACCGCTCGAGACGCTCACCCTGCCGGCCCTCGGCGTCGAGCCGCGCCAGCAGCTGAAGCTGGTGCGCTTTGAACCCCCGCCGCAGCGCCAGAAGGGCATCCGCGTCAAGGATGCGGCGGAACTGGTCGAGGCACTGAAGAAGAAGGGACTGCTGTGAGCGCCAAGATCCTGATCGTCGCCGAGCATGACGGCGCCCGACTCAACCCGAGCACCGCCAAGTGCGTGAGCTGCGCCAGAACGCTCGCGGGCGCGGAAATCACCGTCGTGGTGTGCGCGGTGGATGCGGCCGCCGTGGCCGCCCAGGCCGCGCAGCTCGAGGGCGTCAGCCGCGTCATCACCCTCGAGAACGCCGCCAACCAGCACGCGCTCGCGGCGGTGCTCGCCCCGCAGATCGCGGCGCTTGCCGCCCCCTACACGCACCTGCTGGGCCCCTCGACCACCTTCGGCAAGGACCTGATGGCGCGCATCGCAGGCCTTTTGGAGGCCCCGCAGGTGAGCGACATCATGGCGATCGAGAGCGCGACGCGCTTCCGGCGCCCGATCTTCGCCGGCAACGCGATCCTCACCGTGGAGACGAGCGCAGCGAAGCTCGTCGGCACCGTGCGCGCGGCCTCCTTCGAGGCGGCCGCCAGCGGCGCTGCCGCCGCGCCGATCGAGAAGGCGAGCGTGGCGGCCGAGCTGCCGACGCACACGCGCTTCGTGTCGGTGTCGGCGGCCAAGAGTGACCGCCCGGACCTGCAGACCGCCGCGCGGGTGATCTCCGGGGGACGTGCGCTCGGCAGCGCCGAGGGCTTCAAGATCCTCTACCGCCTCGCGGACAAGCTCGGCGCCGCCGTGGGCGCCTCGCGCGCCGCGGTCGATGCCGGCTACGCGCCCAATGAGATGCAGGTGGGGCAGACCGGCAAGATCATCGCCCCGGAGCTGTATGTCGCCGTCGGAATCTCCGGGGCGATCCAGCACCTGACGGGCATCAAGGACGCGCGCACCATCGTCGCCATCAACAAGGACGGTGAGGCACCGATCTTCGAGGTCGCCGACTTCGGGCTGGTCGGCGACCTCTTCCAGGTGATCCCCGAGATCGAGCGGCTGATCGGCTAGAGCTGGTTCAGGATGTACTCGGCGGCGGACACCTTGAACTGTCCGGGCGCCTCGACTTCGACCGTCTTCGCGACGCCGTCCTTCACGATGATGGCGAAGCGCTGGCCGCGCATGCCCATCCCGTAGCCCTTGCCATCGAGCTCGAGCCCGAGCGCGCGCGCGTAGTCGCCGTTGCCGTCGGCGAGCATCACCACCTTGTCGCCGACGCCGGAGGACTTGCCCCAGGCGTTCATGACGAACACATCGTTCACCGCCATGCAGGCGATGGTGTCGACGCCTCGGGCGCGGATCTGGTCCGCGAGCTCGACGAAACCGGGCAGGTGCTTGGCATCGCACGTGGGGGTGAACGCCCCGGGTACGGAGAACAGCACCACCGTCTTGCCCTTGAACAGCTCGTCTGTGGAGATGTCCTTGGGGCCTTCCTTGGTCATCCGCTTGAGCGTGCCCGCGGGCATGCGCTCGCCTGCCTTGATCGCCATGTGTCGTTCCTTTCGGTTCGCGTGCGCGGGCCGCGCGCTGCGCGGCGGGCGCAATGAGAAGGGCCGGCAGATTGTCTCTCGCCGGCCCCGTGGATTTCCAGCCGCGCCGGTGCCGGCGGGCTCGGGTAAGAACCTAGGCCTGCTTCGCGTGCAGCACCCAGAGGTTCGCGATCTTCTCCAGCTGCGGGTCACCCTTGACGGCCTTGAAGGACTTGACCGCCTCGTCCTTGTGGCCGCCCTTGAGCTGCGCGATACCGAGCAGCAGGTGCGCCTCGGCGTCATTCTTCACCCCGCCCTTGGCGATGCCCTTGGAGATGAAGTCCGCGGCCTTGTCGTACTGCCCGTAGCCGAGGTACGCCAGGCCCACGCCCACGTCCTTCGCCCCGCTCGGGGAGGCGTCCGCCTCCTTCTCGATCTTCGGCAGGGCCGCCTGGTCGCTCGCGGCGCTCTTCTTCACCGTCTCGAGCAGGCGCGTGTTGCGGTCCTTCAGGCGCTGGTCGCTGAAGGCGTTGCTGGCAAAGCCCTTCTCGAGGAACCTCTGTGCCTCGCCCGGGGAGCCGGCCTCGAGGGCCAGCTGGGCGGCCTCGTTGAAGTCACTGGCCTCCGTCAGCACGTCCACTTCCAGCATCAGGCGATAGGTCTGCAGCGTCGCCGCATCGTTGCCGGTGGCGTCCTTGCGCACGCTGTACAGCACCTGCTTCCACACCTCGGGCTTGGGGTAGTAGGTCACCATGCGCTCGAGCGCATGCTGCTGGCAGGCCTGATCCTCGAGCTTCACGCAGGCACTGAGCACCAGGGCGAGCTGCTGATCCTTCGGGGTCTGCCCCGCCTTGATCTCCTGGTCGACGAGGGCGTCCTCGGTCTTGAGCGTGTCCTTCCAGTCACCCTTGAGGTAGTAGGACTGCGCGAGGATGTTCTTGTCCTCCTCGCTGGCGGTGCCGGACTTCACCGCCCGCTGGCCGAACTCGATCGCCTTGTCGTAGTTCTTAATCTGGTAGTTGAGCGCCTGCAGGATGTGCACCTGGCGCGCCACGTTCGCCTCGGCCATGAAGCTGCTGTTGAGCTGCTCCTCGCACGCCTTGGCGGCATCGGCGTAGTTGCCCGCGCCGACGTTCGCCTGGCAGGCGAACTCCGCGATGGTGTAGGCGTCGAACGGGGTCTTCTCCGGCAGCGCCTCGGCTTCCTTGATCTTCGCGAGCGCCGCGGCCCAGTTCTTGGACTTGAGCGACTCCTGCGCCGGACTCAGCAGCTTCGCCACCTTCTCCGAGTTGACGTTCTTGCCTGCCGCAAACGCCGGAGCGCCCGCAATCCACAGACCCATGCCTGCGGCCAGTGCGGCCGCAACGGTAACCGATGCCTTCATAGGATGTTTCGTCTTGCCTTATTAACTATTAACTGCCGAATTCCGCGACGTTCACGAAGCCGATCTTCTGCATGCGGTAGCGCTGCGCGGCCGCCAGCACCTTCGCCACCACGTCGTACTTGGCGCGCCGGTCGGGGCGCAGGTGGATCTCCGGCTGCGGATCCTTCTTCGCCTCGTTCTGGAAGTAGCCCTCGAGCATGTCCATGCTCGCCACCGGGGTGCCGTTCCAGGCCACCGTGCCGTCGAAGTCGATCTCCAGGTCGATCACCTCCGGGGGCGTATCCGGGGGCGGGGGCTGGTTGTTCGGATTGGGCATGTCGAGCTTGACCGCGTGCGTCATGACCGGCAGCGATACGATCAGGGTGACGAGCAGCACCAGCATCACATCGATAAGCGGGGTCGTGTTGATGTCGCACATCGGTGCGCCCGAACCCGTCCCGCCGACACTCATAGCCATGAATAAAGCTCCTCGCGAAACTCAGCGGTAGCCGCGCACGCCGTGGTCCGGCTCGGTGAGAAATCCGACCTTCACGATGCCGCCGCGCTGGATCATGTACATGACGCGCCCGATGGCCTCATAGCGGGTGTCCTTGTCGCCACGAATGTGAATCTCCGGCTGCGGCTTCTTCACCGCGGCGGCCTTCACGTTGCTCAGCAGGTCCGCGGAGCTCGCGACGCGCTTGTCGTTCCAGTAGACGTTGCCCTCCTTGTCCACGGCAATCGTGATGTTCTCCGGCTTCGTCTGCGTCGGGATATTCACGGCCTTGGGCAGGTTCACCTTGACCGTCTTGTTGATGACCGGAATGGTGATCAGGAAGATGATCAGGAGCACCAGCATCACGTCCACGAGCGGCGTGGTGTTGATGTTGGACATCGCGGTCGGTTCTTCCGAGTCTCCCCCGCCGATATTCATTCCCATGGGCAGCTACTCCTTAAAACGAAGGTGCCGAGAGGCTCGCGGTGTGCCAGGCGCAGCGCCGCGAGCCCCTCTTGGTGGCAGCTTATTTACCGACCTGCTGCGCCTTGGCGGCGGCCGGACGCGCCCCGCCGGTCTCCATGCGCGCGCCACTCACCAGATAGGCATGCAGATCGCCGGCAAAGTTCCGCAGCGCATCCTGCAGGCTCTTCTGGCGGCCGAGCAGCCAGTTGTAACCCATGACCGCCGGCACGGCGACGAACAGACCGATGGCGGTCATGATCAGCGCCTCGCCGACCGGGCCGGCCACCTTGTCGATGCTCGCCTGGCCGGCGATACCGATGCCGACGAGGGCGTTCAGAATGCCCCACACCGTGCCGAAGAGGCCGACGAAGGGGGCGGTCGAGCCGACGGTGGCCAGCAGCCCAAGTCCGCTCGAGAGCTTGCTGTTCACCCCGTCCACCGCGCGCTGCAGGGACATGGTGATCCACTCGTTCAGGTCGATGCGGTCGGTGAGGCGCCCGTCATGGTGCGAGGCGGCGCGCAGGCCGTCCTCGGCAATGCCGCGGAACTCATCGCCCTTCTTCAGGCGCTCGACGCCGTCCTTCACCGACGGGGCGGTCCAGAACTGCTTCTCGACGACGCGCACGGACTGACGCAGCTTTCTCTGGTCCCAGAGCTTGGTGAGCATCACGTACCAGGAGGCCAGTGACATGATCACCAGCAGCACGAGCACCGAGCGCGCGACGATATCGCCGGTTTGCCAGAGCGCGACCAACCCGTACGGGTTCTCGACGTTGGCGGTGGGAGCGGGGGCGGCGGGGGTTTGATTTTCCATAGTTTCCTCGAAAAAAAGCCGCCCTCATGGGGCGGCGCCTGGATCAAGAATTATTTCGTCATCTGGAACTTAACGCGGAAATCGACACACCCGTCGACGGGCTTGCCGTCCTCCATCGCAGGGGTGATGTAGCGCGCGCCGGCCTTGGCCAGATTGATCGCACCCTCATCCAGGCGCTGGCTGCCGGAGCTCTGCAGGATCGTCGGGGGCTCGGCGAGCTTGCCGCCGGCGGTGATGCACACGTGCACCGTCGGGGTGCCCTCCTCGTTCAGGCGCTTGGAGGCTGCCGGGTAGTAGTCTTCCGTATTCGGGAAGCCCTTGCCAAGCCTCGGAGGCGTCTTGACGCCGGCGGGCTTCGGGGCCGGTGGCGCCACGTGTTGGGTGGTCGTGTTGCTGATCGCGGTGGTGGTCTGCGCGACCGGCATCTCCACGATCGTGTCGGTCGGGGGGATCTCCACCGGCGGGCGCTCGAAGGTCGGCGGCGGCGGTGGCGGCGGCGGCGCCTCCTTGTGCGTCTCGGTCTCGATGACGGTCTGAATCGGCGGCGCGATCATCTCGACCGCGCGCTTCGCCAGCCCCGTCGCGAGCGCCCAGAAGATAAACAGATGCAACAGGATGATGGCGATGAGCACCATGCCGCGTCGCGTGAAGAACCCGGAATCTTGTTCGAGGTAGGCTGCCATGAGTTATTCAAACGCCATCTGCTGGTCTTTAATTCCACCGGACTTGCACGGCGTGCGACTTCCCCTTCGCCTCCGACCGAGAAACCCCGGACCTCAGGTTCGCAGCGTGTGCGCCGCGAACTTCCCTTGCATCGTATGGACCGACAAGCCTTTCCGGCATCCGGTCCGTCGGGGGCGTGATTATAAGAGTCGCCCCGCGGACGGTGTGCGCTTAAGCGCAGCACGGACGCGTCCGCGAACTGTAACCCGCGCCTTTCGCACTGACAACTCCGGCGATAGCTTAAGAGTTGCGCTGACGTGCCTGTATCGGCTCAGTCACCGCTCCGTGCGAGGCGCTGCCGACGAGGTGCGCGTACTTGGCGAGCGCCCCGTGCAGCGCGAAGGGCTTGGGCGGCTTCCAGCGGGCCCGGCGCCGCCGCAGCTCGGCTGCGGGCAGCAGCACCCGCAGCTCCCGGGCGCGCGCATCGATCACGATGCGATCGCCGCTTTTGAGCAGGCCGATCGGTCCGCCGACGGCGGCCTCCGGAGAAATATGTCCGACCACGAACCCGTGGCTGCCGCCGGAGAAGCGCCCATCGGTGATGAGCGCGACCTTGTCCCCGAGCCCACGCCCCGTGATCGCGCTCGTCGGGGAGAGCATCTCGCGCATGCCCGGACCCCCGCGCGGGCCCTCGTTGCGGATGACGACGACGTCCCCGGCGCGCACGCGGCCGCCGAGGATGGCGTGCGTGGCGCGTTCCTCGCCCTCGAACACCCGCGCGCGCCCCTCGAAGCGCTCGCCCTCCTTGCCGGTCACCTTCGCGACCGCCCCTTCAGGGGCGAGGTTGCCGTAGAGCACCACGAGGTGGCTGTCCTTCTTCAGCGGCTGCGACAGTGGCCGCACAATGTCCTGCCCGCTCATGTACCTGGGGGCTTTTTCCAGATTCTCCTGCAGGGTGCGGCCGGTGACCGTGAGGCACTCCCCGTGCAGGAGCCCCCCCTCGAGCAGCATCTTCATGAGCGGCTGGATCCCGCCGATCGCCACGAGCTCGGACATCAGGTAGCGCCCGCTCGGGCGCAGGTCCGCGAGCACCGGGGAGCGACGGCCGATGCGGGTGAAGTCATCGAGCGTCAGCTTCACCCGCGCCGCCTGGGCGATCGCGAGCAGGTGCAGCACGGCGTTCGTGGAGCCCCCGAGGGCAATGACGACCGTAATGGCGTTCTCGAAGGCGCGCCGCGTGAGGATGTCGCGCGGCTTCAAGCCCTCGCGCACCAGGCGCACCACCGCCTCCCCGGCGCGATGGCTGTCGGAGCGCTTGTCCGCTCCCACCGCCTCCTGGGCCGAGCTTCCCGGCAGCGACAGCCCGAGCGCCTCGATCGCCGAGGCCATGGTATTGGCGGTGTACATCCCCCCGCAGCTGCCCGGTCCGGGGATGGCGGTGCGCTCGATCTCCAGCAGCCCCGCCGCGGAGAGTCTCCCGGCGGCGTGGGCACCGACCGCCTCGAACACCGAGACGATGTCGCGCCGCTGGGCGCCCGGGCGGATGGTGCCGCCGTAGACAAAGACCGCCGGGCGGTTCAGGCGCGCCATCGCCATGGCGCAGCCGGGCATGTTCTTGTCACAGCCCCCGATCGCCACCAGGCCATCAAAGCCGGCCGCTCCGGCGACCGCCTCGATCGAGTCGGCGATGATCTCGCGCGAGACGAGCGAGTAGCGCATGCCCGGGGTTCCCATGGAGATGCCGTCGGAGACCGTGATGGTGTTGAACAGCACGCTCTTGCCCCCGGCGGCGTCCACGCCCGCGCACGACTCGCGCGCGAGTTCCCCGATGTGCATGTTGCAGGGCGTCACGTTCGCCCAGGTCGAGGCCACCCCGATCTGCGGGCGCGCGAAGTCCGCATCCGCAAAGCCCACCGCGCGCAGCATGGCGCGCGAGGGCGCCTGCTGGTCCCCGTCCATCACCACGCGCGAGTACGCGCGTGGATCGACCGTCTTCTTGCTCATCGTTGACCTTCTTAGTCCTTGCAGCCGCGCTGTGCCCGCCGCCCCGCGACCGCGCACTCAGCCCTCGAGCGCGCTGCGCATGCGGTTAAACCCCATGGCCCCTGCGCTCGTCATCGCCAGCGGCAGCAGCAGCGCGTACGCCCCGCTGCCCGCGCGCAGGTGCTCGAGCGCCATGTACGCGAGCACCCCGAGGGGCGGGGCGAGTCCGCCGCGCAGCCCGGTGAGCGTCACGTGCACGCCCATGTAGTGCTGCGCGCGGCCCATGGAGGCGAAATCGTTGTGACCCAGGTTCCAGCCTAGATTAGCACCCGCCTGGGCCGCCCCGAGCAACACCGAGCCGCTCCAGAGGATCGCCGGTGAGCGCAGGAACACCCCGAGGCACAGCGCGAGGCTCGCCGCCACCAGCGCCCAGCCCTGGCGGGAGCGGTAGCGCACCACGTGCGAGCCGTCAAAGAGCCGCGACCACCACGGCATGAACAGCGGCTGCGTCACGAGCGGCACCACCGCAAGGAGCCCGATCTGCGTGCCGCTCGTCAGGTGCAGCTGCTCGGAGAACAGCAGCACCAGCTGCGCGGTCAGCATCAGGTTGCCGGCACCGAAGATCCCCATCCACAGCATGTACTCGCGGTAAGCCGGATCCTCCTTCAGGATCTGCGTGAGCATCGCGAGGCTGAAGGGCTCGCTCAGCGCCCCGCTGGCGGCTTCCGCGGCGAGCAGCTGAAACTCGCGCCGCACGCGCATCGCGCGATAAAGCCACGCACCGGTCAGCCCGGCGATCGCCCCGCCGCCATAGAGCCAGCGCGCATCCACCGCGCGCGCCTCCAGCGCCCACCCCACGAGCGCTGCGGAGCCTGCGACCGCGATCGCGTTCACGATGACGATGCGCCCGGTGATGCGCGCGAGCACGTTGCGCGGGTAGTTCGCCGTCCACACCGCCGCGCGCACCGTCAGGATCCCCGCCCACAGCACCCGCGCGGCGATGATCGCGAGCACCGTCAGCCACAGCCCCGCGGAGGCGCGCGAGGCGAGCGCCACGCACCCGACCAGGAGGGCAAACCCCGCCTGCAGCGCGACCATCAGCTGCACGCGCGCGCGCCCGTGCGCGACGTTCGCCCACACGAAGCTCAGCACGTTGGAGAAGGCCGGGGCGCCGCTGACGAGCGCAACCGCGATGTTCACCCCGAAGGTGGAAGCGGCGCCGGCGAAGTGCTGCTTGATGAGCACCGCGGCGGTGGCCCCCTCGACCAGGCCGAGGGTGAACCCGAGCAGGCCCCACGGCAGGATCTCGCGCCGAAAGATGCCCTCGACGAGGGGGCTGGGCTTACCGATGCGGCCTGGGGGCACGCGCGCAAGCTTAATGGCCCCCCCGCGGCAGCGACAGCCTCGTTGACAAGGGCAAGGCCGCTGTGCTCCCATCGGGCGTATCAGGATTCGTTCGCCACGCATGCACCACGGCACCACCGCCCCGTTTCCCATCGCAGCCGCGCCCGCCGGCGCGGCGCGCGTGCGGCTGCCGGTACTGCTGCCCGGACTGCTGCTCCTTAGCGGAGCACGGTGCGGGGCCCGCGCGGACGCCTGACGACCCACCAGGCACGAGCGAAGTAGGACACCAGAAACCCCGCACCGGCCCGAGAGCCGCTGCGGGGTTTTTACGTTTGTGATGCGTATTGCATGACCCATTGAGGAGTGATTCTGATGAGGCTGTTTTCCCAGAAAGACGTCGACAAGAAAGCGCTCAAGGGCGCGCGCATCGCCATCCTCGGCTACGGCAGCCAGGGGCGTGCGCATGCGCTGAACCTCAACGACAGCGGCTTTGACGTCGTGGTCGGCGTGCGCAAGGGGGGCGAGGGCTGGAAGCAGGCGAGGAAGGCGGGACTGAAGGTCGCCGAGCCCGCCGAGGCGGTGAAGGGCGCAGACCTGGTCGCGATCCTCATCCCCGACACCTCGCAGAAGGAGTTCTACCAGAGCATCAAGGCGCACCTGAAGCCAGGGGCCACGCTGCTCTTCGCGCACGGCTTCAACGTGCACTTCAAGCAGGTGAAGCCGCGCAAGGACCTCGACGTGGTGCTGATCGCCCCCAAGGGACCGGGCGATCTCGTGCGGCGCCAGTACCAGGAGGGGGCGGGCGTGCCGTGCCTGCTGGCGGTCGCCCAGGATGCCAGCGGCAAGGCGCACGCGAAGGCGCTCGCCTATGCGCATGGCATCGGCGGCACCCGCGGCGGGGTGATCGAGACCACCTTCGCCGAGGAGACCGAGACGGACCTCTTTGGCGAGCAGGCGGTGCTGTGCGGCGGGGCGACGGAGCTGGTGGTGAAGGGCTTCGAGACCCTCGTCGAGGCGGGCTACCAGCCCGAGATCGCCTACTACGAGTGCCTGCACGAGCTGAAGCTGATCGTCGACCTGCTCTACGAGGGCGGGCTTGCGAAGATGCACCGCTTCATCAGCGAGACCGCCAAGTACGGTGACCTCACGCGCGGCCCGCGCATCGTGGATGCGCGCGTGAAGAAGGAGATGCGCCGCGTCCTCAAGGAAGTGCAGAGCGGCAAGTTCGCGCGCCAGTGGATCAAGGAGAACGCCACCGGCAAGGCGAAGTACCAGAAGCTGCTGAAGAGCGACCTCAACCGCCAGATCGAGAAGGTCGGTGCGCAGCTGCGCGCGCGCATGTCCTGGCTGCAGGAGAAGCGCGCCTGAAGTGCGGCGCGCGCCCCCTGAGGCGCGCCCTCCCCCCACCTCAAACCCGGAAGTGCCTTATGGTCGCCAATCCCGACCGCGTACTGATCTTCGACACCACGCTGCGCGACGGCGAGCAGTCCCCTGGCTGCAGCATGACGCAGCCCGAGAAGCTGCGCGTCGCGCGCGCCCTCGCCGAGCTCGGCGTGGACGTCGTGGAGGCGGGCTTCCCGGCCGCCTCGCGCGGGGACTTCGAGAGCGTGCAGGCGGTCGCGCGCGAGGTGCACGGCCCGATCATCTGTGGGCTCGCGCGCTGCAATCCCGATGACATCGAGCTCGTCGCGCGCGCGCTCGAGCCGGCGGCGCGCAAGCGCATCCACGTGTTCCTCGCCACGAGCGCGATCCACCGCCAGTACAAGCTCAACATGGCGCAGGATGAGATCCTGCGGCTCGCCGCCACCGGGGTGGCGCGCGCGCGCGAGCTGTGCGAGGACGTGGAGTTCTCCCCCGAGGACGCCTCGCGCACCGAGATCGAGTTCCTCGCGCAGGTGGTCGAGACCGCGATCGCAGCCGGTGCCACCACCGTCAACATCCCCGACACCGTCGGCTACACGGTGCCGGATGAGTTCGCCGAGCTCTTCCGCTACCTGCGCAAGAACGTGCGCGGCATCGAGGGCATCCGCCTCTCGGTGCACTGCCACGACGATCTCGGGATGGCGGTCGCCAACAGCCTGACCGCCGTCGTCGCCGGCGCCCGCCAGATCGAGTGCACCATCAACGGGATCGGTGAGCGCGCCGGCAACTGCTCGCTCGAGGAGGTGGTGATGGCGCTGAAGACGCGCGCCGCGTTCTTCAACGTCGTGACGAACATCCAGACCAACCGCCTCTACCCCACCTCGCGGCTCGTCTCGAGCATCACCGGGCAGCCGATCCCGCGCAACAAGGCGGTGGTGGGTGAGAACGCCTTCGCGCACGAGTCGGGCATCCACCAGCACGGCATGCTCAAGCACCACTCGACCTACGAGATCCTGCGCCCCGAGGACGTCGGGCTCACGCGCAGTCACCTGGTGCTCGGCAAGCACTCCGGCCGCCACGCCTTCCGCGAGCGCGTGAAGGCGCTCGGGTTCGAGCTCGATGAGCTCGAGTTCAACCGCATCTTCGAGGACTTCAAGGCCCTCGCCGACAAGAAGAAGGAGCTCTTCGACGGCGACATCGAGGCGCTGGTGCTGCGCGCCGAAGGCTCCGCTCACGGTCCGTGGACGCTCACCGAGCTCAGCACCGAGGCCTCCAGCAGCGGCGGCGCGCGCGCCG
>DATIXW010000212.1:0-7391 GCA_035518135.1 Steroidobacteraceae bacterium
CGGCGCGCGCGAGCGCGGCGAGCGCGCCGTTCGCGTCGCCGCGCTCGAGCGCCACCAGCGCCGCGTAGTAGTGCACGTACTGGTCCGTGCCGCCCAGGGCGAGCGCACGGCTCGCGTAGTCGCTCACGTGTGCGCCGTCCCCGGCCCGGGCGCTGTAGTAGGCGAGCTGCATCCACGAGACCGCGTCCTTCGGATTCACCTCGAGGCTGCGCTGCGCCAGCGCGATGGCGCGACGGTAGTCGTCCTTCGCGGCCGGGCGCGAGCCCTCGATCTGCCACAGCGCGTCCGCAAGGTTGCCCCAGACGCGGTGGTCCTGCGCCGCAAGCTCGGTACCGCGGGTGCACATGCGCGCCGCGTCGGCGTAGCGGCCGAGGTAGTAATACACCGAGCCGAGGTTCGAGTACGCGCTGCGCGAGGGCTCGAGGGCGAGCGAGCGCTCGAACGCCGCGGCCGCCTGCGGGAACTCGCCACTCATCAGGTAGGCGGCGCCGAGGTTGTTGTAGGCGAGGCGGCTCGCGGGCACGAGTTCGGTCACGCGCTTGTAGATCGGGATGGCGGCCGCGGAGCGGCCCTGGCGGAAGAGGAAGTTGCCGAGCGCGGTCTGTGCGCCCCAGTAGGTGGGCTCCACCTCGACCCCCTGACGAAAGGCATGCTCGGCCTCGGTGTCGTGCCCGCCCGCCTCGAGCGCCTCGCCCAGTCCCATGTAGCCGTCGGCGTTGTCCGGGTCGGCGCGGATCGCGGCGCGGTAGCGTGCCGCCGCCTCATCGCTGCGGCCACTCACGAGGTAGAGGTGGGCGAGCGCGGCAGATACCTCACGCAGCGAGCCATCCAGCTTCAGCGCCGCCCCGCAGGCGCCCTCGGCCTGGCTCACGAGCGCCGCGTCGCGGGTCTCGTCGTAGCCCGTGGCGTAGCGCTCGCACAGCCCCGCGTAGGCGAGGGCGAACTTCGGATCCAGCGCGAGCGCCTGGCGGAAGGCGTCCTCGGCCTGCTCCAGCTGCACCTGGCCGCCCTCCCCGCGCAGCCTCGCGAGCCCGGCCAGGTACAGATCGAAGGCCTCGACGCGCTGCGTCGGCGGCTGCGCGGCCTTCTGCGCGACATCGCTCGCGAGCACCACCTGCAGCGTGCCGATGATCGAGCGCGCGACGTCGTCTTGGATGGCCACCAGGTCCTGCCAGGTGCGGTTGTAGGTCTGCGACCAGACGTTGTAGCCGGTGTCGGCGTCGATCAGCTGCGCGGTGACGCGCAGCTGATCGCCCACGCGCATGACGCTGCCCTCGAGCACCTGGCGCACGCCGAGTGTCTGCGCGATGGCGCGCACATCCGCCTCGCGGTTTCTGAAGGAGAACGCCGAGGTGCTGGAAGCGACGCGCAGGCCGTGGATGCGGCCCAGGCGCGCCGAGAGTTCCTGCGCCAGCCCGTCGCCGAGGTAGCTGTTGCCATCGCCGGGGGTCACGTCGATCAGCGGCAGCACCGCGATCGAGTGCGGCGGCTGCACGCGTACGCTCTCGTGCGCAGGCGCGGGCGCACGCGCGACGCGCAGGTAACGGGTCGCCGCCCACGGCAGTCCCAGCAGCAGCGCGACCGCGATGAGGCCGCCGAGCCAGCCGAGCACCCCGGGTCCGGGGGCCGGCGGGGGCGGCGGCATGGCTGTGGGGATCTCCCCGGCACCCGCCGCGGTGGGTTCGGCTTCGTTGATCCAGTAAGGGGTGGGCGGCGGCTCGCTGCGGCGCCGCTCTGCCAGCGCCGTGACGGGGGCGACCATGCGATAGCCGCGCCCGCGCACGCCGCCGATGTAGCGCGGCGCGTGCGGGTCGTCCCCGAGCGCGGTACGCACGAGCTTCACGCGCTGGCTGATGGTTTCGGGGGAGATGACCAGCCCGGTCCAGACGCGCGCGGTGAGCTGGTCGAAGGTCACGAGATTGGGGGCGGCACGTGCCAGCGTCACGAGCAGCTCAAACGACAGCGGAGGCAGGGGGATGTCCACGCCGGAACGACTGACGCGCTGCTGCCCGAGGTCGATGGTCAGGTCATCGACCTGGAAGCCCGCCTGTTCGGGGACGCTCGCTTGGGTGACAGGGTCCATGCCCGGCGCATCTCGGAGTGGGGCTCACTGCGTGGCCGTTTTGGTCCGATGTTACGCCGTAACCTGACATGACTCACCTCGCGGCGGCGGCGCGCACCCGGACCCGGAACCGGGGGTACCCGGGTGAGGGTGCGCGCGCCCCCCTTCGCTCACTTACCAGCCATGGCCACCGTCGGGCCCACCGGACGGCCGGTGTGCACCGCCGTGAGCATCGGGCTGTTCACCTTGGCGACGGCATCGCTGATCGCGCCGCGGTAACAGCCTTTCCAGATTGCCTGATCGATGAGCGTCGTCCCCTCGAAACCGCACACGGTGCGCGCGGCACCCGCGATGCGCGAATAGAGGGTGTGCGCGCCCGAGGCGGTCGAGAGGTCGAGGTCACCGTACTTCACGGTGATTCCGCCCGGCTCGGCGGAAAACGCCCGCGAGGCGAGCAGCCCCAGGATCAGCACCAGGGCGAGCGGACGGACGGTGGAAGGATGATTCGAGTTCGTGATGTTCATTGCGGTTCTCCAGGTTGGGTTTTGCCAAGGACCGCGGTGAAAGCTATGCGCCCGACCCGGGAGGCGCATGAAGAGGGGGTGAAGCTTCGTGAAGGTTGGGTGATGAATGGCCAAAGAGTCCGCCGGCCGCGTGAAGCGCAGGCCGGCGGCCGGCATCGGGTGCCTTTTCAGGGCGGGTTTTCCCGGCTCTTACCGCGGTCCGGATGCGCGCGCCGCACCCCCGGCACGCCGTCATCGCAGGTTGTCGACGCCTCTGGGCGGGGGGAGCGCCGTATCCGGGGTCTGTGCGCCCGGGGCGTCCGTCCGCCCGGGCGTGCAAACGTCGCGAATGGCCGCACGCTTGCCCTGGTACTCAATTGCCCAGCATGGCCACGTTATGCGCGGGACGGCCGACCGGCACGGCACTCAGCAGCGGCCTGTTCACCTTGGCGACGGCCTCGGAGATCGCGCCGCGGTAGCAGCTGTTCCACAGGGACTGCTCGATGAGGGACGTGCCTTCGAAGCCACACACGGTGCGCGCCGCGCCCGCGATGCGCTCATAGAGCGTGTGCGCGCCGGCGCTCGTGGCCAGGTCGAGGTCCCCGTAGGGGACGCGGATCCCGGCGGGCTCGCCCGCGGAGGCCTGGGCGACGCCGATCAGGCCGAGGATCAGTGCCAGGGCGATGGGACGGACGGCGGAGCGAGGGTTCAGGTTCGGAGTGTTCATTGCGGTTCTCCCAAGTGGGGTTGTGCCAAGGACCGCCATGAAAGGTATGCCCCGTCATCGGGAACGACTTGAAGAGGAACTGAAAGGTTTGTGAAAGTGCCCTGAGAAATCGCCAAAGCCCGGGCGCGCTCGCGCCAGGGGCGAGCAGTGGCGGCCGGGGCGGGGGTCAGCGCGTCTCGACGCCCCGGGGCGTGCCCACGATGAGCACATCCGCCGGGCGCAGCGCGAACAGGCCCACGGTGACTACGCCTGCTATCTGGTTCAGCTCACGCTCCAGGGCGGCAGGGTCGGGGATCTGCAGATCATGCACGTCGAGGATGTGGTTGCCGTTGTCGGTCACGCAGGCGCGCCGCCATACGGCACGGCCGCCGAAGGCGCGCAGGCGGCGGGCCACCAGTTCGCGCGCCATGGGGATCACCTCGATGGGGAGGGGAAATTTCCCTAGGCGTGTCACGAGCTTGCTCTCATCGATAATGCACAGGAAGCGCTGCGCGGCCGCCGCGACGATCTTCTCGCGCGTGAGCGCGCCCCCGCCGCCCTTGATCAGCTCGCGCGCCGGGGTCGCCTCGTCCGCGCCATCGACATAGACGGCGAGGTCTGCGACGTCATTGAGGTCGAGCACCCGGATGCCGGCGCCCGCCAGGCGTGCACTGCTTGCTTCGGAGCTCGAGACCGCGCCGCTGATGCGCCCGGGCGTGGCGGCGAGCGCCTCGATGAAGCAGTTGACGGTGGAGCCGGTGCCGACCCCCAGGATGCTGCCTGCGGGCACGAGTTCCAGCGCGGCGCGCGCGGCGTGGCGCTTCTGGGTGTCGGTGTCGAGCGTCATGGTGGGGGACGGAAATGCGGACTCCAGAAATGACTGTGCCCGCGTCAGCGGCGGGCACAGTCTTCGAAATCGACTCGGCGATCGCTTGCGCGATCGCCGAGTTAAGGCCACTACTTCTTCTTCGCAGCTTTCTTCTTGGCCTTCTTCTTTGCCTTCGCCATGTTGGCTCTCCAATTAGAGACGGGTTAGTCCGGGGTCCGAGTATATACACGCGAAAAGAATTTACAAGCGAGCGCACCGGCAAGTGTGCTAGGCGCGATGCGTGCATGGCATGCGAGCGCACCATGGCACGCATCACTCGAGCGTGAGAATGAACTTCCAGTGCGCCGCCTCCACCGGCGTGATCGACAGTCGGTTACCGCGGCGCAGGAGCGCCATCCCCTTTAATTCCCGGTCCGCGTGCGCGCGCAGCTCATCGAGCGTGATGGTGCGCGCCAGCCGGCGCTGCAGCCGCACGTCCACCATGAACCAGCGCGGGTCCGCGCGATCACTGTGCGGGTCGTAGTGGTGATGCTTGCGATCGAAGGCGGTGGGATCGGCGTACGCCTCCTTCACGATCTGCATGATGGCGACGATGCCGGGTACCTCGGTGCTCGAGTGGTAGAGGAAGGCCTGGTCGCCCTTCTTCATCTGGTCGCGCAGCATGTTGCGCGCCTGGTAGTTGCGCACCCCGTCCCAGCCGGTGGTGCGGCGCGGCGCCGCGGCGAGGTGCTCAAGCCCGAACGTGGAGGGCTCGGTCTTCATCAGCCAGTAGTGCATCGGATGATCCCCTCATCGGTGATGACCGCGTCCATGCGCACGTCGTGCGCGGCCGGCTCGATGCGCTCGAGCTGCTGGAAGGCGTAGCCCAGGCCGATCAGCCGTGGTGCATGCCAGCTGGCGCGCCAGTGCCGGAAGGCGAAGGCGCGGTCGTAGAAGCCCCCGCCGGTGCCGAGGCGCAGGCCATGGCGGTCAAAGCCCACCAGCGGCAGGAACACCACGTCGAGCCAGCGCGCCCCGATGCGCGCGGCATTGTCCGGCTCCCCGATCCCGAGGCGGTTGCTGCGCAGCCTCCCGCGCATCTCCAGGAAGCGCATGCCGCGCGCCGCGCGCTGGCGGTCGATGCGCGGCAGGTAGATGCGGCAGCCGCGCGCGCGCGCCAGCTCGATGAGGGGGGCGGTGTCGAGTTCCCAGGGGAGGGCGGCGTAGAGCGCGATGCGCCAGCCGGCCTTCAGGTGCAGCGCACGCTCGACGTTGCGCGCCACCTGCTGCGCCGCGCGCGTACGCTCTGCCGGGGTGAGGCGCCGGCGGCGCGCCGCGAGGTTCGCGCGCAGCATGCGGCGGTCGGCACCGGGTGCTGAATCAGGTAGCGCCACCCGCCTGTGCCGGTGCGAACCGTTGCTCTCGAACCAGAGCAACAGGTGGGACGAGCTGCGGCAGGTAAGGCTTCCCGCTCGAAGGCGGACATGCACAGTGCTGCGCGCAAGGCATAAGTCCCTTGGGTGTTTCAATTAGGGTCCGAGGTAACCCGGTCCGCGTGTCGAACACCGCAGGCGACGCGGAAAACACTCTACACCATGGATCGGGCGCGTGCTCGCAGGGAAAGCACGACTTTTTCACAGTTCGAGCTGCTGGCTCTTTTCCAGCGCGCCCTCGACGCGCTCGCGCAGCGTCCGCACGCGGTGTCCCACACCGCTGTCGAGCTTGGTCTCGCGGTCACGTCCCTTGAGGAACTCGTGCGCGAGGTTCAGCGCCGCCATCACGGCGATGCGGTCGTGACCGAGCACCTTGCCGCTGTCGCGGATCTCGCGCATACGGGCATTGAGGAACTCGGCGGCATCCAGCAGCGCCGAGCGCTCCTCGTACGGGCAGGCGACCACGTATTCCTTCTCCATGATGCGCACGCTCACGCGTGCCGGCTCCGCCTGGCTCACGTGCCGTGCTCCAGGGTCTTCAGGCGCCCGATCATGGCTTCCACGCGGGTGCGCACCTGCTCGTTCTTGTGCATGAGCGCTGCGCGTTCCCCGGCCAGGGACTCGTGGCGCGTGCGCAGCGCACGGTTCTCGTCCTTCAGCTGCTCGAGGACCGCAATGAGTTCCTCGATGCGCTTGGTGAGACGCGTCAGTTCGAGCTCGAGTTCTGTTTTTTTGGTGTCGCTCATGGCCTTAGGACTATAGAGCGGCGCTCTTCCTGGGGTCAATTATAATGAGCCACGAACATGCTGCAGCCCGACTACACCCGCACCCAGCAACTGCTCGCGCACGAGCACTCGCTCGCCGACGCCGCCGAGGCGCACGGTACGCTCGCCGGCTGCCTGTGCGGGGCCTCCGGCTACCGCTTCGAGGACTGGCTGAAGGAGATCCTCCCCGAGGGGCGCGCGGCCGCCGCGGCCGCCGGCGCGCTGCGTGAGTTGTACGAGGCCACCGCCGGCGCACTCATCCAGCCGGACATGCAGTTCGAGCTGCTGCTGCCCGAGGACGACGCCCCGCTGTCCGAGCGCACCCAGGCGCTCTCGCAGTGGTGCCAGGGATTTCTCTACGGCCTCGGCGCCGGCAGCATCCCCGATGCGAGCGAGCTGCCGGGCGAAGTCGGGGAGATCGTGCGCGACTTCATCGAGATCACGCGCGCGGACGTGGAGGACGGCGCCGCGGATGAGTCCAACGAGAATGCCTACGCGGAACTGGTGGAGTTCGTGCGCGTGGGCGTGCAGCTGCTGTTCGAGGAGCTCGCCGTGGCGCGTGCCCCGGGAGCGCCCACCGCGGCGCAGCTGCACTAGGGCGCCGCCCCCCGATGGCACGCGATGAGTTCGCCCGCCGCCGCCGCCTGCTGATGCGCCAGATGGGGCGCGATTCGATCGCGATCCTGCCGGCCGCCCCGATCCGCCACCGCAACAGCGACGTCGAGTACCCGTACCGCCAGGACAGCGACTTTCACTACCTCACCGGCTTCAGCGAGCCGGAGGCGGTAGCGGTGCTGGTGCCGGGCCGGGCGCAGGCGGAGTACATCCTGTTCGTGCGCGAACGCAACCCCGAGCGCGAGACCTGGGATGGGCGGCGCGCCGGTCCCGCCGGCGCCAAGCGCGATTACGGTGCCGATGATGCCTTCCCGTTCACGGACCTCGATGAGATCCTGCCCGGGCTGCTCGAGAACCGCGCGCGCGTGTTCTACACCATGGGTGTCTATGCCGACTTCGACCAGCGCATGGTCGGGTGGGTGAACGGGCTGCGCACCCAGGCGCGCAACGGGCGCCACCCCCCGCAGGAGTTCGTGGCGCTCGATCACGTGCTGCACGAC
>DATIXW010000213.1:0-21136 GCA_035518135.1 Steroidobacteraceae bacterium
TGGTCTTGCCGACGCCGCCCTTGATGTTGCTGATCGCGTAGATGCGCACGCCGCGAGCATACCCCCACGCGGCCGCGGCGAAAAACCGCAGGGGTGGCCCTAGGCGATCGAGCCGGGCTTGCGCAGCATCTTGCCGATATCGGCCACGTGCTCGGTCTCCGCGGCGATCTGGCCGCGCGCGTATTCCTCGAGCATGATGTCGCGCCCCTCGACCAGGCGCATGAGCTTGCGGTACTCCGCAAGGCCTTCCTCCTCGTGGGCGAGCGCCTCGCGCAGGATCTCATCGACGTTGTGCTTGTGGGTCTCGAGCAGCGGTCCGAGCTTGAGCGAGGGATGACCGCCGAGGCTCGTGATGTGTTCGCCGGCACGCACCGCGTGCGCCTGCGACTCGTCCGCCTGGCTGCGCAGCCACGCGACGATGGGGATGCGATTGTGGCCAAACACCATGAAGCTATAGTGCAGGTAGCGCACCAGCCCGGCCAGCTCCAGCTCGAGAATGCGGTTGAGCGTGTCGAGGACCTTGGCGCCTTCGGTCTTGTTGAGTTCGTTGTGCATGTAGATCCCCCGCGGTTTGCCCGGCAGGTACGGGTGATCGCCATGCCGGTGGTGTATCGTACAGCCCTCTTGCAGGAATTTGGGAGTGCGGCGCATGAGCGGCTTCTACGACATCGCGGTGGCGAAGATCGACGGCACGCCGGACCTGCTCGGCGCGCTGCGCGGCAAGGTGACGCTCGCCGTGAACGTGGCGAGCCGCTGCGGACTCACCCCGCAGTACGAGGGGCTCGAGCAGCTGCAGCGTGAGCTGGCCGCCGAGAATTTCACCGTCGTCGGCTTTCCCTGCAACCAGTTCGCTGCCCAGGAGCCCGGCAGCGCGGAGGAGATCGTGCAGTTCTGCCGTACCAGTTACGGCATCAGCTTTCCGCTCAGCGAGAAGCTCGAAGTCAACGGCGCACAGCGCCATCCCGTGTACCGGTATCTCACCGCGGCCGGCACCGGCATCGAGGGCGACATCACCTGGAACTTCGAGAAGTTTCTCATCGGCCGCGACGGCAAGGTCCTCAGACGCTACCCCCCGACCGTGAAGCCCGAGGATCGCGGCCTCATGCAGGACATCGCCGAGGCGCTCTGAAGCCCGCACAGCGCGGCGTCTGCCGGCCATGAACGCAGCGGTTGAGTACGAGTTCGCGATCCTGGGCGCCGGCGCGATGGGGTCGATCGTCGGCGCCCACCTCGCCCGCGCCGGCCACTCGGTGGCGATGCTTGCCCGCGGCGCGCGCGCCGCGCACCTCGAGGCACACGGCATTCGCATCCGCGGGCTCAGCGACTTCAGCACCCCCGTGCGCACGCTGCGCGACCCGACGCAGCTGCACAGCGCGAACGTTCTGATCGTGGCGACCAAGACCCCTGGAACCGCCGAGGCGCTCGCGGCGCTGCGCCACGCCCGCTTCGGGGTGACACTGTCGATCCAGAACGGACCGCTCAAGGACGAACTGCTCACGCAGGCCTTCGGCGCCGAGCGGGTACTCGGCGCGCTTGCCGACACCAGCGGCGAGTTGCTGTCCGCGGGGGATGTGCTCTTCACGCGCAACGTCAACATCCTGGTCGGGGAGCTTGCAGGCGGGGAGAGCTCGCGGGCACAGGAGCTCGCGCGCACGCTCGATGCCGCCGGGGTGCGCGCCGCCGCCACTCCCGAGATCCTCTCGCTCGAGTGGTCAAAGTTCTGCTCCTGGGTAGGCCTGATCGCCCTCGCCGTGACGACGCGCGCCGCCACGTGGAAGTACCTGTGCGATGCGGACTCCGCGCTCGTGCTGGTGCGCCTCGTGCGCGAGATGGGGCGCCTCGCGCAGGCGCTCGGCCTGCAGCTGAGCGATCAGGCGATCCTGCCGACCAGACGACTGTGCGAGGCGAGCGAAGCGGAGGCGGTGTCCGTGGTCACCGCGGCCGGCGCGCACTACCGCATCAATGCGCCACAGCACCGCATGTCGGCGCTACAGGATGTCGAGGCCGGCCGTGCGCTGGAGGTGAATGAGACCTTCGGCTACGCACTCCAGAAGGCACGTGCGCTCGAGCTGAAACTACCGCTGCTGGAGACCTTCACGCTGCTGCTCGGGGCGATCGATCGGGCCCGCGCGCGGTGAGCCGTGGCGCGCAGGCGTGGGGCGCCGCGCGCGCAGATGATATCCTTGCGCGGCGCGGGCGCCCGGCGCTGCCGCGACTTTTCGTCCCCACCACAGGAAGCCCTGATGAGCATTGCACAGGACCAGGTCGTCAGCATCCACTACACGCTCACCAACGACGCCGGGGAAATACTCGATCGTTCCGCAGCGGGTGAGCCGCTCACCTATCTGCACGGGCACGGCAACCTGATCCCGGGTCTGGAGCGCGAACTGGCCGGCAAGAACACCGGCGACAAGCTGCAGGTGAAGATCCTGCCCGCAGACGCCTACGGGGAGTATGACAAGGCACTCGTGCAGCGCGTGCCGCGGCGCGCGCTCAAGGGGGTACCCGAGGTACGCGTCGGCCTGCGCTTACAGGCGCAGACGGCCCAGGGCACGCAGGCGGTCACGGTGACGCAGCTCACCGGGGATCTGGTGACGCTCGATGGCAACCATCCGCTCGCCGGCCAGAACCTGAACTTCGAGGTCGAGGTGGCCGAGGTGCGGGCCGCGACCCCCGAGGAGCTGCAGCACGGCCACGCGCACGGGCCCGGCGATCACCATCACTGAGCCGACGGAACGGCCTCACGTGCCTGCAGGCGCGCGAACTCGCGGCTGTAGTTGTCGACCCGCGCCAGATAGTCGCGCGGGTCATGCTCGCCACAGCGCTGTCCGGTGCTGAAGCGAAATCCGCGCCGCGCGTAAAGATCCGCAGCGCCCGCACCGCACAGGTGCACGACCGCGGCGAGGTGCTGCACCTGGGCGGCGCCCGGGGCGCGGTGCGGAAGCGTGGCGAGAATCCCCGAGACCTTCAGTTCCAGGTCGGCCGCGGTGAGTTCCACCGCATCACGCGGCAGCACGCGCAGGTACAGGCGGTTGAACCAGCAGGAGTGCCAGTCGTCCCAGGCGCCCTCACGCGTGAGCTGGTGATCGTGGATGCAGTAATGACGCGCCTCGGCGAAGGTCGAATCGGTGATCTGGTACATGCCGACGGCGCTCGAGGCGGGGCGGTAGAAATCGAAGAGGCGCACGGGCGCGGCCCAGTGCCAGTAGGTGCGCACGAGGGGATTGCCTGAACCCTCGACCTGTGCCAGTGCCGCCAGCAGCGGCGCACTCACGTGCGGCGTCGCGTAGCGGCGGAATAACCCGGCGTAAACGCGCCAGGTCTCCTCGGGCGTCTTGTAGAGCACGCCGCTGATGGGAAAGAACAATTCCGTCGGCTTGCGGATCACCTGATAGATGAAATTCGCGCCCACGACGGCGATCAGGGCGTACAACAGGTACAAGACGCAGGTGAGCGCCGACAGGCGCCCACCTGCACGGCGCCGGCGCACACGCGCGGTAGCCTGGCGGCGCCGCGTGGCGCCCCGGCGCGCCGCCACTAGCGCACCGGCCCTGCACGCAGCCGCGCGGCTGCACTAACATGCGGCGCGAGCACGCGCATTTTCAAGGAGTCGTCCGTGGCCTCTGAAGCAGTTGAAGTCGAAACCGGCCGCGATCCCAGCGCCGCGGTGATCTGGCTGCACGGACTCGGCGCCGACGGGCACGACTTCGAGCCGCTCGTGCCGCAGCTGGCGCAGCCGCAGGCGCGCGCCGTGCGCTTTGTGTTCCCGCATGCCCCCGTGCGGCCCGTGACGCTCAACAACGGGTATGCCATGCGTGCCTGGTACGACATCGCCGCGCTCAATCGCGCCGCGGCCGAGGACGAGCGCGGCATCCGCGCCTCACAGGGCACCATCGATGCACTCATCCGGCGCGAGAATGCGCGCGGCATCGCCAGCGAGCGCATCGTGCTGGCCGGCTTCTCCCAGGGCGGTGCCATGGCGCTGTTTGCCGGCACCCGCCATCCGCAGAAGCTGGCCGGCATCATGGGCCTGTCGTGCTATCTGGTCCTCGGCGCGCGGCTGCTCGCCGAGCGCAACGCGGCGAATGACGCGACGCCGATATTCCTCGCGCACGGTTCGCAGGATCCGGTGGTGGCGCCGCAGCTCGGCGCGGAGGCGCGCCGGCAGCTGGAGGCTGCCGGCTATGCGGTGGAGTGGCATGCGTACAGCATGCCTCATGCCGTGTGCCCGCAGGAGGTGCTGGATATCGCCGCGTGGCTGCGGCGCGTGCTGCCCTAGAGCGCGCGAGGCTCAGCGCTGCTGCTGTCCCTCTGGATCGTGCTTGTGCGGGCTCTCCGGCTTCACCGGCTTGGCCGCGCTGCCGGCGCCGTTGTTCGCGCTGTGCGCCGCCGCGGGCGGCGGGCTGTTCGCAGGCGCGTGGGGGTTGCCGGACACGTGCGTCGCTGCAGGCGGGGGCGCCGCGTGCGGCGTAGCGGAATTCTGCGTCCTATAATTTGACGTAGAGACCGGATGCGGCGCGCCCGGCGGCACGGCCTCTCCGGGGGGCTCGGCACGCTCGGGGAACTGCGCATGGCCCGGTGGCACCGCATGTCCCTGCGGCTGCGGCTCAGGAGTCACGGGCGATTCGCGCGGGGGTACGTGCGCGGCGTAGCCGTTGGCCGCGGGCGCCAGGGGCGCGACCGGATGGTTGAACGCCGGCTCCGGAGCGCGCGCCGGCACGACCGCGGGCCGGGCCGCCGCCAGATGCGGTGCCGCGGGGACCGAGCCGGTATACGCATGGCCGTTGGCCGTGGCGCCCGCGGGAGCGACGATGGTCACGTTCGTGACCTTGGTGACGTTCGTGATGTTGGTGACGTGGCCGTTGTTGACGTTAACGACGTTAGCGGTCACGCGCATGCCCGGAGCAATTACCGGCGGCGCACCGGTCACGACCGCAGGTGCCGTGCCGACCGGCGCCGGCACGATGATGCCCCGGCGTGAGCCCGGCGGCGGCGGCACGAAGCACCCCTCAGGACCGATGGGGCGCGGCCCGGGCACCACGCCGTAGGCCGGCCGTGCGTACACGATCGGCAGATTGCGCGGCGGCGGCACGAACACCACGCCCGGCGGCGCCCAGTGTCCGTCGATGAAGATCACCGCACCCGCGCGATGCTCGTAATAGGGATGCACCCACACGTAGGCGGGCTGCGGTGGACCCATCCAGCGGCCGCTCGCCCAGACCCAGTTTCCACGCCAGACCCAGTAGCCACCGACCCACACGGCACCCTCAAAGGGCATCGGCGGGGGCACCTCGACCAGCATCGGGGGCGGCGCCCATGCAACGACCACCGGTGCAGGCTGCGAGACGGGAGGTTCCTCGTAGACGCTCGGGGGCGGCGCCTCCGGCGGGGCATCAGCCACCGGGGGCGGGGCAGGCTCATAGGGCGGCGGCGCGGGCGGCGGTGCGACCACACAACCGGTGACAAACAATGCTAGCAAAAACAATATACTACGCATGTTCAGAGCCTCTTTGCCCCACCAGCAAGGGGTTACCGAGTCTACAAATCCACCGGATACGGGATCGGACCTGGGCAGCAC
This sequence comes from Steroidobacteraceae bacterium, assembly GCA_035518135.1. GTDB lineage: Bacteria > Pseudomonadota > Gammaproteobacteria > Steroidobacterales > Steroidobacteraceae > 13-2-20CM-66-19. The sequence continues at coordinate 5,579 of DATIXW010000213.1, forward strand.
TTTCAGCAAAAGGGGCGCGTGCTTCAGGGCGGCCCGGACGGGCGGCGCTAGCGCCGCCCTGGAGCCTCGCCATGAGGCTCGCGGATGCCGGCGTGGCCCGGGGCCCCCTGGGGTTCGCGTCCCGCGGAGCCGCCCGGCTGACCCGCATAGGAGCCATGCCCGGCCGACTGCCCCGCACCGGCGTAGGCCGGATGCGCGGCGTACTGCGCGGTATACGGCGCGTGGCCCGGGTACTGGGGACTGGGGGCCGCGGGCGCGCCGGAGTGTCCGGCCGGGGGCGCGCGGCCGAAGGACTGTGGGTTCGCACTCGGCGCGGCATGCGCCGGGTACTGAGCGCTCGGGGCGCGCGGGACTGCTCCGGAGTGCTGCGAGGGGTACGGCGAATGGCCGCCTGCCGCGGCTTGCGGCGCGTGCTGCGCGGAGTAACGCGCGGAGCCGTCGCCCGGATATGCAAGCGGTGCGTGCGCGGACACCACCCCGGGTCCGGTGAAGGCTGCCGGGCGCGCAGTGGCGGCGATCGGCGGCCGGCCGCCGTTGACCGAGGCGCGCAGCGCGTTGTTGCCCTGCGCCAGGGTTTGGTGCTCGCGCTGTGCGCCCGTGAAGCCGACGTGCCGCTCGTGCACCGCTGACAGTTCCGACGGCGAGGGCCGCGCCATGATCCCGCCAGCACCGCCGTTGAAGCTCGCGCGGCTTACCGGTGCAGTGTGCACCACGGGGCGCGTATAGACGTTGGTCACACTGATGTTGTGCACGTTGTTGACGCTGGTGTTGTAGAGGAACCGGTTACCGCGCCAGTAGCCACCCTCGTAACCTGCGCCGTAATAACCGCACCCGTAGTTGATGCCGCCGTAGAAGCCCACGTGCGGTCCCCAGTAGCCCGCGTGCCAGAAGTAGGCGCCACCGGCCCAGCCCCAGTAACCGGGTGTCCACAGAAATCCCACGGCAGGTGGCAGCACCCAGGTGCCGGGAACCCAGTAGTAACCGCCTGGCCCCCATGCCCAGTAGCCCGGAGTCCAGATGTAGCCGGGCGCGGGAATTTCCGGCTGCACGTAAACAGGCAGAGCGGGAGGCGCAAAATTCACCGAAATCCCGATCGCCACACTCGCCGGTGCGGCCAGGGGGAGCAGTGCAAGCATCAACGCCGGCAGCAGACCACGAATTAGCTTGCGCATGTTTGACACTCCTTGGCTACCACGTTGGATCAGCCAGACTGAACCACGGCTGAACTCGGCAGTTCGCTCACGCATGTCAAATGAAGCAACGCAACGCAGCGGCGCGCGTTGACGGTGCGCTTTCAGAACCAGTTGTAGTTGAAACTGATGCTGATGCGCTCAACGGCGCGCGGGTGGCGGGCAACCTCGTGACGCAGCCAACTTTCAAACAGCACCAGCGCACCGGCTTGTGCGCTCACGCTCGCCCACGGACGATTTTCACGCCGCGCACTGCTCTGCCGGGGCGGGGCAGCCATGAAGCGCTCGAGGCGCGGGTCTTCGAACTTGAGCCCGGGGGCGCCCGCAGGCACCTGCACGTAGTAGGTGCCGCTGATCGTGGCGAGCGGATGCAGGTGCCAGGCGTGCACGGCGCCCGCACCCATGATGTTCACCCAACAGTCCGTCATCACCAGCTGCCGTCCACGCAGATCAAACTCGAGCGCCTGCGCGAAGCGCTTCACGTGGCGATCCAGCTGGCGCGCAAGCGCGGCAAACGTCGGCGACAGGTCATGCATGCGATGCGCCGAGCTGTAGGAGGTGTAGCCATGCGGATAATTGCGCGCCGACCAGCGTCGCCCGACCGCATCATCGGCACGCAGCTGGCGACACTCGCGCAGCAGCCGCTCGTTCAGGGCACGCCAGCCGCGCTGCGCCAGGCGTGCCTGATAGATCCGGGTGGGAAACCAGAGCTGCATGGCCATGATGTGCGTGCGAGTATGCGGTGCACTTACGAAGTGGTCTATGATTTGCGCTCCCCACAGCAGGCCTTCCGGACCCCTCCCATGGCAGTCGCAAAGTTCCCGCCGGAGCACAGCTCCGCAGCCCCGCAGTCCGGCACTGCCGAACTGATCCCTCACTGGATCGGTGGCCGAACCCTCGCCGGCACCGGCCCGCGGCTACCGGTGTTCGATCCGGCCACGGGCACGATCGCACGCGAGGTGGCGCTCGCCACCGGCGCCGACGTCGAGGTGGCGGTCGCGAGCGCCAAGGCGGCGCTCGCAGGCTGGTCGCAGACACCCCCCGTGCGCCGGGCGCGCGTGCTGGCGGCGTTCCTCGCGCTTCTGAACGAGCAGCGCGATGCGCTCGCGCGGCTCATCACTCAGGAGCACGGCAAGGTGTTCAGCGATGCACAGGGCGAGGTCACCCGTGGCATCGAGATCGTGGAATTCGCCTGCGGGATCCCGCAGCTGCTGAAGGGCGCCTTCACCGACCAGGTCTCCACGGGCATCGATAACTGGACGCTGCGCCAGCCACTGGGGGTGGTGGCGGGAATCACGCCGTTCAACTTTCCCTGCATGGTGCCGTGCTGGATGTTTCCCATCGCCATCGCCTGCGGCAATACCTTCGTGCTGAAGCCGAGCGAGCGCGACCCGTCCGCGTCGGTCTTCATGGCACGGCTGCTGTCACAGGCCGGCCTGCCCGATGGGGTATTCAACGTCGTGCAGGGCGATAAGCTCGCCGTCGATGCACTGCTGGATCACCCGGACGTGCGCGCGCTGAGTTTCGTCGGCTCCACTCCGATTGCGCACTACCTCTATCAGCACGGCGCCGCACAGGGCAAGCGCGTGCAGGCACTCGGCGGCGCCAAGAACCACATGGTGGTGATGCCGGATGCGGACCTGGACCAGACCGTGGATGCGCTCATCGGCGCGGCCTACGGCTCCGCCGGCGAGCGCTGCATGGCGATTTCGGTGGCGGTGCTGGTCGGGGACACCGCCGAGCGCATGCTGCCACAGCTGAGCGCACGCGCGCGTGCGCTGCGCATCGCGCACGGCATGCAGCCGGATGCCGAGATGGGGCCGGTCATCAACAAGGCAGCCCTCGAGCGCATCCGCGGCTACATCGAGGATGGCGTCGCCAGCGGTGCAAAGCTGCTCGTGGACGGCCGCCGCGATCCGGTGAGCGGCGCGCCCTTCGCCGTCCCCGGCCACGAAGCTGGTTTCTGGATCGGCGCCACGCTGTTTGACCAGGTCACGCCGCAGATGCGCATCTACCGGGAGGAGATCTTCGGCCCGGTGCTGTGCTGCGTGCGGGTCCCGGATTTCGCCGCGGCGGTGAACCTGGTGAACGCCCACCCGATGGCCAACGGCGTCGCCTGCTACACCCGCGACGGCAACATCGCCCGCGAGTTCGGGCGGCGCATCGAGGTCGGCATGGTCGGCATCAACGTGCCGATCCCCGTACCGATGGCCTGGCACGGCTTTGGCGGCTGGAAGAGCAGCCTGTTCGGCGACATGAACGCCTATGGCGAGGAAGGCGTGCGCTTCTATACGCGCCAGAAATCGATCATGCAGCGCTGGCCCGAGAGCACTCCGAAGGGCGCGGAATTTGCCCTGCCGACGGCGAAGTAGCCGCGGCGTCGCTGACCGCGCGCCGCGCAGGAAGTAACTGAATGTGAGCGTGCGAGGCGCGCACGCGGGCTTTGAACTTCTGCCGGTGCGGGACCTCTTAGCTAGGTCCGCCAACGAACGAAAGGTTGCCTTCCTTATGCGCATCATGCCCACGCTCCTGCTCGGTTCCGCACTGCTTGTGGGCACGGGCGCAGATGCTGCCGGTCTGCTCGATTTCTACGTCGGTGCTGGCGCGGGTCAGTCGACGCTGCGCCAGGACTACTACCAGATCGATAGCCACGTCACCGGCTGGAAAGTCGTGGCCGGATGGCGCCCGCTGGACATGTTCGGAGCCGAGGCCGAATACGCGGACTTCGGCAGCAAGGACGTCACCTACGTGAATGGCCCGAGTGTGAGTGGCCCTAACACCACACAGATTTCCACGGACGCGCATGCAACGGCGGCGTTTGCGCTCGCCTACCTGCCCGTGCCAGTTCCCTGGTTCGATCTTTATGCCAAGCTCGGAGGCGCGCACGTCCAAAGCAATACCACGGCGCGCTACTGTGCTGCCTGTGGCACGATGCCAACCTATATTGTGACTGACAGCACCCGCACCAGCGTCGCCTGGGGTGCCGGCGGTCAGTTCAAGTTCGGCCTGCCGGCCATACGGCTCGAGTACGAGCGCTTCTCCGGCTCGCAGGGCACTGATGCGCTTCTGACGCTCGCGGTGACGGCGAACTTCTAGAGCGGCCGGCGGCGGCACCTCACGGCGCGGATGCCGATGGGAGCTGCCCGCGCGGCGCGCGGCCGAGCGTGGTCTGCAGTCGCGCCTCATCCACTGCCCCGCACCAGCGGCCGACGACAATCGTCGCGACGCCGTTGCCGACGAGATTGGTGAGGGCGCGGGCCTCGGACATGAAGCGGTCGATGCCGAGGATGAGCGCAAGGCCGGCCACCGGCACGTGCCCTACCGCCGAGAGCGAGGCGGCGAGCGTGATGAAGCCCCCGCCGGTTACCGCGGCGGCGCCCTTGGAGGTCAGCAGCAGCACCGCGAGCAGCGTCAGCTGGTGCCAGATGTCGAGGGGCGTGTTCGTGGCCTGCGCGATGTACACCGCCGCCATCGTCAGGTAGATCGAGGTGCCATCGAGATTGAAGGAGTAGCCCGCCGGGATGACGAGGCCGACGATTGACTTGCGCACCCCCAGGTCCTCCATCTTGCGCAGCATGCGTGGCAGCACCGACTCGGACGACGAGGTGCCGAGCACGATGAAGAGCTCCTCACGGATGTAGCGGATGAAGGCGAGAACGGAAAAGTCGTGCAGCCGCGCGATGAGCCCGAGCACCAAAAGTACGAAGAGCACGCAGGTGAGGTAGAAGCAGCCCATGAGGCGCGCCAGCGCCAGCAGGGACTGCGGGCCGTAGCGCCCCACCGTGAAGGCCATGGCGCCGAGGGCCCCGAGCGGAGCGAGCCGCATGATGTAGCCGACGATGGTGAACAGCACCTGCCCGGTCTCTTCCACAATCTGGAACAGTGGGTTGGCCTTGCCGCCGACCGCGTGCAGCGCAAAGCCGAACAGCACCGCGAGCAGCAGCACCTGCAGCACCTCGCCGCTGGCGAACGCACCGAAGAAGGTATCGGGGATCACTTTGAGGATGAACTCGGTGACCCCGGGCATGCCGCCTGGCGTCGTGTACTGCGCGATGGCCTGGGTGTCGAGGGTGGCCGGATCGGCATTGACGCCAACGCCCGGCTTCAGCACGTTCACGATCACGAGGCCGATGAGCAGCGCGATCGTGGACACCACCTCGAAATACAAAAGCGCCAGGCCGCCGGCCTTGCCGACCTCGCGCAGCCGCGCCATGCCCGCAATGCCGGTCACGACGGTGCAGAAGATGATCGGGGCGATCAGCAGCTTGATCAGCTTGATGAAGCCGTCCCCGAGCGGCTTCAGCTGCTGCGCAAAGTGCGGCCAGAAGATCCCGAGCACGATGCCGAGCGCGATCGCGATCAGCACCTGCACATATAAAGAACGCAAGACGACGCCGCGACCCATGCTGCCCCCACGCCAGCTGCGGCCGCAACGCGGCCGCCCCGGGGACTAGCCTAACGCGTTCGCACCGCCCGCGCCGCTAGGACACCTTGTGGAACTGCTGCTCCTCGGTGCTGCCGGTGAGCGCGGTGATGGACGAGGTGCCGCCGCTGACCGCCTGCGTCACCGCATCGAAATACCCCGCACCCACTTCGCGCTGATGCTTGGTGGCGGTGTAGCCGTGCGTCTCGGCGGCGAACTCCGCCTGCTGCAGGCTGACGTAGGCGCTCATCTGGTGCGCCTTGTAACCGCGCGCCAGCTCGAACATGGAGTAGTTAAGCGCGTGAAACCCGGCCAGCGTGATGAACTGGAACCGATAGCCCATCGCGCCGAGTTCGCGCTGGAACTTCGCGATCTGCGCGTCATCGAGCTTGCGCTTCCAGTTGAACGAGGGCGAGCAGTTGTAGGCGAGGAGCTTGCCGGGGAACTGCGCGTGGATCCCCTCGGCAAACTCGCGCGCCTCCTGCAGATCAGGCTTCGCAGTCTCGCACCACACGAGGTCCGCATACGGCGCGTAGGCACACCCACGCGCGATCGCCTGCTTCAACCCCGCCTTGACGGTGAAGAAGCCTTCCGAGGTGCGGCCCTTGACGGCATCGATGAAAGGACGATCGCGCTCATCGACGTCGGAGGTGAGCAGCGTCGCCCCTTCCGCATCGGTGCGTGCCACCAGCACGGTCGGCACGTTGCACACGTCGGCCGCCAGGCGCGCGGCGGTGAGCTTGTTGATCGCCTCCTGCGTGGGCACGAGCACCTTGCCGCCCATGTGACCGCACTTCTTCGCCGACGACAGCTGGTCCTCGAAGTGCACCCCCGCCGCGCCGGCATCGATCATCTGCTTCATCAGCTCGAAGGCGTTCAGCACGCCGCCAAAGCCGGCCTCGGCGTCCGCCACGATCGGCTTGAGCCAGTCGATCGAGTCGTCGCCCTCGGCGTGATGGATCTCGTCCGCACGGCGCAGCGTGTTGTTGATGCGCCGCACCACCGCGGGCACCGAATCGGCCGGATAGAGCGACTGATCCGGGTACATCTCGCCTGAGAGGTTGGCGTCCCCGGCCACCTGCCAGCCGGAGAGGTAAATGGCATCCAGGCCCGCCTTGACCTGCTGCATGGCCTGATTGCCCGTGAGTGCGCCGAGCGCGTTCACGAAGGGCTTCTCGTTCAGGTAGCGCCACAACTTCTCCGCGGTGAGGCGCGCGATGGAATGCTCCACCGGGATGGTGCCGCGCAGGCGCACCACGTCGGCGGGCTCGTAGCCGCGCTTGACGCCGCGCCAGCGCGGACTTTCGCGCCAGTTGCGAGCGAGATCTTCAGCGGTGGGAAGGGATTTGACAGCACTCATGCCTTTGCCTCGATTCAGTGGGCCGGCGGCTAGCTCAGCAGCTCATACGCCGGCAATGTCAGGAACTCATCGAAATGCTCGCTCTTGGTCATCTGTTCGAAGAGCCGTGCGGCGCTGGGGAAGACGCCCTGCGTCAGCCGCGCGGCGCCGACCTCCTGGTGGATACGGTCGAGCTCCGTGCTCATCAGGCGGTCGAAGCGCTCGACCGTGATCGGCTTGCCATCGCTGGTGTGGGCTCCGTGCCGCAGCCACTGCCACAGCTGCGCGCGGCAGATTTCAGCCGTGGCCGCGTCCTCCATGAGGTGGTAGAGCGGCACACAGCCGTTACCGCGCAGCCACGCCTCGAGGTACTGCACCCCGACGCGGATGCAGCCGCGCAGCCCGGCCTCGGTGATCTCGCCTTCCGGGACCTTGAGCAGGTCGAGCTCCCCGACGTTCACGTCCGCGCGCAGCACCGACAGCTGATTCGGGCCGCTCATCACCGCATCGAAGGCCTCGCGGGCGATGCCCGCGAGGCCCGGGTGCGCGATCCAGGTGCCATCGTGCCCGGCGCGGGCTTCGCGCAGCTTGTCGGCGCGCACGCGGGCCATGGCGGCCTCGTTGGCGGCCGGGTCGTCGCGGATCGGGATCTGCGCCGCCATGCCGCCCATGGCGTGTGCGCCGCGGCGGTGACAGGTCTTGATGAGCAGCTCGACGTAGGATTTCAGGAAATGACGGTCCATCGTCACCGTGGCGCGATCGGGAAGCACGAAGTCGGCGCGGTTCCTGAATTTCTTGATGAAGCTGAAGATGTAGTCCCAGCGCCCGCAGTTGAGTCCCGCGGAATGCTCCCGCAGCTCGTGCAGGATTTCATCCATCTCGAAGGCTGCGAGGATGGTCTCGATCAGTACCGTCGCCTTGATCGTGCCGCGCGGCAGCCCGAGCGCCTCCTGGGCGGCGATGAACACCTCGTTCCACAAGCGCGCCTCGAGGTGGCTCTCCATCTTCGGCAGGTAGAAATAAGGCCCGGTACCGCCGCGCGCCAGGGCCTCATGGTTGTTGGCGAGAAACAGTGCGAAATCGAACAGCGCGCCGGAGACCACCTCGCCGTTGATGTGCACGTGCTTCTCGGGCAAGTGCCAGCCGCGCGGCCGCACGATGAGCGTCGCGGTGCGTTCGTTGAGCCGGTACACCTTGCCGGTGGCCGGATCCTCGAAGCTGATGGTGCGCCGGATGGCATCGGCGAGGTTCACCTGGCCGCGGATGATGTTCTCCCAGGTCGGGGAGCAGGAGTCCTCGAAGTCCGCCATGAAGCAGCGCACCGGCGCATTCAGGGCATTGATCACCATCTTGCGGTCCACCGGGCCGGTGATCTCCACGCGCCGGTCGATGAGATCCTGCGGTACCGGGGCAATGCGCCAGTCGGCGGCGCGCACGGCGGCGGTGTGCGGCAGGAAATCCGGCAGCGCCCCATCATCAAGCTGTATCTGCCGGTCGCGGCGCGCGTTCAGCAGCTCCAGGCGCCGCGCGTTGAAGCGCCGGTGCAGGCTCGCCAGCAGCTGCAGCGCGAGTGGTGTGAGCACCTCGTCCTGACGATCGACCCCCTGGCCGAGGATCTCGACCCGCGGTCCCGCGGGGTCGCGCGAGTACGGCTGCGCATGGGTCTGGGCGTTCATCGCTCTGCCAATATACGTCGAGTTCCAATGAAATTTGACTATAGAAACTTCACACTGTTAATTTCACAAGCCCCCTCCCCGCCGCGGGCTACGCCGTTCGACATATGCCGGAACTGTTGCGCAAGGGCCACTTTCTCGGCGCCAAATTGCGCGGGCTGCGCAAGGCGAACGGGCTGACGCTGGAGGAGCTCTCGGTACGCTGCATCCAGCGCGACGCGGCGGTCGGGCCCTCCGTCTCTTACCTCAGCATGATCGAAAGTGGCAAGCGTGCGCCCTCCACCGAGCTGCTGAGCTTGCTGGCCGCCGTATTCCAGCGCCCACCGGCCTGGTTTCTCGATGAGAGCGCCGACCTGCAGCTGGCACCCGGCAGCCCCGCTCAAGGTGCGGCACGCGTCCCCCTCGAGCCCGCGTTCCTGTTCTCCAAGACCCTGCTGCAGGCGGCGATCCCGGAACTGCTGGCGCAGACCGGCACCACCGGGCGGCAGTTCGCGCACCTGCTCATCCGCTCCCACCAGGAGATGTCGCGCAATGACTTTCCCGATCTCGAGCGAGCCGCGGACCGCGTCGGCGAGCGGCAATTCCCGCTGTCCGTGGAGGATCTCATGCGCCTGTGCCGTCGGCACGGCCTGGAGATCCGCTGGTTCGAGAGAAAGCCCGTGCTCGCCCGGGACAAGGATCGCGAGGTGCGCAGCATGGTGCGCTCGTTCTTCGAGTCCCCGCGCGTCATCTACGCCAACCGCGCCCTGCAGGCCGACCCGGCGCGCCTGAAGTTCGACCTTGCCGCCCACATCGGCCACAAGGTGCTGCACGGCGGAGATGGACTGAAGTCCCCGCATGCCACCGGCGGGGAGATGGGCGGCAGCCCGGAAGGGGGCTCATCGGCTGTCGGGATGAACGCCCAGGACGTGCTGCACGCGTGGCGCGACTTCGAGTGCAGTTTCTTCGCCGGCGCGCTGCTCGCCCCGCGGGTGCCGTTCCGCCGTTTCCTAGCGCGCGAGCGGCATCGGGTGGAAGCTGGCGTCCGGCTCGAGCTGACGCCGGCGGTCATCATGCGCCGCATGACCAAGGTGTCCCCCTACCCCTACTGGCATTTCTTTGATGCCTACCCGCCCGGGTACCTGCGCGCGGTCTATCGCGGCAACGGCATCCCGTTGCCGTGGGGGAATCTGGCGCAGGTGAGTGATCCGTGCCCCAACTGGGCGGTGTTCCGCATGATCGAGGGCGAGCACGGGCTGACGGGCTCGCAGATCTCGGTGCTGCGCGATGGCGAGCGTTCACTCCTGTACTGCTGCCACTCCATTCGCGTGCACGACATGGCAGGCAATCCGCACGTGCTGTCGGTCGGGGTGGATCTCGCCCCGGCGCTCGCCACCCACAGTGTGGCGAGCGAGGCGCTGATCGAGTCGATCTTCCGCGAATGCCTGCACCGGCGCGGCGAGGCACGCATCCCGAAGGCGGCCAGCCAGGTGCTGGCTGCCGTCGCTAACGTGCTCAACATCGCCTGGATCGAGGATGCGCTCGCCCAACCCGCGCGCATCATCTGTCCGCGCAGCAACCGCTGTCCGCGGCCCGAGCGCTGTGAGGGGGCCCGGCCCTCCAGGGCGCGTGAGATCGCCGACGTGCGCGAGGAGATTCTTGAGCGCAGCGCCTGAGCACGCGGACCAGGTCCGCCCGCCTCGGTGAGCCGTGATGCGATGTCCCGCGCCATGCGGGCGCGCGAACAACCCTCATTATTACTTGTAGCTGATCAGCCCGACTGCGACCTCGATGTCGAACGGGCGTGCCCGCACAGTCGGTTCGAATTTCGGGGCGCACCAGGTGCCGGCAAGCGCCACTCGACTGCGCCCCGTGCCGTGAGCCGCCGCCGGCAGCCGTTGGCATAAAATAGGCCCTCCGATCGCCCGCGGAACCGACTCGATGCGATTGCCCATGTACTCCCCGGCTGTGCTGATAATGGCGCTCGCCCTCAGCGCACTGTCAGCGCCGCGGAGCGGCGCAACGCGCGCCGCGCCTTCCTCCGAGGAGGCCGCGATCCTCCAATGGCGCGCCCAGCGCGTCGCCGAACTCACGAGTGACACCGGCTGGCTGACGCTCGCGGGGCTCTTCTGGTTGAAGGAGGGCAGCAATTCCTTCGGCAGCGGGCCGGACAACACCCTCATCCTGGACAGTGCGGCGCTGGCCAAGACCGCCGGCACCTTCCAGGTGAACGGTGCGCTCGTGCGCTTCGTCGCTCACCCAGGCGCCGGCGTGCTTCTTGATGGCCAGGGGGTCGATTCGGTGATCCTTCACAGCGATCGTGGCGGTGAACCGACCGTCCTCGCAAGCGGCTCACTGCGCTTCTTCGTGATCGAACGCGGCGGCAGGCTGGGCGTGCGGGTGCGTGACCTCGATAACCCGCGCCGTCTCGGGTTCCACGGTCTTCAATACTTCCCGATCAGCGCCAGGTGGGTCCTGAACGCGCGCTTCATCCCCTATCCCCCGGACAAGCGGATCCGGATCATCAATATCCTCGGCATGGAGGAGGAAGCCGTGTCCCCGGGCGCGCTCGAGTTCACGCAGTACGGGCGCAAATGGCGCCTTGATACCGTGCTCGAGCAAGCCGCTGATCAGCAGCTCTTCATCATGTTCGCCGACGCCACCAGCGGGCAGCAGACCTACGGCGGGGGCCGCTTCCTCTACATCCCACTGCCGGTCGCGGGCGGCGTGGTCGTGGATTTCAACAAGGCTTACAACCCGCCCTGCGCGCTCAACGACTTCGCCACCTGTCCGCTTCCGCCACCACAGAACCGTCTGAAGCTGCGAATCGACGCCGGTGAACTGAAGTACGCGGGCGGCCCGCGCCACTCGCCATAGGGTGCAATCGCCCGGCGGCCTCGGCGTCACCTCCCACCTGATCTGGAACGTCGTGGGCACGCATCCGCAGGGGACAGGCGTTGGAGCGGGTGCGATGGCTCGGCTAACTGAGTGGGAATTGTGCTGTCAATGACCCCTGGCGCGATGCGACCGCAAGCTGGATGGCGCGCAGGGCCTCACGAACCGCCCCCGCAATGGAAGATGTAGCCACCAGCGCTGCTTCATCAAGACCGGCGCCGAGCAAGGGGATAGTGATTGAGGCCGGCTCCACGATCACAGCCGCCATGGTCCTGAGAGTTTCACGCAGGGCATCGTCGGCGTGGTGCGCTCTTGGCGACGCGTTCAATACCGCCACGATCTTGTTGGCAAACGGCTCAAAGCCGACCAGCCAGTCGAGGGCATTTTTGATCGTGCCGGTGACACCATGCGCGTATTCGGGACTGGCGAAAAGCAGCGCGTCTGCCTCAGCAACTGCCCGGTGAAAGGCGGCGACGTTTCCGGGACGACTCGCTTCGAGGTCCGGATTGAAGAGTGGCAGATCCCCCAATCCACGGAAGATCGAGACCTCGATCTCCGGAGGTGCAAGTCGCGCTGTCGCACGCAAGAGCATCGCATTGATGGACGCGGCCCGCAGGCTTCCAGGAAGGCCGAGGATCCTCATTACAAAGCACTCAAGGCTCGGTGCTCTGTGTCGTCATGCGCTACGTTGGGCCGTATGGCCCGGGAAACGCCCCGTCCAGAGTCTGAAGGTCTCGCTGCGTCAGGGCGATCGAGAGCGCCACGGCGTTTTCCTTGACGTGCGCCGGAGAGCCGGATTCGGGAATTGCGATAACGCTGCCGCTGCGAATCACCCAAGCCAGCGCGACCGCGGCGGCCGAGCAACCATGGATCGTACCGACCTGCGCCAGCGTGCGGTCGCCCACTACGAGGCTGTTGTCACCCCCGAGCGGCGAGTACGCCATGACGGGCAGGTTGTGCTGCTTGCACCACGGCAGGACGTCGCGCTCGATGCGGCGGTTGTTGAGACTATAGGGAACCTGATTGGTGGCGCAGCGATGTCCGTCGGGAACGCGGAAGAGATCCTCCATCTGCCCGACGCTGAAATTGGACACGCCCCAAGCGCGAATCTTCCCGCCCGCACGTAGTTGCTCAAATGCTGCCACGACGCCGGGGAATTGCGCGCTGGGAACGGGCCAATGCAGCAAATAAAGATCCAGATACTCGGTGCCGAGACGAGCGAGGCTCGCCGCGCAGGCCCGCGCGATACCATCGCCCGATATCTGAGTGCCCTCCACCTTGGAGACCAGGAATATGCGCTCGCGCTGTCCGGCCAGCACGTGGCTGAGGAATTCCTCGGAGCGGCCATTGCCGTAATTTCCGGAGGTATCGAGCAACGTCATGCCGAGCGAAATACCGGTGCGCAGCGCCTCTTCCTCGACAGCCGGCGGGTGCCTGCCTTGCCCGAGGTGCCAGCAGCCCTGACCGAGCGCCGGGACTGTCGTGCCGTCGGGTAGCTTTACGGTACGCGCAGCAGGGGCTGGCGCCGCACCGGTGCCAGGAACCTGCGCGGCTGCTCGCATAATCCCTGACAAGGTGGGAAACGCTAAGCCGAACGCCGCACAACGCGCACTGAACTGACGTCGGTTAAGCAGAGGCTTGTTCATCGCGCCATCTCCTTGCAGCCTGACTATTGTAGGCTGAATGCAGCGCACCGATGAGGCTGGCCGCCCTCATCCGGGAACAGCCCGCGCCACTGGTGTCACGCTTGAGCTCCAACCGCATGGACCGAGGCCGCGGCGCGTAGGACCGACCGTCCCGGGGCAATCGGATCGGGCTGCAGGGCGCTAACGGCGCGCGCCGGGATTGCGGTGTGTCAGCGCCGCCCGAATGCGCTGCGACATGCGCATACGGGCTGCCGGGGGGAGCGCTGCGGCGCCGAGCGCCGGCTGCGCCGTAAAAGCGTGCATCGCCCGCGCGGCGGCCATGAGCGGCGGAAACGCCGAATACACATCCGCGGCGATGGCAGTTCCCGAATTGGTCTGCGCGTACAGGGGCTCGAACTGCGTGCCGCTGAAGATGAGTCCCTGGTAGTCCCCGAGGAAATAGCCCTCCGGTGTCAGCGGCGCGAGCTGCAGGTCGAAGGGTCCGCTCAGGTGGCTCTCGGTGAAGTGAATCCCGTCGCTCGAGCTCACGATCCAGGCGTCCGTCAGCAGCTGCGTGGTCGAGTACTGCGCGTTGCGCAGGTCGTAGTACGTGACGGCGATGGAGCCGGAAGGGCTGACGGCCAGCGTAGGCGTAAACGCCGGGACGGAGGTGTCGCCGTTGACCTGCACCGGGGTCGACCAGGTGAGCCCGTGGTCCGCGGAGCGGCTGAGAGCAATGCCATCGTAGTTGCCCCCGGAGAAGCGCGCATCCTGCCAGGCGAGGTAGATGACGCCATCGGGCCCAACCGCCGTGGTGAACAAGAGCGTGCTGTCGCGCACGCCGTTGCCGTTGTTCGGGTCCGCGGTGCCCACACCGAGCATGTCCGCGGCCAGCACGGGAGGGGTCCACGTCGTGCCGTGGTCGCTCGACAACATGGCCTTCAGGTGCGAAGTGCTCATGCCACCGCTGACGCCGTCGATCTCGTTGAACAGGTCGATGAGCGTATCGTCCGGCGTGACAACGATAACGTTGTTGATCGTCTGGTTGTCGGCCCCCGGATCGTAGATGCTGCGCGCGGCCGACCAGGTCGAGCTGGCATTGGCCGTGAGTGCGAAGAAGCTCGGACCGGTGTTGCTCTGGGAATTCAGGCGGTCCCACACCGCGTAGACGAAGTTGCTATCGGTCGGATCCGCGCTGATGGAGCCCTTGTCGTTGAAGAAGGCCGGGCCGTCCTGAATGAGCGCGACCGGCAGCGTCCAGTTGGCGCCCCCATCGATCGACTGCGAGACCAGCATCGCGCTCGCAGAAGCAGGCGCGAAGACATCGCCGGTGAAGGCGAGCGCGAGGGCATAGGCCACGCCATTGGGCGCGATCGACACCCAGGCGTTGCTGGCACGGGCATAGTTGCCGGCGTTGCCGCTGTTGCCGCCCGCACAGCGCGAGAAGAACGGCGCGTTGGCGGGCACCCAGCTGTTGCCGCCATCGGAGGAGATCGCGACACCGATCGTCTGCGAACCCCCGCTCGACCAGCGGTTCTGCTGCCAGGTGGCGATGAGGAACGAGTTGTTCAGGCGGTCGGCGGCGATCTGCGGCTCGATCGCCGTATCCGGGTAGAGAATGCCATCGGGCGGAACACCGTCGCAGCCGGCGGGCAGGGATGTGGGCTGTGACACCTTCACCTGGGGAACGGCGCTGTAGGGGGGCGGACCGCTCGCGGCGCCGATGTTCGAGTCGCTGCCACCGCAGGAGGCCAGCGTAATCACGGCACCGGCCACGGCGGCGCAGCGTGCGCCGCTCAGGCACGACTTGCGTAATTCACTCACCATCGAAGGTCCTAGCCGTCGATGAAGATCGTCGCCGGATGTTCCAGGCACTCCTTCAGCGCCTGAATCATCGCCGCGGCATCGTAGCCGTCGACGAAGCGATGATCGAAGGAAGACGACAGATTCATGGTGAGGCGCACTGCGACCGCGCCGTCGATCACCAGCGGGCGCTGCACCGCGCGGTTAACGCCGATGATCGCCACCTCGGGCGCGTTGATGATCGGCGTGCTGGCGATGCCGCCGAGCTTGCCGAGGCTGGTAATGGTGATCGTGGAACCTGTGAGCTCCTCCCGCGTGGCCTTGTTGGTGCGCGCAGCCTCACTGACGCGGCGCATCTCTGCGGCCAGCTGCCACAATCCCAGCGCCTGGGCGTCGTGCACCACCGGGACCTTGAGGCCATCGGGGGTCTGCGTGGCGACCCCGAGATGGACCGCGCGGTGTCGCACGATCACGCCGCGTTGCGCATCATAGTGGGCATTACACTGCGGGAACTCCTTCAGCACCCGCACCAGCGCGAGCGCGAGAAACGGCAGGTAGGTGAGCGTGCCCGCGCCCGCGGGCAGCCGCCGGTTCAGGTGCCCCCGCAACGAGTCGAGCTCGCTGATGTCGA
>DATIXW010000214.1:0-5045 GCA_035518135.1 Steroidobacteraceae bacterium
GATTCCAGCGCGACTTCCTCCTCGCGCGATTTCGTCCGGCGAACCACGCGGCCGCGGTGGGCGGGGTTCTTGCCGAGCACGTCGGTACCGACCAGTGCCCCCTCGGTGCCGTGGATCTCCAGGCGCGAGCGCCCGTGCGGGGAACGGAAGTCCGCCTGCAGCTGCGCGAGCGTGCCGCCCTCGAAGCGGTAAGTCGCCGCGATGACATCGTAGATACCCTCCGCCATCGCCGGGCTCGAGGCCCCGAGTGCGCATGCCTCGACCGGCTCGCGGCCGAGCACGAAGCGCATCGCGTCGGCGGTGTGCACCAGCACATCGAAGCACACGCCCGCGCCGGCGGCGGGATTGGTGCGCCGCCAGTCGCTGTCGGCGACCCAGGCGGGCTGGCTGGCGAAGGCGGTTAGCGGCGTGCCGATGGTCCCGCGGGCGATCTCCGCCTGCATGGCGCGCAGCGTCACGGCATTGCGCAGGTGATGGTTAGTCGCCAGCAGCACGCCCGCCTCGCGGCAGGCGCTTGCCATGGTCAGCGCCGCCTCGAGCGTGAGCGCCAGTGGCTTCTCGCACAGCACGTGGCGGCCGGCCGCGGCCGCGGCCAGCACCTGCGCGCAGTGATGCTGGTTGGTGCTGCTCACGTAGACCGCCGCGACCTGCGGGTCTGCGAGCAGCGGCTCGAGGGCGCCATGGGCGCGCGGGATGTTGAACTCGCGTGCGAACGTCTGCGCTAGCTCCAGGTCGTGGCTGGCGATCGCGACCAGCCGGCCGCCGGCGCTGTCGCGGATGGCGCCCGCGACGCGCATGCGCGCGATGTTGCTCGCTCCGATCAGGCCCCAGCCGATGCGCTGCTGCATGGATGTCCCTAGCCGCGGACGCCGGCGGCAGCGAGTGCGAAGTCGCGACGCGCATCGCCCGCGAGCGTGCGCAGTTGCTCGGTGACCGATAGCGCCTGCGCGCCGCAGGGGACGCGCAGTTGCGGCGCGTGCTGCAGCAGTGTTTCCTCGATAATCCGGGCCGCCTCGGCGGGAGCGGCGCCGTGCGCGCCTTGCCCGGCGCGCGCGTGCCGCAGCTGCTCAAACTGCCGGTAGGCTGATGGCGTGGCGCCCGCGCCGGGCGGCGTCGCGGCGAGCGCGGTGGCGTAGGCGCCCGGCTCGAGCAGCACCACCTTCACGCCGAAGGGCTCGAGCTCGTAGCGCAGGCTTTCGCTGGCACCCTCGAGCGCGAACTTGCTTGCCGCGTAGGCGCCGTCGAAGGGCAGCCCGATGAGCCCCGAGAGTGAGGACACCATGAGGATGACGCCGCCGCCGGCGAGGCGCATGAGCGGCAGGAAGGTGCGTGTCAGCGCAATGGCGCCGAAGAAGTTGACTTCCATGACCTGCCGCAGCGTGCCCTCGGGGACTTCCTCGAGCGGACCGCCGGCGTGTATGCCGGCGTTGTTGATCAGCGCATCCAGCCGCCCGTGCGCGCGCTCGATTTCGCGCAGCGCCGCGCGTCGCGCGGCGGCATCGGTGACCTCGAGGGGCAGCCAGTGCAGCTGCCCGCGCGGTTGCGCCTGCCGCGGTGGCGCCGAGCGTCCCTCGGGCCTGAAGCCCGCGTAAACGGTCCAGCCCGAGTCCACCAGCCGTGCGGCCGTGGCCAGCCCGATGCCGCTCGCGGCCCCGCTGATCAGCGCCACGCGCGCTGCGTTCCCAGCGGCGCGCCCGTTCGCCGTGTGCTGCATGCACCGTCCTCGTCGCGATGTCGGTGCAAGCGATTATCACCGATGCGAATGGTTCTCAGGTCGCGGTGCGCGCACTTTACGCCATGACCTTTTCTAATCCGGGCAATCACTAACTCTCATTTGGCGGGCCTTTCCGGGGGCCTTACCCTCCCTGTGGGTTCATAGGCCCGGCCGCGAGGGCGTAATACCGGGGCCGGCGTGACCGGAGTACTTTTCCTCATGACGCATGTGTCAGGCGCGATGGCCCTGCTGCGCGGGCTCATCGCCCAGGGTATCGACACGGTCTTCGGCCTTCCCGGAGGCCAGCTCGATCATTTCTTCGACGCGCTCTACCACGAGCAGCGCCGGGTGCGCTTCATCGGCTCGCGCCACGAGCAGGGGGCCGCCTACATGGCCTTCGGCTATGCGCGCTCGACTGGCCGTCCGTCCGTATACGCGGTGGTGCCGGGACCGGGCGTTCTCAACACCGCCGCGGCTCTGTGCACTGCCTACGCCTGCAACGCCCCGGTGCTATGCCTGACCGGGCAGATTCCCTCCGGCTCAATCGGGCGCGGGTTCGGCGAGCTGCACGAGCTCCCGGATCAGCTGGCAACGCTGCGCACCCTTACCAAGTGGGCGGCGCGGGTGGAGCGGGTCGAGGATACCCCGGCGCTGGTCGCGGAGGCGTTCCGCGAACTGACCAGCGGGCGGCCGCGCCCGGTGTCGCTTGAGATGGCGATGGACGTGATGGCGCGGGAAGCGGACGTGACCGAGGCGGCAGCGGTCAGGGCGCGTGCATCGGCACCCGACCCGGACGCCATCGCGCAGGCCGCGCGCCTCATCGCCGCCGCACGCGCGCCCATGATCTATGTCGGTGGCGGCGCCGCCCATGCGCCCGAGGAGACGCGCGGGCTGGCCGAGCTGCTGCAGGCGCCAGTGGTGTCCTTTCGCGCCGGGCGCGGCATTGTCAGTGACGAACATCCCCTCGCGCTGACGCTGCCCGCCGGGCACCGGCTGTGGCCGCGGGTCGACCTCGTGATCGGCATCGGTTCGCGCATGATGGAGCCGCTGCAGCACTGGGGGACACCCGCGGGACTCAAAGTGGTGCGTATCGACATCGATCCCGCGGAACTCACCCGGCACGGCACCCCAGACGTCGGCATCGCCGCGGACTCAGCGCTCACGCTGCGCGCTCTGGTGCCCGCACTCGAACGCCTGCTCGGCCCGGGTCGGCGCCCGGGGCTGGACGTCACCGCCGCGAAGCAGTCCCTCGCCGCCGAGATCCAGCAGATCCAGCCGCAGCTGTCGTTCCTGAGCGCAATCCGCGAGGTACTGCCGCGCGATGGCATCTTCTGCGACGAGATCACCCAGTGCGGCTTCGCATCCTGGTACGGCTTCCCCGTGTACGCGCCGCGCCAGCACATCAACTGCGGTTACCAGGGGACGCTTGGCTACGGCTATGCGACCGCGCTGGGCGTGAAGGTGGCCCATCCGGATCGGGCAGTGGTCTCTATCGCGGGCGACGGCGGCTTCATGTTCAACGTGCAGGAAATGGCGACCGCGGCGCAGTACGGTATTGGCTTGAAGACCGTCGTCTTCAACAGCAACAGCTTCGGCAATGTGCAGCGCCAGCAGCGCGAATGGTTCGGCAACCGGCTGATCGGCTCGGACCTGCGCAATCCTGACTTCGTCGGTCTCGCCGAGGCCTTCGGCGTCGCCAGCCACCGCGCCCGCACGCCCGAGGAGCTTGCGCGCGTGCTCGAGCGCACCCTGCCTGAGCCCGGGCCTGCGTTGATCGAGGTGCCGGTGACTGACATGGCCTCGCCATGGAAGCACATCATTTTGCCGCCCCTCAACGCGGAAGCTGCCGCGTGAGCGCCCCCGTCGTCCGACCCGGAGTTATGATGACAGAGGCTTACATACCCGGTGAACGTGCCATCGCAGGCGTGGCTGTCCCGCTGAAACTCTCCTCCAACGAGTCCCCGCACGGCCCCGGGGCGCGGGCACTCGAGGCCTACGCCCGCGCGGCCGCGGAGCTCTTCCGCTACCCTAGCAACTCCCAGGAGGGGCTGCGGCGCGCGGTTGCGGAGGTCCACGGACTGGATCCCGCGCGCCTGGTCTTCGGCAACGGTTCGGACGAGGTGATCCAGATGCTCACCCGCGCCTACGTAGGTCCTGGGGACGAGGTGATCCTGAGTGAACACTGCTTCCTCATGGCGAAGGTCCACGCACTGGCGCAGGGGGCCAAAGTGCAGGTCGCCCCCGAGCCGGACCACAACATCAGCGTGGACGAGATCCTTAAAGTCCTCACCTCGCGCACCCGCATGGTGGCGATCGCCTCCCCGAACAATCCCTGCGGCAGGTACCTGCCGCGCGCGGAGTTGAAGCGCCTGCACTCAGCGCTCCCGGAAAACGTGATCCTCCTGGTCGATGCGGCTTACTCCGAATATGCCACCGCGGAGGACTACGACAATGGAACCTCGCTTGCCACGGGCGCGCCGAACGTCATGATGACCCGCACGTTCTCCAAGCTGTATGGGCTTGCCGGCCTGCGAGTGGGCTGGGGCTACGCCTCGCCCGAGATCGTAAAGGCGCTGGAGCACCTGCGCTGCCCGTTCAACATCAACGCCGCCGCCCAGGCCGCAGCCGCGGCGGCGGTGACAGACCGCGAGCATGTCGCCTACGTGCGCGCCTACAACGAGCGCGAGCGCACACGGGTGACAAATGCGGTGCGTGCGCTGGGCATCACGGTCGTGCCGAGCTCGGCGAACTTCGTGCTGCTGGTTTTCGGCGCGGAACCGCACACCGCTGCTGCGGCGCAGGCGCACCTGCTGGCGCGTGGCATCATCCCGCGCCCGGTCGGCGGCTCGCCCGCCAACTCGCTGCGCATCACGCTCGGGCTCGAGAGCGACAACGATGCGGTGCTGCGGGCACTGCGCTCCTTCGTTGGCACCTAGCCGGCATGAGCTCCCTCATCGCCCCGAGTGCTGCGACACGGCGCTTCTTGGAGGAGGTCCACGGCCTCTACATCGACGGGCGCGTCCAGGTTCCTTCCGGCACCCAACCCTGTAATGTGTACAACCCGGCGGACGGCGAGCAGATCGGCGCCTTCCTGCCGGCGAGTGTGCGTGAGGCGGATGCGGCCGTGCAGGTGGCGCGCCGCGCCTTTCGCGAGCGGCGCTGGATGGGGCTCACCCCGAGCGCACGCGGCCAGGTCCTATGGCGCATCAGTGAGTTCCTCGAACGCGATGCAGACGAATTCGCGCAAATCGAGACCTTAGACTGCGGCAAGCTCCTGAACGCCGCCCGCTGCGGCGACGTCGTGATCGCGGCCGAGTCATTCCGCTACCAC
>DATIXW010000215.1:0-6112 GCA_035518135.1 Steroidobacteraceae bacterium
GGTCGATCCCGAACTCCCGCTCCCACAGCCACACCAGGGTGGCGCAGAAGTCCGGCCCGTGGCCGTCACCCCAGGCAAACAGATGACCGACCTCGTGCACGAAGGTCGTGCGCCGCAGGCTCGCCAGGCGACAGTAGATCGCGTGCCGGTGCGGCACCGCATACGCGCCGAAGGTCGCGCGTCGCCGCCGTGGCCGCCGCCCGGTCGCAAATCCGACCCGCAGGTACGGGACGCCGCGGTAGAAGGGCCGGAATTCCTGCGCGTACGCCGTCCACAGGTGCGTGAGGTACGCGAGCGCTGCGGCGCGCGCACCCTGCTGCGTGATGCGCCGTCCCTCCTCGCCCAGGAGCGCTTCCTCCTGCAGCTCTCCGAGAACCTCGCGCTGCCAGAGGTAGACGCGCCGGCGCTGCGGGTCACCGCGCTTGCGGCGCGCATGCAGCTCGTGCCACAAGCCAAGGTCAAAGGTGCCGCGGGGTGGACGCAGCACCCCCGGCTCAGCTGGCGTAACGGGCGCTGCAGCCGCGATGGGCACGCTGGCAGCGCCTGCGGCGCCAGCCGGCCACGGTCTCCATTTCAAGTGGCAGATTCCCCCGCTCAAAGACCAAGTTTACTCCGTCGGCGCGGCCACTCGCGGATTCGCCGTGCGCGCTGCGCGCCCGTAGAGGCAGGCAGGCACCAGGGCGTATGCTTGGCGCGGTCCGACGCCGAGGTGGTTGCCGCGGATCGGCGCATCGCCAAGTCGCGCCGCCGTGGTTCGAGGCTCACATGAGGACGCGTTGCCGCTCACTCGTTGCCGCTTTGCTGCTCGGTCTCACGGGCTGCTCGCTGGTCTCGCTTAAAAGTCCGGAACGCCCCCTGTCGACGCGGGACCTGAACGCGCGCATCCTGACGCGGGAATTTTCCGCCGAGTTCACCGTCGCCGTGGAGCAGTGCGCCGATGATATCGCGGCCCGGGATCCCGATCCGCAGATCCGCCGTAACGCGCTGCGCTGGAAGATCATCGTCACCGACCAGAGCGAACGGGCCGCCCTGCAGCTCGCTCCTTCGATCGCGTTGCTGGATACCTGGTCACTCGCGGCGGGCATGAAGGCCTTCCTCTCCCCGGGCGGGGCCGGGGAGGCGATCTTCGGGCGCGAACAGCCGAGCGCGGTGGCGCTGGCGAACCACTGGGACGCGGCCGCGCAGGCCCTCGCGCAGCAGCTGCTCGAGCCGCGCGACTTCGCCCGCTACGCGCAGTTCGTGCACGATTACACCAGCGAGCACCCCTACGTCAGCCTGAAGTTCGTGCGCCCCTCGGTAGCACAGTTGTGGCTGCAGCGCACCGGGGCTGGCACGCCGCTGCTGGATTCGCTCGGAACCGTCCCGCAGGCCCTCGCCGACACCGCGGACCGGATGCAGATGATGGCCGCTTCCCTGCCCTCGCAGTCGGTGTGGCGCACCCAGCTCGCCCTGGAGCGCTCCGGCCTCTCGGGACCGGACCTGCATGCGGCGCTGCTGCGGCTCGATGGGCGCCTGGCGGAGATGTCCGCCTTGGCGGGGAACTCCCCGGAGCTGGTCCGTCAGTCGCTCGGCGACATCCGCCACACGCTGCTCGAGGTGGTGGGGCGTCTGGATACCTCCTCGGCGGCCACCCTGCAGACGCTACACAGTGAACGCAGCGCACTCTCGGCGACGATCAGCAGCGAGCGCGCCGCCGTGCTGAGCGCCGCGGACGTGCAGCGCAAGGCGCTCATGGCCGACGCCGCCACCCTCGCGCGCCAGGTGGTGAGCGCCTCCGCGACCGAGCTGCGCCGCCTGGTGCTCGAGCTTGGGGTGCTGGCAATCCTCCTCGCCCTGCTCGTGCTGGGACTGCCGTTCGCGGCCGGCTACTTCGTCGGACGCGCGGCCCGGGCGCGCTCCCGTACCACCGGTACCTGAGCTCAGGCGCGCAGCAGCCGCGCAAGATCGGCCCGCTCCTCGACCGAGATCGGCCAGCTCTCATCACAGCTGTAGCAGCGCGCCTCGATTTCCGCACCGGCGCGCAGCAACTGCACGAGCTCATCGCGCTCATAACCGGCCTGCATGCGCTCGTGGCCGCACTTGGGGCATTCCGAGGCAAACGGGGCAGCATCATTCATACGCATCCCTCCGGGCATCCGCATCTGCGGGGACAACTCTCCGGCAGCTGCCGCGGCGCAGTCTATAATCGGATCCCTGACTGTGAGTAGCGCGAGGCGAGGCATGAACGCGTCACGACACCCCGCATCGCCGGGCAGCCAGGCCGAGCGGGAGGCCAGGATCGACCTCGCCGCCTGCCACCGCCTCGCCGCACGCTTCGGTTTCAACGAGGGCATCGACAATCACCTGACGCTGCTCGTCCCCGGATACACGGATCGCTTCTACCTGGCGCCCTTCGGCCTGCTGTGGTCGGAAGTCTGCGCGAGCGACCTGCTGGAACTGGATTTCCGCGGCGACGTGGTCGCCGGCCGCGGGCTGGTGGAGGAAACGGCGCTCTACATCCACCTCTCCGTGCATCGACTGAAGCCCGAGGCCCGCTGCGTCCTGCACACGCACATGCCGTACGCGACCGCGCTCGCGATGCTGGAGAACCCGGCGCTGGAGATGGCATCCCAGGCGGCGCTCGGGTTCCACGACGACATTGCCTATGTCGACTACAACGGCCTGGCGCTCGATTATGCGGAAGGCGAACGCCTCGCCGCAGCGCTCGGCAGCCGCTCGGTGCTCGTGTTGCGCAATCACGGGGTCCTGGTGACGGCACGCTCCATGGCCCAGGGCTTTGAGCGGCTGTACTTCTTCGAGCGCGCCTGCCAGGCGCAGCTGCTCGCGCTGTCCACCGGGCGGCCCCTGCACCGCCTGCCCGCGCCGGTTGTCGCGGCCACGGCGGCGCAGTTCGCCGCCAGCGAACGCGTCGGCGGCATCGAACGCACGCAGCTGCACTTTGACGCGCTCAAGCGCTGGCTGGATCGCAGCGACCCGGACTACGCCCGTTGAGGGTTGCGCAGCCGGCTGAAGCGCACGGCCGCGGGGCCCGCTGGGGCGTCGTCGTGCTGCTGGCCGTGGCGCTGTTGCTGAACTACGTCGACCGCGGGGCGCTGCCCATGGCGGCCCCCCTGATCCAAGACGCGATGGGCCTTTCCGCCCGCCAGATCGGCCTGCTGTTCACCGCGTTCTTCTGGTCGTATGCGCTGCTGCAAATCCCGGCGGGCGCTCTGGCCGATCGCTTTGGCGCGCAGCGGGTGCTCGCCGCGGGACTCGTGCTGTGGGCCTGCGCCACCATGCTGGCGGGCTTCGCGCAGTCGTTTGCGATGCTACTGTTGCTGCGCCTGCTGCTGGGCGTGGGTGAGAGCGCCGGCTTCCCGAGCGTCTCGAAGCTGCTCGCGACCGTGGTCCCCGTCGGCAGCCTCGGGCGCGCCAACGGCATCGTGGCCTTCGGGTACCTGTTCGGGCCCGCGGTCGGTGCGTACGTCGGCGGCCGGCTCATGGTGCACTTCGGCTGGCGCGCGGCGTTCTGGGTGTTCGGGGCCGCATCGCTCCTGTGGCTGCTGCCCTGGGCACGCGTGAAGCTGGCGCGGCCGGACCGCGCGGCCGACGGCGCAAACCAGGCGCCCTGGGGCAAGGTCCTGCGGCAGCCCTCGCTCTGGGGCACGAGCCTCGGGCACTTCTCGAGCAACTACACCTTCTACTTCATGCTGACGTGGCTGCCGATGTACCTCGTGCGCGAGCGCGGCTTCTCCGTGGGCGCGATGGCGACTCTGGTGAGCCAGGCCTACCTCGTCAACGCGCTGAGCGCGTTGCTTGCCGGCTGGGCGATCGACCGGCTCATCGCACGCACCGCGCGCACCACGCTCGCGTACAAGAGCTCGATGGTGACCGGCCATCTTGGCGCGATCGGCTGCATGCTGTGTATCGCACTCGCGCCACCGCCCTGGGGGCTGGGCGCCATCTTTATTTACCAGGTTCTCCTGGGGCTCTCCTCGCCCGGTACCTTCGCGATCTCACAGCTCCTTGCCGGCCCGCACGCCGCGGCACGCTGGGTGGGCGTGCAGAACGCGCTCGCCAACGTGGCCGGAATGCTGGCACCCGCACTCACCGGCGAGCTCGTGCAGCGAACGCATCACTATACGAGCGCATTCGTGGTCGCAGCGCTGATCAACATCCTCGGCGTCTTTGCCTGGACCCGGATGGTGGGGCCGGTGAGCCCGGTGAGCTGGTCGGGCACCGCCGAGTCCTCCCTGCCCCACGCGACAGAGCTCCTGAAGAGTCCCGCGCCCTGACCGGACTCGGTCCGGACGCGCAATGCTTTCCTGGGATGTCGCGGGGTCGTCCCGTTGCCCGGCGGGTTCGGCACTTCGCCCGGGGGGCGGTATGAGGTTGCCCGGGTGAAGGCAGCGGGACACCCGGCGTCGTGGGGCCCGGCGGCGCGGGGCAGCGGCTCCGCTGCCGATTGCGCAGGGGCACTCACGGTGATGGCGAGGCCCCCGATCCCTACCGACTCTGCAACTGCTTTCATGGCCTCATTCCTCGGGTGCGCTTCGATGCCGGTGCGTTGCCCTGCCGCAGGGACCTGCGGCGAAGCGGAAAATCGCTGTCGGCGCTTTCCCCGGACCGAGCGCCCGCCGGCCTTCCGCCCCCGTGGCCACTGGCGCTGCCATGCCGCTACACTTTGCGATTCCGAAGCGGCCGCGCCGCTGTCAATCGGGGAGGCGGAGACGGGCCGTGAGCGCAAAATCCAGTCGCTGGCGCACCCAGGGGGTGCGCGTCATACCGGCAGACCAGCTCGATGATGCGACGGCGCAGACCCTCGGGATGCACCGGCGCGCCGCAGTCACCACCGCGCGCACCGGCGCGACGAAGCTGTGGGCCGGCACGGTGACCATCGAGGCCAAGGCCAAGACCGGGGCGCATCACCATGGCGATCTGGAGAGCGTCATCTACGTAGTGAACGGAGTGGCGCGGCTGCGCTGGGGTGATCAGCTGGAGTTCGTGGCCGAAGCCACGGCGGGGGACTTCATCTACGTGCCCCCGTACGTACCGCACCAGGAGATCAACGCGAGCGATGAGCTGCAGCTGCATTGCGTGCTCGCGCGCAGCGGGCAGCAGGGACTCGTCGTGAACCTGGACATCACCCCCGTCGAAGTTCCCGAGCTCATCCGCTGGATCGATGACCTCCACCGCTAGAATTGCAGATCACAAACGCAGTTGATGGAACGCCTATGACGGATGCGAAATTCAGGCTCTACGGCCGCAAGGGTTCCGGCTCGCTCGCGGTGCAGATAGTGCTGGAGGAGACCGGCGCCCCCTACGAGCTGCACTGGGTCGGCTCAACGCCGCAGGCCCTGGAGGGGCTGCGCCGCGTGAACCCGGCCGGCAAGGTCCCGGCACTGGTGCTGCCGGATGGCACCGCGGTGTCCGAGTCCGCCGCCCTCCTCATCTACCTGAGCACGGCCTTCCCGGCGGCACGCCTGGCGCCCCCGGCGGGCACCTCCGCGCACGCCCGCTACCTGCAGTGGATGGTCTTCCTCTCGGCCAACGTCTATGAGAGCGCGCTGCGGTATTTCTATGCCGAGCGCTACTCGAGCGCCGCCGCGCAGGGCGCCCCCGCCATCCAGGCGCGCGCGCTCGAGGAGTACACGCGCCACCTCGAGACCCTCGCCGCGACTCTCTCCCCCTACGTACTCGGGGAGACGTACTCCGCAGCCGATCCGTACCTCTACACCCTCGCCGGCTGGCATCCGCAGCTGCCGGCCCTGCAGCAGCGGCTGCCCGCCCTTGCCCGCCATGCCGAGCTGCTGCGCCAGCGCGCCGCGACGCGCCGCGCGGAAGAGGACCACGCCGAGTGAGGTGAGGGGAGTTCCTCGTTGAGCGGCGCGCGCTGCACCCGCCGCCGGGTGTTTCAGGCCGCGCCGGCGGAGCGCCGCCGCAGGCCGCGCAGCGCCCGGAAGCGACCCGTGGCGCTGAGTTCCTCGCGGGCACTGCCCGCGGTCCACAGCGCGTTGCGCCGCATCACAAAGGTGCTGTTCGTAAGCTGCTCGAGCGGGGCGGCCTTGGCAAACAGGAACCCCTGGCCGGCGACGCACCCGAGCGCCAGGAGCGCGGCCACCTGCGGCTCCAT
>DATIXW010000216.1:0-3582 GCA_035518135.1 Steroidobacteraceae bacterium
GCAGATGCTTGGCGGTCGCCCGCCGGCACCGTCGCACGGCGCTGCCGTTACCGGGGACGCGCGACATATGCTTCGATGTTCTTCATCTGCTGCGCCCAGCCACTGTCGTTCAGGCGGAAGGCTTCCGCACGGCACGCTGCGGTGACCTTGTCGGAAGCAGTCGCGGTGACGGTCGGCAACGTGCCGGTGGCGGTCGGCTCAAGGCCAAACTCGACCAGCGTCGGGGTCTCCTGGGAGTAATCGGCCGCAGGATCGATGGCGTACGGATGGTGAAGCTGAACAGCCGTTCCGGCTCGATCTGTCGGATCACGACCTTCCAGGGCACGTGCTTCACCGCCGGACGCGGCGTTCCTTTACACTCGGCCGCGCCTGCGGTAGCGTTTTAGCTCTGATGTCTGAGGCGCCGAACACGCATACGATTACGCGGCATCCGCCCATGGCGGGGGCTTTGAAGGATGTTGCGCGCTGAACGGAACGTCGAGACCGCACCACTTCCCCAAGGCCCCGCAGCACTCGACGGGGCCTTTTCGTTTCTGCTGACCGGAGATCACGCGCATGCCCGCCCGTTCCTCATCCTCACTCCCCGTAGTCGCGATCGTCGGCGCCACGGGGGCCGTCGGTGTTGAGCTGATCCGCTGCCTCGAGGAGCGACGCTTTCCGCTCACGCAGCTGCGGCTGTTTGCCTCGGCGCGCTCCGCGGGCAAGACACTGCCGTTTCGTGGTGAGTCGCTGCCGGTGCGCGAGCTCACCGAGTCGAGCTTCGAGGGAGTGGACATCGCGCTGTTTTCCGCCGGTGGCAGCACCTCAAAGCGCTTTGCGCCGCTGGCGGTGCGCGCCGGTGCCACGGTCATCGACAATTCCTCGGCGTTTCGCATGGATCCGCAAGTGCCGCTGGTGGTTCCGGAAATCAACCCGCAGGCGCTGCGCGCGCACGCCGGCATCATCGCCAACCCCAACTGCTGCGCGATCATCTCCATTACGCCGCTTTGGCCGATACACCAGGTGAACCGCATCACGCGGCTGCAAATGGCGACCTACCAGGCGGCCTCCGGTGCCGGGGCGGCAGCGATGGAGGAACTGCGCGAGTCCACGCGCGCTTATCTCGAGGGCCGCCCTTACGAGCACAAGGTGCTGCCGCACCCCTACGCCTTCAACCTCTTCAGTCACAACACCCGCATTGACCCCTCCACGGGCTACAACGACGAGGAGACCAAGGTCATCCAGGAGACGCGCAAGATCTTCAATGACCCGCAGATCCGCGTGACGGCGACCTGCATCCGCGTGCCGGTACTGCGCGCCCACGCCATGGCCATCAACATCGAATGCGAGCGGCCGATCACGCCGGCGCAGGTGCGCGCGCTGCTGCAGAACGCCCCGGGGGTAAAGCTGGTCGATGACGCGGAGCGCAACTACTTCCCCATGCCGCAGGATGCATCCGGCCATGACCCGATACTGGTGGGGCGCATTCGCCAAGATCTGAGCGACCCGAGCGGCCACTCGATCTCGCTGTTCGTCGCCGGCGATCAGCTGCTCAAGGGCGCCGCGCTTAACGCCGTGCAAATCGCTGAGCTCCTTCCTGCAGGCAGCGGCGACGCGAAGTCGCGGCCTCCTTAAAGGAGATCCTTCAGGCGGTAGTAGAGCATCGCCAGCACGAGCGCCGGGCGTCGCAGCGTCGCGCCGCCCGGGAAGTTGCCGTGTGGAATGCGTGCAAAGACGTCGAAGCGCTCGGCGGTCCCGGCGATCGCCTCGGCCACGAGCTTGCCGGCAATACCGGTGAGCGCGATGCCATGTCCGGAGAAACCCTGCAGGAAATAGACGTTGGGCGCCAGGCGCCCGAAATGCGGCGCGCGATTGAGCGTGATGTCCACCTCGCCTCCCCAGGCGTACTCGATGCGCACGTCGGCCAGCTGCGGGAAGACCTTGAGCATGCGCGCGCGTGTCGCACTCGGCGCATCGAAGGACTTGAGGCCCGAATAGTTCACCCGCCCCCCGAACAGCAGCCGCTGATCCGCGGAGCGGCGGAAGTAATCGAGCACCCAGTTCATGTCGCTGACGGCGGCGTTGTTCGCGATCAGCTGCCGCGCCCGAGCTTCCCCGAGCGGCTCGGTGGCCACGATGTAGGTCGCGACCGCCATGATCTTCGAGGTGAGCGACGGGGCGGTGTCGCCCAGGTACACGTTTCCGCACAGCACCAGGTGGCGCGCGCGAAGCTCCCCACGGGGCGTCAGGATGCGGACCGAAGAGCCATTCGCGTCAAAGGAACGCGCACGCGTGCCCTCGAAGATCTGCGCACCGTGCGACTCGGCGGCGGCTGCCAGGCCCAGGGTGTAATTGAGCGGATGCAGGTGAGCGCTGTTGCTGTCGTAGAGCGCTCCCGGATAGCGGTCGGTGTCGAGTACCGCCCGCACCTCCTCGCGCTCCAGGTAACGCACGCTCGGATAGCCGTAGGAATCGCGCAGGTCGGCAAGCTCGGCGCGCAACTCGCGCACGTGGCGGTCTTTCACCGCGGCGAGCATGTAGCCATCCACCCAGTCGCAGTCGATCGAATAACGCCGGATGAGCGTGCGCATCAGCGCCAGCGCCTCGACCGAGACGTCCCAGACGGTGCGCGCTCCGGCGGCCCCGAGCAGACGCTCGAGCTTGCCCTGCCCGCAGGCCACCCCGTGGATGGCCTGCGCGCCGCTGCGACCGGAGGCGCCCCAGCCGATGCGGTGCTCCTCAAGCAGCACGACCTTGAGGCCACGCTCGGCAAGATGCAGCGCCGCAGAACAGCCCGCGATGCCGCCCCCGATCACGCACACGTCCGCGACGGCCGAGCCGGCCAGCGCCGGACGTTCCGGTGCCGCACGCGCGGAGGCGGCATAGTACGAAGCGACGTAGCCCAGTCGTTCCATGAGCGCAGTTCCAGGTCTCGGGTGTTTAGGATATTCAGACGCCCCGCGGGCGCGGGGGGTGAGGATAGCGACCCGGTACGGGCCGCGGCAAATGGCCGAGGGAGGCCAGCTGGTGCGGCCGCGGGGCGCGTGGTTTGGCCTTTAGCGCAGTTATGTCGCGTGACGCAAGCCGAGGCTTCTCCCCGTCACCTGTGCTCTAATACGCCCATACTTCGGAGAGTCTTAGCGGCGGTTTGTTTAGGATTTTAAACACTGCCGCGCAGCAAGCCGTCATGGCAACCGGCCGTCCACTCATTGGTATCCCCGCAGACCGGCGCATGGTCGGCGCACATCCCTTCCACATGGTGGGGGAGAAGTACGCCCGTGCCGTGATGGATGCCGCCGGGGCGGTGCCGCTGCTGATTCCGTCCCTCGCCGAGGAGCTCGGCTTTGATGAGCTGCTGACCCGCCTGGATGGCCTGCTGTTTACCGGCAGCCCCTCGAACGTGGAGCCGCAGCACTACCAGGGTCCGCCGAGCGCGCCGGGCACGCTGCATGATCCGGCGCGCGATGCGACCACGCTCCCCCTGATCCGCAAGGCGGTCCAGTCCGGGCTGCCGGTGCTGGGAATCTGTCGCGGGTTCCAGGAAATGAATGTCGCTTTCGGGGGCACCCTGCACCAGAAGCTGCACGAGGTCCCCGGCAATCT
>DATIXW010000217.1:0-5548 GCA_035518135.1 Steroidobacteraceae bacterium
GCGCTCCCCGCGCGCAGAAATGCGGGGTTTTCAGGGCGCGCTGCAGGCGCGCCGCAGCTCCAATGAGCATATTTTTTTCGTAGAGTCTGAGCTATATTTCCTGCGCAGTCGCTTGAGTGCGCTTGAGTTCTACAACCCAAACGGACAAGAAGAACTAAAACCGACGCCTCCGCCGCGCAGCCTCCCAACGAAGGTTCGCCCCGTGCGTCACCGAGGTATCCAATGAGCACTACATGGGAACAGCTCGAGGGCGCGGCCCTGTCACTCGCTCGCGCCGGCTCGATCAAGGATCGTCTCGCGGAGGCCTTCCGCAAGCATCTGGCGGAAGTCAACGCGGAGGAGCTGCCCGAAGCACTGCGTCCGCAGTTTCGCCTCTGCCACGATGCACTGATCCGCGAGCGTCCGCAGCCCGGCGAGGACGCCGTGCGCGCGACGGTGCGCAAGCTCTCCGGGAGCGAAGCGGATGAGCTCGCCGGCTTCGTCGTGCGTCTCTATGGCGCCTACGTGCGCGAGACCACGCGCGAGGCCACGCTGCAGAACGTGGTGATGAACGGGACGCTCGTGAGTGACATCGCGGTGGCGCGGCCGAAGAAGGGCGCGATCCCGCAGGTGATCTCGCTCTATGCCCACGAGGGCTAGCCTCGCCCGCTAGTCGAGCTTGAACTCGATCGTATCCCAGCGACCGGTCTTTTCCTGACGGGCGTGGACGCGGATCGCGTCCACGAGCGCCCGCTCATCCCACTGCACCAGCTCGTTGGCGAGATCCAGGATCGCCTTGGGGGGCTCCTTGCCGCCGCCGAAGGGGCGCATCAGCACCACGGGCTTCTTGCTGGCCTGCGCGTAGAGGAGCTGGAAGGTCATGAGGTCCTGGTGCGTGCCGTACAGGCTCGACAGCGCGATCACGCACTCGACCGGGGCGATCTGGCGGCGCAGGTCCTCGCGCAGCGCTTCCTTGTCCCCCGTGACCGGCTTATCCGGGGTGCTGTAGTTGCGGTAGAAGAAATTGCGCGCGCTTTCGAGGTACTCGAACACGCGCAGGTAGTCATCGCTCATCTCCCAGGCGTGGGTGATGAAAAGCCGGATGGGGTTCGCCTGCGACACGTGCGGAAGTCTCGCACAAGCGGCGCGGCCGGGGAACTTGTGCCCTGCCGGCCGGTCCCCGGCGCAGCCGTGTGCGCGCTTTGCGCGCACCCGCGCCACGCCGGTGCCCCGCGCACGCTAGAATGCTCTCTTTGCACTGCCCCACGATCACGCTCTAGGTGCGCCTCCTCGTCTACAACATCCGCTACGCCACCGGTACCGGCCCGGCGTTCCACCTGCCCCTGCCCGGGGCGGGGTACCTGCGCAGCAACCGCAAGGTGCTGGGCGGCATCACGGAGTTCATCCGCGCCGAGCACCCGGACGTGGTCGGGTTGATCGAGGTGGACACCGGCTCCATCCGCACCGGCATGCTGAACCAGGCCGACCACATCGCCCGCGAGCTCGGCCACTACTCCACCTACCAGACCAAGTACGGCGCGGACTCGCTCAACCAGTTCATGCCGATCGTGCGCAAGCAGGGCAACGCCTTCCTGTCGGCTCCGACGGTGCACGGGGAGCGCTTCCACTACTTCGACACCGGCATTAAGCGGCTGATCATCGAGCTGGAGCTCTCCGACGTGTGCGTGTTCCTGGTGCACCTGTCGGTGAAGTACCGTCACCGCCAGTACCAGCTGCGCTCGCTCCATGACCTGATCCGCCAGGCCGCCAAGCCGGTGATCGTCGCCGGGGACTTCAACACCTTCTGGGGCACACACGAGATCTACCTCTTCATGCGCGCGGCGGGCCTGCGCAGCGCCAACACCGCGGGGCTCCCCTCCTTTCCGGCGCGCACCCCGCGCATCGAGCTGGATTTCGTGCTGGTGAGCGAGGGGATCGAGGTCACCGACTTTCGCGTCCCCGACGTGCGCCTCTCCGATCACCGCCCGCTCGTGTGCGACTTCGAGGTGCACCGCGGCGCCACCGCGCGCCCGGCCTCGGCCGCCTGAGATCCTCCACCATCCTGCCACTGCCGCCATGACCGACACCCTCCCAGCCTGGAAACTCGAACGCGATGCCGAGGGCATCGCCTGGCTCACCCTCGACAAGCCCAATACCTCGGCCAACGTGCTCTCGGCCGCGGTGCTCGCCGAGCTCAACGATCATCTTGCGGCCCTCGAGCGCGAGCCCCCGCGCGGGGTGGTGCTGATCTCGGGCAAGAAGAGCGGCTTTATCGCCGGTGCCGACATCCGCGAGTTCACCGGCATCGGCGATGAGTCCTCCGGCTATGACCTGATCCGGCGCGGCCAGCAGGTGTTCGACCGCCTGGAGGGACTGCCCTGCGCGAGCGTCGCCGCGATCCACGGCTTCGCCCTCGGCGGCGGACTTGAGACCGCACTCGCCTGCCGTTACCGCGTCGGGGTCGCCGATGAGCGGCTCTCCCTCGGCCTGCCGGAGGTGCAGCTCGGACTGCATCCGGGCTTTGGCGGCACGGTGCGCACCGTGCGCCTGATCGGGGTGCGCGCGGCGATGGAGCTGATGCTCACCGGCAGGCCCGTGCGCGCGCACAAGGCGCTGCAGATCGGCCTTCTCGATCGGCTGGTCCCGGCCGCGGAACTGCGCGCCGCGGCGCGCGAACTCCTCCTGAAGGCACCGCCGCCGCACCGGCCGCCCCTCACCGAGCGGCTCCTGAGCTTAGGAGCCGTGCGCCCGTTCCTGAGGGGAGCACTCACCGCGCAGGTGGCGCGGCGCGCCCCGCGGGCACATTACCCCGCGCCCTACGCGATCATCGATCTGTGGGTGCGCTACGGTGCGCACGGCAGCGCAGCCTTCGAGGGCGAGGCGCGCTCGATGGCGCGGCTGTTCCTGTCGGACACCTCGCGCAACCTCGTGCGCGTGTTCCTGCTGCAGGACCGCCTCAAGGCGGCAGGCGGCAAGAGCGCGGGCGAACTGCGCCACGTGCACGTGGTGGGCGCCGGCGTCATGGGAGGCGACATCGCGGCGTGGTCGGCGCTGCGTGGCTTCACGGTGACGCTGCAGGATCGCTCGGCCGAGCTCATCGAGCCGGCGCTCAAGCGCGCGCGCGAGCTCTTCGACAAGCGCGTGAAGGACCCCGCCCTCAACGCCGCCGCACTCGGGCGCCTCAGGGCCGACGTCGCCGGCACGGGTGTTGCGGATGCGGACGTCGTCATCGAGGCCATCTACGAGAATCTCGAGGCCAAGCAGGCCCTCTACGCGAGCCTTGAGCCGCAGCTGAAGCCGACGGCGCTCTTGGCCACCAATACCTCGAGCATCATGCTCGAGCCCCTCGCCGCGCGGCTGGCAAACCCCGCGCGCCTGGTGGGCCTGCACTTCTTCAACCCGGTGGCCCAGATGCCGCTGATCGAGGTCGTGCACGCCGCGGTCACCGACCCGGCGGCACTTGGCACGGCGAGCGCCTTCGCACGGCGCATCGACAAGCTCCCGCTGCCGTGCCGCAGCGCCCCGGGGTTCATGGTGAACCGCGTGCTGGTGCCCTACATGTACGAGGCGATGCTCGCCGCCCAGGAGGGCGTGCCGCTTGAGGCGATCGACCGCGCCGCGGTCGATTTCGGCATGCCGGTCGGGCCGATCGAGCTGACCGACGTCGTGGGCCTCGATGTGGCGGCGCACGTCGGCGAGATCATCGCCCGTGAGCTCAAGCGCCCCGTCACCCAGATCGCGCGCCTGAACGAGCTCATCGCGGCCAAGCGGCTCGGCCGCAAGAGCGGCGCCGGCTTCTACGAGTGGCGCGAGGGTAAGGCGGTGAAGGCCCGGGAGGCGCCGCCGCCCCCGCAGGATCTCACCGACCGGCTGATCCTGGTGCTGGTCAACGAGTGCGTCGCGTGCCTGCGCGAGGGCGTGGTCGCGGAAGCCGACCTCGCCGACGCGGCGTTGATTTTCGGGGCGGGTTTTGCGCCATTCCGTGGCGGACCTCTCACTTATGCGCGCGCCCGCGGGACGGCCGATGTGATAGCCCGCCTGCGGGAGCTGGCCGCGCGTCACGGAGCACGCTTTGCGCCGGATGCGGGCTGGAGCGCACTTTCCGAGGGCGGAAAAGCGTGATGCTCGTCCGGCGCCCGAGACGCCCTGTGCTAACATCCAGACCGGTTTGCGCTCGCTTCGGGCGCCTGATATTGCTTTAGTTTTCGAACGCTTAGACTCGATTTAGCCGCTGCCTGGGAAGACATGTCCGACGAGCAGGTCGCCACGGTTCAGGTTCTGAAGATGTTCGCGCCGCTCGATGCGATGAAGCGCGAGAACCTGACCGCGCTCGCAAAGAAGGTGATGGTGAAGTCTCTCAGCAAGGGGCGCGCGCTCTTCAGCCAGGGCGACACCGACAAGCGCACGCTGTGGCTGATCAGCGGCCGCGTCGAGGCGCTGACCAACGAGCGGGTGACCGCCACCGTGCGCGGGGGCACCCCCGAGGCACGCAATCCCCTCTTCCCCAAGCTGCCGCGCTCCTGCACCGTGCGCGCGATCGATGACAGCACCTACCTGTCGATCGACAGCGACCTGCTGGACGTCATGATCACCTGGGACCAGACCGGCAGCTATGAGGTCGAGGAGCTGCAGGCGCAGCTGCAGGGCGCAGGCTCGGATGACTGGATGACGACGCTGCTGCAGACCAATGCCTTCCATCGCATCCCGCCGGCGAACATCCAGGCGATCTTCCAGCGGCTGCAGCGCACGCCCTGCCGCGCCGGCGAGGTGGTCATCAAGCAGGGCGACGAGGGCGATTACTTCTACATCATCGTGCAAGGCAAGTGCGCGGTGACGCGCGAGACCCCGTTGAGCCGCGAGGGCATCAAGCTCGCCGAGCTCAACGTCGGGGACACCTTCGGCGAGGAGGCGCTGATTGCGGAGGCCAAGCGCAACGCCACGGTCACCATGATCACCGACGGGGTGCTCATGCGGCTGAACAAGCAAGACTTCCGCGAGCTCATGAACGAGCCGCTGCTGCAGTGGGTCACCCACGAGCAGTCGCGCAAGGTCATCGAGCGGGGCGGCCGCTGGCTCGATGTGCGCCTGCCGAGCGAGCACCAGAACCTCGGCATCGAGGGCTCGCTCAACGTGCCGCTGTACCTGATCCGCCTCAAGCTCTCGACCCTGGACCGCACCAAGCCCTACATCGTCTACTGCGATACCGGGCGCCGCAGCTCCGCGGCCGCCTACATCCTGGTCGAGCGCGGCTTCGATGCCTACGTGCTCAAGGGCGGCCTTGGCAACGGCGGGGCGGGACTGCCGCTGACGCGCGGCGGGGCCGCCGACAAGCCTTAAGCGCCCAAGCCGCCCGCGTGCGGCACACCTGATCGATTACCCCAGTCCGAGCGCCCGAAACCAGGCGCCCAGTGCATGCGCGGCAGGCCCTCTCTGCGGTGCGTGCGTAGAAGTCCGTAGAGCGTATCCAGCCGTAAAGCGCTAGACTGGTTCAAACCGCTCGTGTTGCGGCGCATGAGAAACTTGCGCTTCGGGCACTGTGGCCGGTAAGTGTTCTTTTGTCAGGGGAGTA
>DATIXW010000218.1:0-3228 GCA_035518135.1 Steroidobacteraceae bacterium
TCACTCGCCCCCGATGCACTCGCGCGGCTCGCCGCGCACGACTGGCCCGGCAACGTGCGCGAACTGGTGAACCTGTGCCGCCGCCTCTCGGTGCTTGCGCCGGGCAGCGTCGTGCACCTCGCGGACCTGCCGCCGGAGCTGCAGGGCACGCCCAGGGGCCGCGACGCCGCCGACTGGGCGGCGGGCCTGAGCGCCTGGGCGGAGCGCCAGGCACAAGGTGGCGGTGAGGCACTGCTCGATGTGGCGCTGCCGCAGTTCGAGCGCGTGCTGATCCGCGCCGCGCTCAAGCGCACCCAGGGGCACCGCCAGGAAGCGGCGCGGCTGATCGGCTGGGGGCGCAACACCCTCACCCGCAAGCTGAAGGAACTCGGCATGAACGGCGAGGACGAGGGCGCGTAGTCGCGCGCCGCAGAAATCGGTAAGGTTCGCGGCCAGCCTGCAAGGGGAAGTGGCGCATGTCCCGCTGGAGCGATCTCACCCACGTCGAGTTTCTCGGCAATGATCTGAAGACCTGGGTGATCGCGCTCGGGATCTTCCTGGTTACGTTCACGATCCTGCCGCTGCTGCGGAGCGCCCTCAGCGCGCAGCGCCGGCGGCGCACGGACTTAAGCGCCGTTCACTTCACCGATCTCGCGGCCGAGCTGGTGGCACGCACCAGCCGCACGTTCCTGTTTGCCGCAGCGGTGTGGCTCGCCGCACGCGATCTCAGCTTCCCGCCGAAGCTCGAGCGCGCACTCACGGTGGTCATCGTGCTGCTCTTCTGGATGCAGGCGGCGCGCTGGACGATGACGGCCGTGCGCTACTCCATCGACGTGCGCCGCCGCCGCTCCGCCGGACCGGATACGCTGCTCAAGAGCTCGATGGAAGTGATCCTGTTCGCGGCGGGCATCCTCATCTGGGGGATCGCGGCGCTCCTGGCGCTCGACAACCTGGGCGTGCAGGTCGCGCCGCTGCTCGCCGGCCTGGGCATCGGCGGCATCGCGCTGGCACTGGCGGTGCAGGCGGTGCTGGGGGACCTCCTCGCCTCGCTCTCCATCGCGCTCGACAAGCCCTTTGGCCTCGGCGATGCGCTCACGGTGGATGACGTGCAGGGAACGGTCGAGCACATCGGCGTCAAGAGCACGCGGCTGCGCAGCGTCAACGGTGAGCAGATCATTCTCTCCAACGCCGACATCCTCAAATCGCGGGTGCGCAACTTCGGCCGGCTGCGCGAGCGGCGCTCGCTGTTCCGGCTCGAGGTGCACTACGAGACCCCGGTGCCCGCGCTGGCAGCCGTGCCGCGGGTGGTGCGCGAGATCATCGAGGCGACACCCGAGACACGCTTCGAGCGCTGTCACCTGCTCAGCTGCGGCGGACCGGCGCTGCAGTTCGAGGTGGTGTACTTCGTGACCAACCCGCAGTACCGCGCCTACGCGGATGCGCAGCAGAGCATCAACCTGCGTATCCTCGAGCGCTTCAGCGCGCTCGGCGTGAGCTTTATGGGGGCGACGCCCACGCAGGTGCGTCTGCATCAGCCCGCGCCGGCGACGCCGGACGCGGGCGCTCAGGCGCGGCTGCTGTAGCGGGCCGCCGCGCCGCCGATCCGCGCAGGAAGCCGAGGGGAGGGGCCATGCACGACTTAAGAGGCGTGGTGCTTGCTGTGTGCTGCATGCTCAGCTCTGCAGCTGCGCGCCCGGATGGATTCACCCCTACGCACCGCTTCTACGAGGTGCGAGGTGCCAAGCTGTACACCGAGGAATTCGGCCACGGGCCGCCGCTCCTGTTTCTGCACGGCGGTATGCTGTTCTTCGACAACACCTTCACAAAGCAGCGTGAGTATTTCGCCAGCTATCGAACGGTCATCGGGATCGACCAGCGAGGGCACGGCCACACTCCCGACGGACCGTGGGCACTCTCATACAAACTAATGGCCGATGATACCGCCGAGGTTATCGCGCAGCTGGGGCTCGGTCCGGTTGACGTCGTAGGGCAGAGTGATGGCGGGGATGTCGCGTTGCTGCTCGCACGAGATCACCCTCAGCTCGTACGCCGCATGGTCGTCTCCGGCGCGAACTTGCGCTCGGGGCTGTCTGCCGAGGAGGTGATGCAGCGACGCGCGTGGTCTTCGGAACACCTTACCGCCAAACTTCAAGAAATCACGGCATCCATGCCCCGTAACTTCCGTGCAGATTACGGGCGGGTGAGTCCGGACGGTCCCGATCACTGGATGGTGATGCTGCGCAAGTGCTATTTCATGTGGATCGAGCCGGTCGTGATCGCACCGAGCGACCTAAAACGGATCTCGGCGCCGGTTCTCGTCCTGGCGGGGGACCATGATTTTACGTCTCTGGAAGAGACCGTGGAGCTGTATAGGGGGTTGCCGCATGGGCAGCTCATGATTCTGCCTGCTACCGGCCACGGCACCCTGCAGAGCCGACCGGATCTGGTGAATCTCGCCATCCGCCAGTTTCTGGATCCGACAGATAGCGGCCCGGCCCCGTAGTAGGTGGGTGGCGCCGCGCCCCCCAGCTCCGTTAGCTGGGGGGGCGATAGAGTCTGGCGGGTCGGCGGACTGCCCGGATCGTAACCTTCAGGATGAACTGCAGCGCTCAGGATCAACGGCGCAGGAGTTTTCGTCCCTCGCTGTGAATCAGGGCTGGTATGGGCGCGGCGGCATTGGGAGGTTCTACCGAGTACACGGCGGTGTGGATCACCTGACCGGCATCGCTCAGCACGAACCTGGCCTTGATCACAGCTCCGCCCATGCCAAGCGGAGGAAAGTCGATTTCCATTTCGCCCGTGCAATCCTGGAACACCCTGTAGCTGCCCCGTTCGCCGGTATTGAACTGGCTCACGCTGTTCGGCTGGCCCGGCACGGGGGAAGAATTCCCCGCCTTGTCCGGATACTGCATCACGAAATCAACCTGCGTCAGATGACCCGCTCCATCGAAAAAGGTCATGGCAACACCGTCACGGGTCACGATCGGGCTACCAGGAGGGAATAGTTGCCCGTTGATCGTGAAGGCATAGTCACCCCGGAGCGTGGCGTTCGAGCAGCCATCGTTATCCGTGATCTGCGCACGTGCCGCCTCGGGCAACGCGATTGCGACTATCAGCGCCGCGAACAGTGCTTGTGAGAGCCACTTGTTGTTCATCTTGAGAGCCTCCTTAGTTGAGGTTGGACCACCACAGCTCGGGCAGCCTAGCGCGCAGTGCATCGCTGAGTCCTGAAGCGCATCTGAAGGATTC
>DATIXW010000219.1:0-19526 GCA_035518135.1 Steroidobacteraceae bacterium
GCACATTGCCGCAGGCCTCCAGTTCACCGGCGAGCGTCGTCAGCTCGAAGTAGTGCGTCGCGAAGAGGGTGAACGCGCGCACCCGGGTGGCGATATCGCGTGCCATCGCCCAGGCGAGCGACAGCCCGTCGAAGGTGCTCGTGCCGCGGCCGATCTCATCGAGCAGGATGAGACTCTCGGCGGTGGCGTTGTGCAGGATGTTGGCGGCCTCCGTCATCTCCACCATGAACGTGGAGCGGCCCCCGGCCAGATCATCCCCCGCCCCGATGCGGGTGA
Source organism: Steroidobacteraceae bacterium (assembly GCA_035518135.1). GTDB lineage: Bacteria > Pseudomonadota > Gammaproteobacteria > Steroidobacterales > Steroidobacteraceae > 13-2-20CM-66-19. Next base: position 277 of record DATIXW010000219.1, read on the forward strand.
AGATGCGGTCGAGCGGGCCCAGCACCGCGCGCTCGGCCGGCACGTAGCTGCCGATGTGGGCGAGAAGCGCAATGAGCGCCGCCTGGCGCATATAGGTGGACTTGCCCCCCATGTTGGGGCCGGTGACGATGAGCATGCGCCGCGCGTCATCGAGATTCAGGTCATTCGGCACGAAGGGCGCGGTGGTGAAGCGCTCGACGATCGGGTGGCGGCCGCCGATGATCGTCAGGCGCGCCTCGCTGCTCAGCTGCGGCGCCGACCACTCGAGCGTCACCGCGCGTTCGGCGAGCGCGGCCAGGGCGTCCAGCTCGGCGAGTGCTGCCGCGGTGCCCTGCAGCGGCCCTAAGCGGTCGGTGAGCTGCGTCAGGAGCTCCTCGTAGAGCTGCCGCTCGCGCGCGAGGGCCTTCTCGCGCGCCCCGAGCACGCGGTCCTCGAAGTGCTTGAGCTCCGGGGTGATGAAGCGCTCCGCGGACTTCACCGTCTGCCGCCGCAGGTAGTCCTTGGGCACCGCATCGGCATCGCGGCGCGCGACCTCGATGTAAAAACCCTGGACGCGGTTATAACCGAGCTTGAGGCTCGCAAGGCCGGTGCGCTCGCGCTCGCGCTGCTCGAGGGCGAGCAGGAACTCGTCGGTGTGGGTGGCGATCTGGCGCAGCTCATCGAGCTCGGCGTCGTAGCCCGGGGCGATCACGTCGCCGTCGCGCACCAGCGTCGCAGGCTCGGCGGCGATGGCGGCGCCGAGCAGCGCGTGCACGTCCGCGTGCGTGAGCACCTGCCCATGCAGCGCGCACAGGAGCGGGGAGTCGAGCGTCTCCAGGGCTGCGCGCAGCTGCGGCAGCACCGCGAGCGAGCTGCGCAGCTGCGTGAGGTCGCGCGGGCGCGCGGAGCGCAGCGCGATGCGCGAAAGAATCCGCTCCACGTCGCCGATGCCGTGCAGGAGCGCGCGCAGCTTGTGGTCGCGGCGCTGATCGATGAGCGCGGCGATGGCCTGATAGCGCGCCCGCAGTGGTGCGTGGCTCCTGAGCGGGCGATTGAGCCAGCGCCGCAGCTGGCGCGCGCCCATCGCGGTGACCGAGCTGTCGAGCACTGCGATCAGCGTGGCGTCGGCGTTGCCGGTGAGGCTCGCATCGAGCTCGAGGTTGCGGCGGCTGGCGGCATCAAGGACCAGAGCCTCGCTGCGCTGTTCCACCTGCAGTGAGCGGATGTGCGGGAGCGCCGAGCGCTGGGTGTCGCGCACGTACTGCAGCAGGGCGCCGGCGGCCCCGACGCCGAGCGAGAGGCTCTCGGCGCCGAAGCCCCTGAGGTCCACTGTCCCGAGCTGCTCCGTCAGCAGCCGCGCGGCGCTCGCGCGCTCGAAGTGCCACGGGGCGCGGCGGCGGATCGCCGTGCCGAAGCGCGTGATGTCCTCCTCCGCCGCGCCCTCGGCGAGCAGGAGCTCCGCGGGCTTCAACCGCTCGAGCTCCCCGCCGAGGGCGGCGCTGCCGGCCCCCTCGAGGACCGTGAAGCGCCCGGCGGCCACGTCGAGCCACGCCAGTCCGAAGCGGTCCCCGTCACGGGCGAGGGCGGCAACCAGGGTGTCCTCGCGCTCGGTGAGCAGCGCCGCATCGGTCACCGTGCCGGGGGTGACGATGCGCACCACCTGGCGCTCCAGGGGCCCCTTGGCGCCGGCGACCTCCGGCAGCTGCTCGCAGATCGCGACGCTCTCGCCGCGGCGCACCAGCTTCGCCAGATACCCGTCCACGGCGTGGAAGGGCACGCCCGCCATCGGGATCGGCTCGCCGGCGGACTGGCCGCGGGCGGTGAGGGTGATGTCCAGGAGCGCGGCGGCGCGGCGCGCGTCCTCGTAAAAGAGTTCGTAGAAGTCCCCCATGCGGTAGAACAACAGGATGTCCGGGTGCTGGCTCTTGATGCGCAGGTACTGCTGCATCATCGGGGTGTGTGCCGCAAGGCCTATTTTTTCTGCGTTCACGAGCTATCTGTCTAAAACCGTCTTGGACGCGCTGCCGATTTGAGCTGCTGGAGGATGAAGAGTGCCTCGTTCTCAGTCCACGGCAAGATGCTGTCCCTAGGCGTCACGAGGGCGGCGGCCCATGGAGGGTCAGCCACAACGAGCCCATGGAAGTGGCTCTGGGTCCGGCGTTCACTCCGGTAGGTTCATCTTGCGCAGGAACGCCACATAGCGCGAATCGCCTTCAAGGTTCTTCATGAGCGGATCATTCCTTATGAAATAAAGATCTTCATCCCTCACAGAGTAGGCCCGCTCCAGCCATTTCATGGCCTGATCGCGTTCCCCGCGAAATGCGTAGGCTCGCGCGATCGCCGATGGCCACTCTTCTGAATTCTGTTCGATCGCGCGTTTCAGCGCCGCATCGGATTCGGCCTTCCTGCCCAGCGCGTGATACACAATCGCGGTCCCCACCAGTTGCCCGTCGTACGCTGTCTCCCGCTGCATCGCCGCGAGAGCCTCCGGGAGGCGATCCTGGAAGAGCAGAGTAAGGCCCAGAAACCAATTACCACTGCCAAAGTTCGGGCTTATCTCCAATGCTCGCCGTATCGACGATTCGGCGCTTGCGAAGCGTCCCGACCGCAGTTCCACGCCCCACCCAAGCACCAAGTGCAGGTCGCTGTTAAGCGGATCGGCCGCGAGGCCTGTTTGCAGCAGGTGCGTTGCTTCATCCCACTCGTTCCGCACCGCCGCCAACCGCGCCGCAGCCAAGATCACCTCGACTGGCCTGCCGAGACTTGTGGCCTCTTTGATCTCACGGTCGGCCCCAGCCCAGTCCCAGTCGTACATTACAAGTACGTTGGCGCGCACGGCGTGGGCCGCGGCCAGCTTCGGATCCAGCCGAATGGCCATGTCCGCCGCTGCCCGCGCGCGCTCGAATGCGGCGCGCGTCGGCAACAACCAGCCTTCTTCACCCTTGGTTTGATAGACCTTGGCAAGGCCCAGTGCCGCCGGGGCAAACTGCGGGTCGAGGTCCAAAGTCCGCTGGAAGTCCCCCGCTGCTTGGTCCACGCTTTCCTGTGAGGCCTGATCGAGGGCGTCGAGTCCGCGCAGATATGAGTCATACGCCTCGGCATTAGCCACCGAGGCGCGCGACCCGAAGTCGTTGGTGACGGTCAGTTGCAGTGCTCGCGCCAGGTTGGCCGCTATTGCGTCCTGCACCCCGAGTACATCGGCGGACATGCGGTCGTAGCTCGATGACCAGCGCTGCGTGCCGTCGCGCGCATCGATCAGCTGTGCGGTGACGCGGACACGATCACCTGACTTGCGCACAGTCCCTTCAACGACGTATACAGCACCCAGCGTGTTGCCGATCGTCCGCAGATCCTGATTTCCGCCCTTGAACTGGAACGATGATGTGCGGCCAATCACCTTCAGGCCTGGGATCTTCGCCAGCAGATCGAGCAATTCGGCCGCCATACCATCGGCGAAATATTCCTGGTCCTTCTTTTCGCTGAGGTCCGTGAACGGTAGAACCGCGATGGATTTCTCCGTCACCTTAGCGGGCAGACCGGGCGAGGCTGTGCTGACTGGACTTGTGAGTGCTGCCAGTGGTCCGGGTCGCGGCCCCTTCATCATCAGGAAGTAACCTGCCCCAAGAACCGCAAGACCGACGGCCATCCACCCCGTCCTCGCCCTCAAGCGTCGTGGGTGCGTTGACCTGCCGACGCTGGTTGCCGAGGATAGTCTGCCGACCGGTGCGGCGGAGGATGGTTTGGGAGACTCCTCTGCTGTGAGCAGGCGCCGTACACGCTCGATGAATGCGGCCGAGGTTTCTCCACGCGGCAAGCGCGACCACTGCACCTCTCGGAAGCGGTCCGGTATTCGCTCATCGCTCTCCGGCGTGTCATCGATGGCAATCGGCAACAGGAAGGTCTGATCGGGCGCCATGAGGTGCGAACGATCGATCGCGAGCTTCCACTCAAGGCGGAAGTACCCCTCGATCCGCGCGTGAGTATTCGCGGAGATGACGGGGACGAAGAGCGCGCAGTCATGGATCCGCCTGCGGATCTGCCGGTCCCATGCTTCCCCGCCGCGCAGCTCGCTTTGGTCGAACCAGACCTCGATCCCAGCGGCACGCAGGCTGGTGGAGATCCGCTCAGCCGCAGCGGAATCCTCTGAGGCGTAACTCAGGAACACCGCACCGGCGGAAGTTCGCACCTGCTCTGGTGAATCTACCCCCACCTGCGCTCCCGTTATTGTTTGGCGCGGTCCGAGGATGCCCTGAGGCGGCGGTCCTTGGCAACGCAGGCCGCTGAGCTGTCTAAAACTCGCGGCGTGTAGCTGCGATCACCGAGGAAGAACGCCCGCTAACTCGGCGTTCGTTTTAGACGGGCCCGGCGAATTTAGGCTGTGCACTCAAGCGCTTGCTGATGCTTCGTAGCAGTACTGCTGCATCATGGGGGTGTGCTTGAGGGCGGCATCGTTCATGGGTGCGCGAAGGCTACCTCAGGAGCTGCACCGGGTGTGCCGCGGCCGGCGCTTCCGGGGCGGCAGGCACTGGGTTAGCCTCCGCACCCACATGGTGAGCGATCCGCAACTGTACGAACTCGCCGCGCGCGTGGCCCACAAGCTGCGCGCCGCCGAGCGGCGCCTGGTCACGGCCGAATCCTGCACTGGCGGCTGGGTCGCGAAGGCCCTCACGGACGTCCCCGGCAGCTCCCAGTGGTTTGAGTGCGGCTTCGTGCCCTATTCCAACGCCGCCAAGATGCGCGACCTCGGGGTCTCCGGCGGCACGCTCGAGCGCTTCGGTGCCGTGAGCGAGCAGACCGTGCGCGAGATGGCGGAAGGGGCGCTGCGCCTCGCCGGCGCCACGGTCGCCCTGGCGGTCAGCGGCATCGCCGGACCCGACGGCGGCACGGCCGAGAAGCCGGTCGGCACGGTGTGGTTCTGCGCCGCCGCCCGCCAGGGCAGCGCGACCGACATCATTGCCGAGGAGCAGCTCTTCAGCGGCGACCGCCATTTCGTGCGCAGTCACGCGGTGCTGCATGGCCTGCGGCTGATCCTGCGGCTGGACCTGCCGGTACGTCTGGAGGCGACGCCCCATCCGGGGGCCTCGTGAGCGGCGGCGCGCCGCGCACTCCCACGCAGCGAGTGTTCTTCGCCCTCTGGCCGCGGGCCGCCGAGCGCTGCGCGCTCACGGCTGCGAGCGCTGCGGCGGTGGCGGCGAGCGGCGGCCGTCCGGTGCCCCCGCAGAACCTGCACGTTACGCTGCTCTTTCTGGGCGCGGTGAGCGCTGCCCGCGGCGCGGAGCTCGCCGCGCTCGTGCACGCCACAGCGGCCGCGTGGCCCGCGGACGCGGGCCCGCCCGTGCTGCGCTTCGCGCGTCTTGCCTACTGGCGCGAGTCGCAGGTGCTGTGCGCGCTCGCGCGGCGCGGGGACGACGCGGGCGCCCGCGCTCTGGCACAGACACTTGGGACTGCGGCGGCCGCGGCGGGATTCTCTCCGGATCTCAAGCCCTTCCGCGTACATGTCACGGTAGCGCGCAAGGTTGCCCGGGCGCCGGGCGCCACGCGCTTCGTCCCCGTCACCTGGGAATGCGCGACGCTCGCGCTCATCGCGAGTCGCAGCGCGCCGGGCGGCTCCGTATACAGTGTCCTCGAATCCGCGCTACTGGGTAAGAGGGAAAAATTCCGCAAAGAGCGCTGAAACAGGCGCGCCGCCGCGCTCCGGGCGTCGCTTCTTTATGTGATAATCAGGCGCGAATTTTTTCGCATCACCTCCACACACTCACCGGGAAGCTCGCAGATGGAAGACAACCGCAAGAAGGCACTCGCCGCCGCACTCGGTCAGATTGAAAAGCAGTTCGGCAAGGGTTCGGTCATGCGCCTGGGAGATGCCGCTTCCACGTACGACGTCGAGGCCGTGCCCACCGGCTCGCTCGGACTTGACATCGCGCTCGGCATCGGCGGCCTGCCGCGCGGCCGGGTGGTGGAGATCTTCGGGCCCGAGTCCTCGGGCAAGACGACGCTTGCCCTGCAGGTGATCGCGCAGGTCCAGCGCAGCGGCGGTACCGCAGCATTCGTGGACGCCGAGCATGCGCTCGATCCGGCCTACGCCGGCAATCTCGGGGTCAACATCGATGACCTGCTGGTCTCCCAGCCCGACACCGGCGAGCAGGCGCTCGAGATCACCGACATGCTGGTGCGCTCCAACGCGGTGGATATCATCGTCGTGGACTCGGTTGCCGCTCTCACGCCCAAGGCCGAAATCGAGGGCGAGATGGGCGAGATGCAGCTGGGCCTGCACGCGCGCCTCATGTCGCAGGCGCTGCGCAAGCTCACCGGCAACATCAAGCGCTCCAACAGCATCGTGGTATTCATCAACCAGATCCGCATGAAGATCGGCGTGATGTTCGGTAACCCCGAGACCACGACCGGCGGCAACGCGCTGAAGTTCTATGCCTCGGTGCGCCTCGACATCCGCCGCATCGGCGCGATCAAGACCGGCGAGGAAGTCACGGGCAACATGACGCGCGTGAAGGTGGTGAAGAACAAGGTGGCGCCGCCGTTCCGCGAAGCCGAATTCGAGATCATGTACGGGCAGGGGATCTCGCGCGAGGGCGAGATCATCGAGCTGGCGAGCGCCCAGGGCATCATCGAGAAGTCCGGCGCCTGGTATTCCTACAAGGGCAACCGCATCGGCCAGGGCAAGGACAACGCGCGCACCTACCTGCTCAGCAACAAGGAGGTCGCGCGCGAGATCGAGGACCTGGTGCGTGCGCGGCTGTTGCCGCCGCGCCAGGAGCGCCGTCCCGACCAGGCCGCGAACTCGGCCTGAGGCCGGTCATTTGCCCGCTGCGTTACCCATGATGCGTTGGGCCCTCTCCAAGTCCTCCTGCTGCTGACGCTCATTCATCAACAGCAGCTGACCGGGGGCACACACCGGGTGGGGGCTGGCCAGACGCGTTCCGGTCTCGATCATCGGCGTGCAGTACCATTTCTTGCCATTGCGCAGCTGCACCTTATAGCCTTCCGAGCGGAAGTGCTTCTCGAGCATCTCGTCGTTCATGTCGGGTTTGGCGGCCGGCGGACTCGCGACGGCAGGTGCGGTGCTTGAGACGGGCACCGTGTTGTTCGAGGCGGGAGTGGCAACCGAACTCGGTGCGGGCGCCTTCGAGGGTTCGTCGGCCTGTACCGCAGTCAGTGCGCCACAAAGGATGCACGCCAGAGTCCACGTCAGAAATCGCATTGCCGGTACCTCCCAAACGACGCGTCCGGACTCTGACTATACTGCTGGCATGACGCTGCGTCGTACAAGAGCCCTGCCGGCACAGCAGCGCGGTGACGGCGCCGCCGCCCTTGCCGCGGCCGTGACGCTGCTCGCGGCGCGCGACTTTGCCCCCCGGGAACTGCAGGCGAAGCTCACCTCCCGGGGGTTCGAGGCGGCCGCGGCGCAGGCGGCCATCGAGGAACTCACGGCCCGCGGGGCCCTGAACGAGGCCCGCTACGCCGAGAACTATGTCACCTGGCACGCGAACCGCGGCCAGGGGCCGGTGCGCATCGCCGCGGAGCTGCGCCGGCAGGGCATTCCCGAGGCCCTCATCGAGCCGGCCCTGACCCGGGGTCCTGACTGGCCGGCGCTCGCCCGCAAGCTGTGTCGTGCCAAGTTCGGCCCCGCGGTGCCGGGGAACTGGCGCGAGAAGGCGCGGCAGATGCGCTTTTTGCAGTATCGTGGCTTTTCATCGGATCATATCCGCGCGGCCACTGGCGCCGACCCCGACTGGACTGAAGGCCCTTGAGCAAACCGTCTTACATGAGCGCGGCGGACGTGCGCACCGCGTTCCTGGAATTCTTTCGCGCCCAGAGTCACATCATCGTGCCCTCGAGCTCGCTCGTGCCCGGCAACGATCCGACGCTGCTGTTCACCAATGCCGGCATGGTGCAGTTCAAGGACGTGTTCCTCGGCAAGGAGCAGCGCGATTACCTGCGCGCCGCGTCCAGCCAGCGCTGCGTGCGCGCCGGGGGCAAGCACAACGATCTGGAGAACGTCGGCTACACCGCGCGTCACCACACCTTCTTCGAGATGCTCGGCAACTTCTCCTTCGGCGATTACTTCAAGCGCGAAGCGATCCATTTCGCCTGGGACTTTCTCATCTTCACCCTGGGCCTTGATCCGCAGCGCCTGTGGTGCACCGTCTACCATGACGACGACGAGGCCGCGGATATCTGGCTGAACGACATCGGCATCAGCCCGCTGCGCTTCTCGCGCCTCGGGGCGGAGTCAAATTTCTGGGCGATGGGCGACACCGGACCGTGCGGACCGTGCAGCGAGATCTTCTACGACCATGGGCCGGAGGTGCCCGGCGGGCCGCCCGGCTCGGCCGAGGAGGACGGCGACCGCTACGTCGAGATTTGGAACCTCGTCTTCATGCAGTACGAGCGCGGCGCGGACGGCAGCATGCGCCCGCTCCCGCGTCCCTCGGTGGACACCGGCATGGGACTCGAGCGCATCTCGGCGGTCATGCAGGGGGTGCATTCCAATTACGACATCGACCTGTTCAAGAACCTCATCCGCGCGGCGGGCAAGCTCGCGGGCACCTCGGTCTTCACCTCGAGCTCCCTGCGCGTCATCGCCGATCACATCCGCGCCAGCGCCTTTCTGATCGTCGACGGCGTCTCCCCCTCGAACGAGGGCCGCGGCTACGTGCTGCGCCGGATCATCCGGCGTGCCGTGCGCCACGGGTACAAGCTCGGTATCCAGGAGCCGTTCTTCTACAAGCTGGTGCCGGTGCTTGAGGCGCAGATGGGCGAGGCGTATCCGGAGCTCACGCGCGGCAAGGCGCACGCCGAGCGCGTGCTACGCCGCGAGGAGGAGCGCTTCGCCGAGACGCTCGCCAACGGCATGGTGCTGCTCGAGAGCGCCATGCGCGCACTGCGCGGCGCGAAGACCATCGACGGCGAGACGGTGTTCAAGCTCTACGACACCTATGGCTTTCCCGTGGACCTGACGGGGGACATCGCGCGCGAGCGCGGGCTTGCCATCGACCTCGCCGGTTTCGAGGCCGCGATGGAGGAGCAGCGCCGCCGCTCGCAGGAGGCAAGCAAGTTCGGCGCCGAGCAGCGCACGGCCACCACCGTGGACTCGCGCACCCTGTTTCAGGGCTACGAGCGGCTGAAGGCCAGCGGCCGCGTGGTGGCGCTCCTGAAGGAGGGCGCGGCGGTCGAGGCACTCAAGGCCGGCGATCATGCCGAGGTGGTGCTCGATCGCACCCCCTTCTACGCCGAGTCCGGCGGCCAGGTCGGGGACACCGGCGAGCTGACCGCGGTCGGCACGCTGTTCGTGGTCACCGATACACAGAAGCGTGGCAACGCGCACGCGCACCTGGGCACCCTCAAGAGCGGCACCATCCGCGTCGGCGAGGAACTCGAGGCGCAGGTCAACGGCGCCCGGCGCCAGGCGACGGCGCTCAACCACAGTGCCACGCACCTGCTGCACGCGGCGCTGCGAAAAGTGCTCGGCACGCACGTGCAGCAGAAGGGCTCGCTCGTGGCGCCGGACCGCCTGCGCTTCGACTTTGCCCACAGCCAGCCGGTCAGCGCGGAGGAACTGACCGAAATCGAGCGCCTGGTGAATGCCCAGATCCGCGCCAATGCGGCGAGCGAAACGCGGGTGATGGACTACGAGGGGGCCGTGGCGGCCGGCGCTATCGCGCTCTTTGGCGAGAAGTACGAGAAGGACGTGCGGGTGCTGCGGATGGGGGATTTCTCCATGGAGCTGTGCGGCGGCACGCACGTGCAGCGCGCGGGCGAGATCGGGCTGTTCAAGATCGTGGGCGAGAGCGGCGTCGCCTCCGGCGTGCGCCGCATTGAGGCGCTGACCGGGCAGGGGGCGCTGCAGTACGTCGAGCAGAACGATGCGCTGCTGAAGGAGCTGGCCAGCCTGGTCCGCGGTTCCCGCGAGGAGCTGCGGGACAAGGTGCGCGAGCAGCTCGAACGCGCCCGGCAGCTCGAGCGCGAGGTGCGCTCACTGAAGGATCGCCTCGCCTCCGGTTCCGGAGTGGATCTTGCCGCGGGCGCCGTGGATGTGCAGGGCGTCAAGGTCGTGGCGATGCGCGTGGAGGGCGCCGATGCCGGGGCGTTGCGCGCGGCCGTGGATCAGCTGAAGGAGCGCCTGAAGTCGGCCGTGGTCGTGCTGGCGAGCGTCGAGAATCCCGAGAAGGTGCTGCTGGTCGCCGGCGTGACCGCCGATCAGACCTCCCGCGTCAAGGCCGGGGAGCTGGCGGGCGCGATCGCCGCCCAGGTGGGTGGGCGCGGCGGCGGTCGGCCGGACTTCGCCCAGGCCGGCGGCAGCAAGCCCGAGGCGCTCGATGCGGCGCTCGGCTCGGTGGAGGGGTTCGTACGCGCGCGCCTGAGTGCCTAGCGGCGCCCTTGACGCAGGTTTTTGCCGCCCGTGCCGCCCTTAAGTATCATGGCGGCCCGCACGCCGGCCCGGCCGGCCCCCGCTGAAGCAAGTTCCCGAAAAATCAGCGTGTCTCTTGAGCGGAGAGATGGCCGAGTGGTCGAAGGCGCACCCCTGCTAAGGGTGTAAGGGTCAAAAGCCCTTCGAGGGTTCGAATCCCTCTCTCTCCGCCAAATTCAGCAAGTTACATCAAGTTAAAAAGTGCGTGCATTATTGCTGTACGGAAAGCGTACGGAAATCGAGATTCGGCGAATCATCCCCGCGCGTGACGGTGTCTAACACGACCGCTGGATTGCGTCTGCACGGAAGACCGAACTGAAACAGAAACACTACAACGCTCCGAAAGGCAGGCGACTCGCAGGTGTGGCGTCGCAGGTGCGTGTCAAAGGCGCTGCTGAGGGTAATGTGCGCGACTCATTCTGAAGCGTTGAATCGAAGTGGACTACCGTCTCCGTACTGCGCAACGAGCTGTTGAGCGACGGGTAGCACTACGCTGAGGTGGGCCGCCGCACCCTCTCCAAGGAGAAGCGGCAGATCCTTGGCGATAACGTCCAGATCTCTGCCGAGCGTTCGCCAGAACATCCTTTGAGCCCCCTCAGCCAACTGACTGCTCCTGAGCATCAGGTTCGCGTCCGCCAGAAGATCTTGTGCGTCTTCCGCGCACTGACAACCCCTCAAGTGCTCAATCAACCGGATGCGGAGTTCCTCGAAGCCCATAAGTACCGCCGCTGCGTCACCAGGGCGTCCCCGCTCTCCCCTGATCAGCGTGGATGGTGGTCCTTGACTGTTACTCTTCCATGACTTTAGTGATGAAACGCGGATCAGCCGTCAGTGGCATCGGGCTTCAAAAGCTCGCCAGCTTCAGGGAAGACACTTCCGTCGACGTCGCTCAGCGAGGGCAGAACGATGGCGCATCTCCTGAATACAGCTGAATGGAAAAAACAGCAATCGGCTGGCGGACTGATCACCCGACAGATCTCATCATGTGTTGAATCACGGCGACCTCCGCACACCCGCGAGGAAGTGTTGGTTATGTAAGCCGCCGCCCCGGCGCGACCGCGGCCGGCGGCAGACGGAGTGCGCTCTGACCGCGCGCGGCAAAACCCCCTGCGCCGAATTGTTCAGTCGCTCCTGCAACGTCTCTGTAGCACTCATTGGCTACCGTGCACCCTCGCTCCGATAAGAACGCTCAGGGTGCAAGAATGAGTGCATCACAAGGTCAACGGGTCACCTGGTCAGCTCCGGAATTTTTTGAGCAGCTCAATCGACTAGAGGACCGTCATCAGCGGGTACAAGCCGACCACGAGCAGGCCCGTCGTAGCCTTGAGAGACTCACGCAGCAGGAGATCGAAGAGGTGCGTCGCGCCTGGACTCGGTATTGTGAGGTCATCGCCGAGCTCGACCAGACCACCGCGGAATTTGAAGCGCTGCGCAGGTGACTCGAAAAGCGGCCTTCACGCGCGCAGCCGTCCTTTCGCGTCGCGCCCGGGCGCAGCTCGGGGCTCTTCAGACACTCACACACGAACTCGGTGTGCAGCGCAATCTGGCGCTGCGGCTGTTTGTGACTAGCCACCAGTGCGCAACTGAAGAAACCCAACGCGAGTTTTGGCTTGAGTTCATCTGGGCCGACCAGGAGTACCGCATGGCGGTGCGCCGCCTTGCCGAGTTCTGTGAGGAGCATCGAAACGGAACCCGTCGCTCCTGGAGCGCAGAGCAAATGCGTAGACGTTGATATAGGTCGTCGGATCCGCCCTGGAGTCATGCGACACCCAACAGGCTGCTCGCGGACCAGTGTCATGCATTCGTAACGCCGGCTGCCTACATTCGGCGTCCCTTTCCAGAAACTCAACAAACTCACGATAGGGACATGCGCGGCATGAGAGCGGAGAGAGTTTGCAGCTGGACGTTGTTGGTGGCTGTCCTGGCACTGAGTGGTTGTGGCGGCGCAGCATCGCGCCTGCAGAGCCACATGCAGCGCGGGCGCGCCTACTTTGCGCAGGGTGACTTCACGCATGCGAGCGTGGAGTTCCGCAACGCGATGCAGATCGCACCTAAGGACGTCACTGCGCGTCTGATGCAGGCCCGCACCGCGGAGAAGCTCGGCCAGATCCGTGACGCCGCCGGCCTCTATCAGTCGGTGCTGGATTTGCAGCCCGACAACCTCGAAGCACAGGCAGGCCTCGGTCGTCTGTTCGTCTTCGGGGGCGCTCCGGAGCGTGGGTTGAAGACGGTCGCACCCGGCCTCAAGGCACACCCGGACACCCCGGCGCTCCTGCTGGTGCGCTCGGTAGCGCGCTCAAAGATGAATGATCCTGTCGGAGCCACCCAGGATGCCGAGCGCGCACTGCAGCTGGCGCCCGACAATGAAGACGCCCTGGGACTGCGCGCTGGCCTATACCAGAGCGCTGGCGACCCGCAGCAGGCGGAAGCGCTGTTGAACGCCGCGCTGAAGCGGCTGCCGCAATCGGTTCAGCTCCGCGAGGTGCTCTTCAACCTCTATATCGCCGCCGGTGAGCGCGGACCGGCGGAGGAGCAACTGCAGGCACTGATCAAACTGCAGCCGCGGGTGCTGCGCTACCGCCAGCAGCTGGCACTCCTCTACGCGCAAAACCATCGGATCGAGGATGCACAGCGCGTGCTGGAGGAGGCGGTGACCGCCTCACCGCAGGACACCGCGACTAAGCTCGAACTCGTGAGCTTCCTGGCGACGCAACGCAATTCACAGCAGGCGCAGGCCCGGCTGCAGGAGTTTATCGCGCGCGAACCCGACAACTATGACCTGCGCTTCGGGCTTGCAGAACTGCAGCAGCGCACCGGTGAAGATGCCGCGGCCCTAAGCACCTATCGGGAGATCGTGGCTCGCGCCGGAAGAGGGGCCAAGGGCTTGCTGGCGCGCGACCGTATCGCCGCCATGGAGCTTCAGCAGGGACACGAGGCGCAGGCCCTTGAGCAGGTGGAGGAGGTCCTCAGGCTCGATCCGCGCGACACGGAGGCACTCCTGGTACGCGGGGAACTCGCGTTGCGACGCCAGGACCCGGTGGCGGCGATTGCTGATTTGCGCGCCGTGGTCCGCGATCAACCGACCTCCGCCCCCCTGCAGCGTCTGCTCGCTCGAGCGTACCTCGCAAATGGCGAAACGGCGCTTTCGGAACAGGCTTTGCGCGCCGCGCTGGATCAGGCCCCCAATGACCTGCAGGCCCGAGTGCAGCTTGCGGACCTGTTGCTGCGAACGCAGCGGCCGCAGCCCGCAGTCGCACTCCTCGAAGAGGCGGTGCAGCACGCGCCAACCGAGGCGCTGCCGCGCGAAGCACTCGTCAACGCCTATCTCGCCACACACGACTTTAAGTCTGCAGCCCGCGCAGCGGCAGATCTGCTGACCTTGCGTCCCAATGACTCCACGGCTTTCTATCTGGTGGGGCTGGCAGACCGGGCACAAAACGACCCCTCAGCCGCACTCACTAACTTCAAACGGGCTCACGAACTCGCACCCCGCGCGATCGAGCCGCTGTCGGCGCTTGCACAGCTGTACGTCTCGCAGGGCGAGCGTGCCCAGGCGATCACCCTGGTGCAGCAGGTGGTAACCGACACGGCGGGCAAGGACGCCGTACCGGTAAACCTCTTGGGCGAGCTATACCTCTCGGCTAAGGATCTGCACAAAGCGAGTGAGGCCTTCACACAGGCCACGCAGGCAGCGCCGCGCTGGTGGCTCCCGTATCGCAATCTTGCCTTAGTGCGGCTTGCAGCGAACGACTCGGGGGGTGCCGTCAATGCCTATGAGAGCGCCCTGCAACTGGCGCCGCAGCAGCCGGAACTCATTGCCGAGCTTGCGCAGATCTATGAGCACAGCAACCGCGTCGGTGATGCGGTCAATCTCTATGAGGGCCTGCTGAGGCAACAACCGAAGAGCGAATTCGCCGCCAACAATCTCGCCATGCTGCTCGTGACCTACCGGACCGATAAGGCGAGTCTGGATCGGGCTCGCGATCTCACGGCAGGCTTCGCCAGTTCCGCCAGCGGTAGTCTGCTGGATACCGCAGGCTGGGTGCGCTTCAAGCGTGGGGAATACCGCGAGGCGCTCCCAGTGCTCGAGCGTGCCACCGCCTTGGCGCCCGGCGCCAAGGAGATCCGCTTTCATCTGGCCATGGCGCAACTGCAGGCGGGAGAGCGCGCACAGGCGCGCGCCAATCTGGAGACCGCGCTCGCGGGAGCGGGAACCGCCGCGTGGTCGGGCGATGCGCGCGCGGCGCTCGCTGGCCTGAAAGACCGTACGGGCTGACTCACCGGAACCGGCGGTTCGGGAAAGGCACCTTAAGCATGCATCGTCCCTTGCACTCAGTCTTCGCGCGCGCGCCGGCAGCGGCTCTGTGCGGGCTCGGCGCTGCGATCAGCCTGGTGGCGCGCGCACAGACCCCGGCTCTCGCCCCGCCGTTTACGGATGTGCACACGATCGCCAGCGCATCGACCGCCGTACCGGTGGAGGAGCAGTTCGATATCGCCAATGCCGGAACCTACCAGGTCACGCTCACGGACCTCGGTGCCCTGGAGACCCCTGCGGCGCCGCTCGCGGCGGTAAAGCTGGCCATCACCAAGGGCACACAGCTGGTTGGCACCCCGCTCATCGGCCCCGGAACGCTGCAGTTCACTGCGACAAGCCCCGGCACTTACGTCATCCGCGTGGTCGGCATGCCGGGGGTACAGCCCGGCTCCGGGCCGATCGGCCTCGAAGTGGGCAATCCCGCGGCGCTCTACACATTTTCCGACAATCTCGCCCTGCCTGGTGCCGCGCTCCCGAACGGCGAGGCCGTCATCAACGACACGTTCACGCTCAGTGCGCCGAGTGGCAGCTACACGCTCACCATGCAGGACTTCATGCTCCCTGACGCCCTGACCCTCGCCACGCTCATCCTGATCCCCGAGGGGGCCGCGCAGCCGCTGGCGATTCTCCCCGACCCGGGTTCGCAGGCTACCCAGGTGAGCGTGAATCTCACCCAGGGCGTCACGTATCGCCTCCTCGCCGTGGCACTCCCCGGTGCCTCGGGTGCGGGGCTGTTGGGCGCCAGCGTTACAAGCGGTAGTACCGTCATTCGTGGCAGTGTGGTGCCGGTGGGCGTCACACAGTTCGTGAAGACCGTGGCGCTCGGCGCGGGCGCGTATACGGGCAGACTGACCGATCTTGCCTATCCCAACCCGCTCACGCAGCTGGCCGGAGTCATCACTCTCTCCGGGCAGCTGGTGGCGACACTCGCACCGGGGACCATCCAGAACTTCAATGCCGTCGCGGGTACCTATCAGGTGTTTGTGGCCGCAGCGCCCGCCGCCGCCAGCCCGGCTGCGGGCAGTTATTCCGTTCTGGTACAGCCCAGCAGTGGAGCGCCCTCTCTAAGCACGGCTCGAGTGGTGAGCGCCCCAGGCTCCGCAGCGCAGGCCTACAGCTTCGACACCCAAGTAGGTGGCGCGGGCTCGTATGTCGTCAACCTGGCTAACTTCAGTTTCCCCGTTTCGCTAACCTCGCTGCGCCTGGCGACGGTGCAGGGCGGTGCACTGCTCAGTACCCCCCTTGCTAACGCAGGTACGATGAATATCACAGCTGCGGCCGGCCCACTCACGCTGCTCGTGCTGGCACAGGCCGATCCGGTGCAGGGCGGCGTCTTCGATGTGAACCTGACGCCCAAGGGAAGTACGAATCTGCTGTTCGACGCGACCCAGGGCGTGGTCGGAAACACACTGACGTTTCTCGCCCGCAAGATCACGCTCGACAGCAGCGGCACGTATCTGCTGAACCTCACCGACGTCGGGTTCCCAGCAGACTTCGCCAACATTGCGGCGCTGATCAGCCAGGGAAGCAGCAGCGTCGGCACCATCTATGGCAGCAACCAGCTCGCCATCACGGGCAAGCCGGGCGACTATTTCGTCAGTCTGATTGCCCAACCAGCCAATGCGGATCAGGCCGGAACCTACGCACTGAGCATGGCGCTGGCGCCCGTGCCCACTGTGACGCTGACTCCGAGTGCCACGCAGGTCGCTTCAGGAGCAACGGTCACCCTGACTTGGACCTCAACCGATGCCACAAGCTGCACGGCGTCAGATGGCTGGAGCGGCTCCCAGGCAGTGAATGGCAGCGCGGTGAGCAGCGCGCTCACCAGCACAACCAACTTCACACTCACGTGCGATGGTGCCGGAGGCTCGCAGGCTAAGACGGTCACAGTCACCGTCACGGGACCGAGCGGCGGCGGCGGTGGTGGCGCAATCGATTTCTGGCTCCTTGGTCTGATCGCAGGATTGGCCGCGTCGCGCCAGCGGCGCCGCGCCCACTAACGTTGCTGGGTCACCGTGTGCTCGAGCCGCGCGCGTCGCGCTAAATGTCTCTTTCCAACACAGCTCTCCGGGTAGCGGAGCGCAGTGATGCGGAATGCATGACAAACGTCATGCGTTCGCATCCGACATGCTCCCGGCCAGACGTCGGGCTGGCTTTTATTTAAAACATCCGTAACCGAACCGCCACGATGTCTCGGCACCATCCTCGCAGTCGAGGGCCCAGGGGAGGGCTGTCGGGTGCAGAAAAATGCCCGAGCTCGATGACGGGAAATGCGGGCTGTTCCCGCACGCAACGGTTCAAAACAGTTACTGGGAGTTCATACATGAAGCGTTCCATTTTGGCCCTCGCAGGCTTCGCTGCGCTTGGCGCGGCGGGATCTGCCCTCGCTGACACGACTTTGTTTCCGGGTACGTCGACTACAGGATCATCGATTTTTGTTGAGGTCATCGACAGCACCAACAACACCTCCTTTACATTCGACGTCGGCTCGCGCGTTGGTAATTGGACGGACGGCAGCCTGTCCATCAGCTTGGCGAGCGACCCGAATTGGACCACTTTCATTGGTGGCGTGGGCGCTCAGGACAACGTGATCTATCAGGTCCAGGGCATTGTCTCGGTAGCCCCGAGTACCTACACGCTGGACATGACCTCCAACAGCCTGGGTAATCTGAGCAACTCGCAGCTGAAGAGCGTCGGGGCGGCCAACACGTTCATCACCGCGGTCAACGGCACCGCTTCCGCGACGACGAACTCGATCTATGCCGCACAGTCCACCAATCCTGCGGCGTACGGCGGATCACTGTCACTCGGCACCGCTACCACGAACACCAATCCCCATGACCTTCTGGGCACGGCGCTCAACTTCTATCAGTGGACCCTGAACGGAACGCTCAACACCAACCAGGCGAATGTCAACCAGTTCTCCGGCCAGTGGGATCTCACCAGCGCGGGACTGCTGACGTATTCCGGTGCGGCCGCTGTGCCGCTGCCCCCGAGCGTGGTGTTCCTGCTCTCCGGGGGTGTGCTGATTGCGCTGATCGCGCGGCGCCGCACCAGCGGCGCACCCGTGAGCATGGGCGCAATGGCCTGAGCCGTCACTTCCACTAAGGAAAGCTATCTAATTCACATTGAGGACACTTTCATGAGAACGTCAATCAAGTTGCTGACAGCCGCCGTGATGGGCACAGCCTGCTGCGGCTCCGCGCTCGCGTACGGCCCGGCCATTGCGCCGGATTTCACCTTCTATGTCGGGAGCGGTTCGGCACAAGGAGCGGCCATTGCGGCCTTTGCGCAGTCCCTCATGCAGGCCGACGGTAACCTCGACTACTACACCGACGATGCGACGAGCTGCAAGAAGGGCGCAAATTATTACGCGATCTACGGTACCTGGAAAACCACCCAGGGCGGTATCGCCGCCGGCAAGAAGGTCCTGATTATGGCCGCTAACAACGGCGGCACCTTCAAGAACGGCATTGACGGGGTCGCCCGCTCTCACGCAATCGACTACCAGACCTTCCTCGGTAACGCGACCAATACCGGTTGTGCGGCGCCCGGTGGCGGTCTGCCGGCGCCCTACACGGGCCTCGCGAATTACAAGGTGATCACTGCCGCGACCAAGGAAAACCACATCCCGATGGTGGGACTTTCGGACGAGGAAATGGGGCTCTTCGTAGGCATAAACCTGCCGACCTCCGCGCCGAACACGCCGCTGAGCGCGGCGGACTTCAACAATACGCAGCGTACTGCGTTGTATGAGAACGTCTTCGGTGTGGCGATCAACAACCTGCTCGCAGCCGACATGACTGCCAAGTGGGGCAACAACAACATCAGTGACGCGCAGGTGACGGCGATCTACTCTGGGACCTACAGCGACTACAGCCAACTGTGCCAGGAGCAGGGTAATCCACCGGTCGAGAAATGCCTCACGGCGGGACCGATTACTCTGCAGTCGCGTGCACCGGGGTCGGGCTCCAAGGCCGCGTGGAACCAGTACTTCCTCGATAACCCAGGCATGACGTACTTCATCCCCTCAACTCAGGGGGGCACGGGCAACTCGCTCACCCCAGTGGACCAAAACGGCAGTTTTGGCGACTGCACCGCATACAGCAGTGCCTCGTACAACGTGTGCCAGCAGAGCAGCAACGGCAACGTGCAGAAGGGGCTCAATACGGCCAACACCAACGGGACGCGGGCATTCGGCCTTCTCGGTCTGGAATTCCAGCCGGGCGCCGGTGACACGTACGGCTTTGCCGCGTTGAACGGCGCCGTGATCGATGGTACGACAACGAAGACCTGCGGCAACGCGATCGCGGACGCCTTCGAACCCGCGCGCGTGGTCAACGGCGAGCACAGGCTCTACTACACCAACTCCTTGAACATCCGCATCAAAAGTGTTGGCGGAGCTCCGTTCCTGGGCGACGGCTCGACGGCCTCGGACTTCATGACGGCGTTCAAGACCGCTGCCTCGAATCCGGTCCTGCAGGTCAGCGTTCCTGGCGTGCTCTTGGACCCTTCTGTTACGACCGTCGA
>DATIXW010000220.1:0-2938 GCA_035518135.1 Steroidobacteraceae bacterium
AAGCTGCAGCAGCTGCGTGGACAGGAAATGCTCGTAGGCCTCCATGCTCGCGGCCACGATGCGCAGCAGGTAGTCGTTGGCGCCTGACATCGAGTGGCATTCCAGTACCTCGGGGCGCTCCTTCACCAGCTGATCGAACTCTCGTACCGACTCCGGGTGGTGGTTCTCGAGCGAGACCAGCGCGTAGGCGAGGATCGGCAGTCCGATGGCCGCTGCGCGCAGCAGCGTCGCGTACCCCTCGATGTAGCCCCCCTCCTCAAGCCGTCGCAGCCGCCGCCAGCACGGCGCGGCGGAGAGCCCGACGCGCTTGGCGAGTTCCTGGTTGGCAATGCGGGCATCGCGCTGCAGTTCCTCGAGGATGCGGCGGTCGAGTCGGTCGAGGGCGCGTGCCATGGTCGTCCTTATCGCCAGAAGGGCAAGAATATTGCCAAACACAGGCGATACACGGCAATAGAGGCAAGATAATTTCAGGGAACGGGGCATAAACTTCCCGCCAGTCTCCCCGACCTGAGCAACCCCCCATGGCCGTCCGAGCCGCCGCAATCGCCCCGCCCGCCGCGGCCGCTGTCCCGGGGTCAGCACCGGACTGGCGCCGCGTCGCCTCCCTCCTGCATGCCTCGCGGGCGCTCGATGAGATTGAGGAGACGCGGCTCGTGCCGGAGCGCAAGGTGCTCTACCAGTTCTCCGCGCGCGGACACGACCTGGCGCAGATCCTGCTCGGCGGCTGCCTCACCGATGCGCACGATGGGGCCACGGTCTACTACCGCTCACGTCCCCTCATGCTCTCCCTCGGCGTGAGCCTCGAGGATGCCGCCGCAGGACCGCTGGCGCGCTCAGGATCCTTCAGCGACGGCCGTGACATCGGCGTGGTGTTCAACCGGCCCGGGCGCGGCGGGGTGAGCGTACTGCCGGCCTGCGGCGGCGTCGGGGCGCAGTACACACCCGCGGCCGGCTGGGCCCAGGCGATCCGCTACCGTCACGAGACCCTCAAGGATGACAGCTACGCACGCAGCATCGCGGTGGTGCTCGGCGGGGACGCCTCGACGGCCACCAACGGCTTCTGGTCGGCGCTCAACATCGCCACCACGCTTCAGCTGCCGATGCTGTTCTACATCGAGGACAACGCCTTCGGCATCTCCGTGCCTGCACACCTGCAGACCCCCGGCGGCAACATCGCCGCGAACCTCGCCGCCTTTTCAGGCCTCACCATCCTCGAGGGTGACGGGAGCGATCCGCGCCAGGCCGCCGAGCTCACGCAGCGCGCCGTGGCTGCGGTACGCACCACCCGCACCCCGCTTCTGCTGCGGCTCAGCGTGCCGCGCCTCTCCGGTCACTCGGGCCAGGACACGCAGGCCTACAAGTCCCCCGAGACGCTGCACGAGGAGCGCGCGCGCGATCCGCTCGTGCGGCTGCACCGTTACCTGGTTCCCGAGCGCATGCCCGAGAGCGCCTGGCAGCAGCTCGCGCTCGAGGCGCGCGCGCAGGTCGAGGCTGCCATCGCGCGCGCGCTCGCGCGCCCGCCGCCGCGCGCCGAGGAGCTCACGCGGTACCTGTTCTGCGAGCCCGGGAGCCTGCAGGAGCAGGGGGGGCTGCGACCGGAGGGGTTCCAGCCCTCACCCGGCAGTGCCGAAGCGCACGCGCAGGGCACGCGCATCAACATGCTCACCGCCATCCGGCGCACGCTCGAGGCGGAGCTTGCCGCGAACCCGCGCCTGGTCGTCTTCGGCGAGGACGTGGGTCCGAAGGGTGGGGTGCATGGCGCAACCCTCGGGCTGCAGGAGAAGTTCGGCGTGGCGCGGGTGTTCGACACCAGCCTCTCCGAGGAGGGGATCATCGGGCGTGCCGTCGGCATGGCGCTGGCAGGCCTCATGCCGGTGGCGGAGATCCAGTTCCGCAAGTACGCCGACCCGGCCGCCGAGCAGTTGAATGACTGCGGCACGCTGCGCTGGCGCACCCACAACCGTTTTGCCGCGCCGCTCGTGGTGCGCATGCCCGGCGGTTTCTTCAAGTGCGGCGATCCCTGGCACAGCCAGACCAACGAGGTCGCCTGGGTGCACGGGATCGGCTGGCAGGTGGCCGTGCCCTCGAACGCGCAGGATGCCGTGGGGCTGCTGCGTGCGGCGCTGCGTGGCAACGACCCGGTGATCTTCTTCGAGCATCGCGCCATGCTCGATGGCGCCTGGGCGCGCCGTCCCTATCCGGGCGATGCCTACGTGCTGCCCTTCGGGGTGGCGAGCGTGGTGCGCCCCGGAACCGAGATCACGCTCGTGAGCTGGGGGGCGATGGTTGAGCGCTGCGAGGCGGCGGCCGCACAATCACAGGTGGATGCCGAGGTGCTCGACCTGCGCACGCTCTCGCCCTGGGACAAGGCGGCGGTGCTGGCCTCGGTACAGAAGACGCGCCGCTGCCTGATCGTGCACGAGGACAATCTCACCGCAGGCTTCGGCGCCGAGATCGCGGCCGTGCTCGCGCAGGAGTGCTTCTTCAGTCTGGATGCGCCGATTGAAAGGCTCGCGATGCCCGACATCCCCAGTCCCCATAGCCCGGTGCTGCTCGAGGCAGCGCTCCCGAGCACCGCGCGCATCACCGCGAGCCTGCAGCGGCTGGCCAGCCTGTGAGCGCCCCCGACAGCCTCGAGGTGCGCGCGCCTGAGGAGCAGACCGAGGGAACGCGCTCGCAGCTGCTGCGCTGGCTGAAGCAGGTGGGCGATGCGGTGAGTGAGAACGAGCCGCTGATCGAGATCGAGACCGACAAGGTCACCGTCGAGGTCGCATCTCCCGGGGCGGGCGTGCTGAGCGAGATCCTCAAGCAGGAGCAGGAGGAGATCACCCCCGGGGAGCTTCTGGGACGCATTGCACCGGGCGCCGCCGTCCCCGTGCAGGCCTCACGGGCGATGCCCGCTGCCGCGCAGCCGGCCGCGCCCACCGCCGCGCGCGCC
>DATIXW010000221.1:0-14471 GCA_035518135.1 Steroidobacteraceae bacterium
TGCCAATCCGGCAAACGGCGCAAAGGCCTGCCGCAACCTGCCGGCCGCCGCCAGCTGACTGCGGTTCTTGAGGAACGCTTCCATCTGCGGCGTCATGACGCCGTTGCTGCGCCCGACCTCGGCGAGCAACCCGCGATCCAGTCCGCCGGCGGCCGCCAGGCGCTCCGCCTCGTCGGCGGCTGCGAACGCAGCATAGCTCATGAGATTGTTGCATAGCTTCAGCAGGATGCCCGTGCCGACCGGTCCCGCATGGATGATTCTCTGCCCCGAGGTGAGGAACACCGGGCGGCAGCGCTCGAGGAGCTCGCTCGCACCGCCGACCATGTAGGTCAGGGTCGCAGACTCGGCGCCAGAGGCGCCGCCGGTGATCGGTGCATCGAGCAGATGTATGCCGCGCTCGCGCGCGTGCGCGGCCCACTGCAGAATCGCCGCCTGAGTCACGGTGCTGTGTACCGCAATGATGGCGTCCGGCCGGGCATGGGCGAACACGCCGTCGTCGCCGTTGAGCACCGCGCTTACTTCCGCCTCATCGCGCACGCACACCCCGATGATGCGGCAGTGCTCGGCGATATCGCGAACGCCTGCGCCGGCACGCGCACCGCGCCTCGCCAGTTCCGCCACTGGCGCCGGCGCGACGTCATACACCCACAGCTCCTCGCCGAGCTTCATCAGCTGGCACGCCATCGGTGCGCCGATGTTGCCCAATCCGATAAATCCGATGCTCATGCTAGCGGCGTGCCTTCATGGCGGCTTCCAGTCGGATTCGAGCATCTTCGGCGTCGGCACGTTCGGACGCACTTCGACAAACTCCGCGCTGGCGCCTGGCGGGAATTCGAAGCACGCCGCGAGTGCCTCGCCCACCGTCTGCGGCTGCAGGGCACCGTCGAACATCGCTCCCCTGGTCAGCCAGTCCGCCATGGCTTCCCGGAGCGCTGCCGGATCGAAATTGGCGACGCTGCCCGTAGCCGTCGCGCCGGCGCTGAACACCGTCACGGAAATGCGATCGGCCTTGAGTTCGTGCCGCAGCTCGCGCGAGAAGTGCTCGAGCGCTGCCTTGCTGGCGGAATACAGCGCTACGTGGGAAAACTCATCCGGGTGACGCACCGTGGAGGAGGAGACGTTGACGATACGGCCACCGCCGGCGGCGCGCAGGTGCGGAATTGCCGCCTGGCAGCCAAAGACGGCGCTGACGAAATTCAGATCGATGAGACTGCGCACCTCTGCCTCAGGCATGAACTCGATGCGGCGCGCAAACTGGAACCCGACGTTGTTCACCAGGCCATCGAGGCGACCGAAGGCGCCTACGACCGTCGCAAGCGCAGCGGCAACGGCGGCCCGGTCGCAGACGTCCGCGACGACCGCCAGGGCGTGCGGTGAGCCGAGGGCCGCCACCGCGGCCTCAAGCGGCGCGCGGTTGCGGGCGATGAGGGCAACCCGGGCGCCGCGCCTGAGCAGGCTCGTCGCGGCCGCCAGCCCGATGCCCCGTGAGGCACCGGTGACCGCAATGACCTGATCTTTGAGGTAGGAATCGCTCATTTGCGCAGAGCGCACACCGTGCTCCCGAGCGTGCCAGTTAACAGCTGCATACGCTGCGATGCCAGCGCCTCAGCCGGGTACCGCGACCGTCTTGATCTGCAGGTACTCCTCCAGGCCTGCGACCCCCATCTCGCGACCGACGCCGCTTTGCTTGTAGCCACCGAAGGGCGAGTCGGGCGCAAAGAAGTTGGCACCGTTCACGTTGAGCGTACCAGCGCGGATGCGCCGCGCGATGGCCAGCGCGCGCGCCGGCGAACCGATGACCGCCCCGGACAGCCCATAGATGGAATCATTGGCGATGCGCACGGCGTCGTCATCGTCTTCGTAGGCAATGACCGCCAGCACCGGTCCGAAGATCTCTTCCTGCGCGATGCGCATGTCATTGGTCACGTCGGCGAAGATGGTCGGCTCAACGTAAAAGCCGGGCAGGTGCGCCGCACGCCTGCCTCCGCACACCAGTCGCGCGCCCTCACGCTTGCCGATCTCGATGTATTCGAGCACGCGCGCCAGCTGCCGCGCACTGATCAGCGGTCCCATGACCTGACCCTCGCCCCAGGGGTCCCCGTACGGCAGCTGCTCGAACGCGGCCTTCAGGAACTCGACGCCCTCGGCGTAGCGCCTGCGCGGCAGCAGAAGACGGGTCGGGATCGCACAGCCCTGGCCTGCGTGATAGCACACGGCGAACCCCGCCAGCAGCGCGGAGCTGAAGTCCGCATCATCCAGCACGATCGTTGCGGACTTGCCGCCGAGTTCCAGGAATACGCGCTTCACCGTTGGCGCGGCGCCGGCCATCACCTGCCTGCCGGTGGCGGTCGAGCCGGTGAAGGACACCACGTCCACGCGCGGATCTGCCACCAGCATCTGCCCGAGGCCAACGCGGTCGCTCGAGGTGAGGACATTCAGAACCCCGGGGGGCAGGTCGGTGTGCTCGGCCGCGACGCGGCCAATGAAGGTCGCCGTCCAGGGCGTCTCCGGCGCCGCCTTGAGAATCACCGTACAACCGGCCGCGAGCGCCGGAGCGATCTTTGCAATGTTGATCTGGAACGGAAAATTCCACGGCGTGATGGCGGCTACCACACCGGCGGCTTCCCGCCACAGGAGCCGCTTGCTCGGGATGCGCATGTGATGCGTGACCGGCAATTCGCTCTCCCAGGCGTAGCGCTGCATCAGCTCGAGGTAGTAGTCGAGGATCGCCAGGGGGCCCATGCCCTGGGGTCCCGTGGCCGTGATGGCCATCGTGGCTCCCACCTCGGCGACGATCTGCGCGTACAGCTGCTGCGCCTGGGCGCGCAACCCGTCGCGCAGCTGACCGAGACAGCGCACCCGCAGGGCACGATCACTCGCCCAGGGGGACTCATCGAACGCACGGCGCGCGGCGGCGAGAGCCGCGGCCCCATCATCCACGTCCGCATCCGCAACGCTGCCGAGCGTCTGCCCGCTGGCCGGTGCAATGTTCGCATAGCGTTGCCCCGAGCGCGCCTCGGTCAGACGTCCGTCGATCAGCAGACGCGCCTCGCCCGCCGCCGCCGGCAGCCGTCCCGGTGCGACGCTACTCATGAGGCACCGGCGCAAAGCGCGCGGGCATGTGCGTGAAGCCGCGGACGTTGGGGTTGTGGGCGCGGCGCAGGCCGCCCTCCTCGATCTCGTACTGCGGCAAGAGCCGCAGCAGCTCTTCGAATACCACGCGTGTCTCCAGGCGGGCGAGTGCCGCCCCGAGGCACGCATGCACGCCATAACCAAACGCCATGTGGTCGCGCGAACCGCGACGCACGTCGAACACCTCCGGATTCTCGAACTTGTCTGCATCGCGATTGGCCGAAATGACGCACAGGCCCACGCGATCGCCCCTCTTGAGCAGCTTGCCGCGCAGCGTGACATCCTGCCCGACGCGCCGCACCAGTATGTGCGAGGAGCCATCGAAGCGCAGCGTCTCCTCGATCGCCTTGGGGATCAGGCTTGGATCCTCGACCAGCCAGCGTCGCTGCTGCGGATGCTCCCACAGCCGGTAGGCCATGTTGCCGATGAGCTTGGTCGTGGTTTCGTTGCCCGCGATCGCGAGCAGGATCAGATTGCCCACCACTTCAACATGGCTCATGAGGCCCTCGTGCTGCGCCTTCAGCATCGCGCCGAGGAGGTCGTTCTCGGCCGCTGCGGAAGCGTGACGCGCAGTGTGCTCCTCGAAGTACTGCGCCAGGTTCATGTAACCGGCCACGTTGCGCTCGGCGAGATCGGTCTGCTTGTCCTCGCGCGCGATCAGATCGTCGGCCCAGCCGCGCACGCGATCGCGGTCCGCGACCGGCACCCGCGTCAGGATCGAGATCACGTCCATCGGCAGGTAACAGGCGAGATCGGCCACGAGGTCGATGCGTCCGCGCGGCAGGTGGGGGGCCAGCAGCTCCCGCGTACGCGTGCGGATGAAGCCTTCCAGGGGCGCGAGCGCTGCCGGCATCATCAGCGGTGCCAGCACCGCGCGCTGCCGTGTGTGCTCCGGGGGATCGCTGCCGATGAAGAGCGGATAGGGCAGCTTCTCATTGGCATCCTTCTCGAGCGCGATCGCCCCGCTGTTGATGAACGTCTTGTGATCGCGGAAGGCTCGGTTGACGTCGTCCCACTTGGTCAGCAGCCAGAATCCGCCCGGCTCGTAGAAGTACACCGGATCGCGCTCGCGCGCGGCCCGATAGTAGGGATACGGATCCCAGTGGAAGCGGTGATCATAGGGGTCCAATAGGACCGCCGCACCGGGCGGCGCTTCGTCGGCCTGCTTCACAGGATGGCGCCGCCGTCGGCCGGGACCACGCACCCGGTGACATAGGAGGCCTGCTGCGAGGCAAGGAATGCGACGATGTTGGCCGCCTCCGCGCCGCTGCCGGGGCGCCCCATGCGAATGAAGGACATGAGCCGTTCCATGAGCGCGCGCGTGGCCGGACCCTCGGGGCCCGTCATGGCCGCAGTGTACTCGCGCGCCTGCGCAAAGCTCTCCGCGAATCCGCCGACCCAGCCGATCGCGACCGCATTGGCGCGGATGCCGTTTCCTGCCTCCTCGGCGGCGACCTGCCGCATCAGGGACTCCACCGCCGCCTTGGGGATCGCCGAGAGGCCGTCGGTCTCCAGCGTACGATGATTGGCGATCGTCACGCAGGCGATGAGCGCCCCGCCGCCACAGGCCGTCAAAGCGGGAATGGCGTGATGGAACAGCCGGAAGCAGCCGAGGGTGTCTGACTGCAGGTGCTGCGCCAGGATCTCCGGCGCCATCTCGCGCACGCGCAGAAACGGGATGGCCGGACCGGAGCAATAAACCACGGTATGCAGTCTGCCGAGACGCTCGGCGCTCGCGGCCACGACGTCCTTGACGGCCGCGGCATCGTCGAAGTCGAGCCGCTGTGCATGGATCGCAGCCCCTCGGGCGCCAAGTTCGCGTGCAAGGCCCTCGGCGCGCTCGGCATTGTCCCGGTAAGTCACCACGACCGGCACGCCGGCGAGCGCGAAGCGCCGGGCGACGGCACCGCCGATGTTCCCGCAGCCGGCGACCAGCACCCCGCCGGCCGGGTACGTCAGCGCGATCGCCGCAGCTGCCGGCACGCTCACGGGCCGGGCGCCCCGGCGGGCCGCTGCCCGCCGCACAGGATGTCAGTGACGCGCTCGGTGTCCATGTATTCCCGCAGCAGCGCGAGTTTGCCCTCGCGGAACACGAACAGGAAGTGGTATTCGTTGGTGTAAATCGCGCCGGAGACGTGGCGCCCCTCCGAGCGGGCCTCTACGGCCACGCGCTCACCCTCTGCCGTGAGAGCATCGATGGCAAACGTGAGGCCCTCGGGAAAGACCTCGAAGATCTGACCCGCCGCTGCTTCGATCTGCGCGCGGGTGAATTTGCCGGAAATCAGCGTGCGCCCCATGGTCTGCAGGTAGCCATCGGGGGCGTACGCGGCCACGATGGCCGCTACGTCGCCGCGATTGAGGATCGCGAAGAATTCGCGCACCAGCTGCTTATTGCGCTCCTCGGGTCTCATCGGGTTCTCCGCCGGACCAAAACATTGCGTCTGCAATGTTTTGTTTGAATCAGTGTAGTCCGCTTTTCCGGCGCCGTGTATATTTTTCGACGCAACATGCACGCCCCCACCATCCCTGAGAGCAGCCTGCAGGCGCGCAAAGCGCAGCGCACACGCACTCGCCTGATCGAGGCCACCCTGGCGATCATCCTTGAACAGGGACTGAGCGCCGCCACCGCGCAAAGTATCGCGCGCCGCGCCGGTGTGACCTGGGGCGCAGCGCAGCATCACTTCGGCTCCAAGGCGAACATCCTGGAGGCGATCCTCGCGAGTGCCTACGCACTGTATATTGAGGCCATGGGTGCGCCGGCACTGCAGCACGGCTCACGCACCCAGCGCACACGGCGGTTCGTCGCGCGTCTGTGGGCGCACTACCAGAGCGACTACTACCGGGTCTCGCTGGAGATCCTGCGCGCGACGCGGCGCCACCGCCCGCTTGTCTGGGAGCAGCGCCAGGGCCGCGTTCATCTGCGGGCGGTGCGAAAGATATTTCGTGACTCCCGCCTGAGCGATGCGCGCCTGCGCGAAGCGCTCACCTTCACTCACTGCTGTCTCACGGGCCTGGCGATCGAGAGGATCTTTGAAAGCCGCGTGCAACACATCGAGCGCCACCTTGGCCGCATCGCGTGCACGCTCGGGTTGATGCTGGCGGGGCGCTAACACCCCGGGCGGCCAACGGGCGCGCGAGTCCCCGGCAGCGGCGATACGGGACTCGCCGCGGGAGGTTCGCGTAGTATGCGCCGGCGGACTGGAAGTAACCGGCGCAGGGTATGGCGCGTGCACCAACACACAACGGGCTGTTAACACGCCTGTGGCGCGGCGTGGGCTGCGGCGCGCTGCTGCTGTGCTGCGCTGTTGCCGTCGGCGCTGCGGCCAAGCACGCCACGACAGATGCCTGGTGGAGAAACGCGGTGATCTACGAGATCTACCCGCGCAGCTTCCAGGATTCCAACGGCGACGGGGTCGGCGACCTGAACGGCATCACCCAGAGGCTGGGCTACCTCGAGGCGCTGGGTGTCGATGCAATCTGGATCGCCCCGTTCTTTCCCTCCCCGCAGGTCGACTTCGGTTACGACATCTGCGATTACCAGAACGTCGATCCGCAGTTCGGCACGCTGGCGGACTTCGATCGGCTGCTGGCCGAGGCCCACAAGCGCCACATCCGGGTTGTGATCGACATGGTGCTCAACCACACCTCGGATCAGCACCCCTGGTTCATCGAGGCGATGCGCTCGCGCCACTCGGAAGCGCATGATTTTTACATCTGGAGCACCGGCCGTCCGGATGGTTCGGGAAGGCCCCGGCCGCCCAATAACTGGGTCAGTCTCTTCGGCGGTTCGGCCTGGGAGTACGTGCCGGCGCTGGGTGAGTTCTACTATCACCTCTTCTATCGTCAGCAGCCCGATTTGAACTGGCGCAATCCGCGCCTCGAGCGCGCCATGTTCGACGTCATGCGCTTTTGGCTGGACCGCGGGGTTGACGGTTTCCGCCTGGACGCCGTGGGGGCCTTGTACGAAGACCCGCGCCTGCGTGATGCGCCGGTGCTCAAGGGCCGCAACTGGCAAGGCGACCCCAACCTGAGCGATATTCGCACCAATAACCTGCCGGAAGTGCACGCGCTGCTGCGGCGCCTGCGCGCGATGCTGGATCACTATCCGGGCGACCGGGTACTGATCGGCGAGACCTACGTGAGCAACACGGCGCAGCTGAACGCCTGGTACGGGGGCGCGCGGCACGATGAGCTGCAGCTGCCCATGGATACCGCCTTCGGGTTCTTGCCGCGCCTCGATGCCCGGGAATTCCGGCGGCACATGACGGAAGCGGCGACCCAGCTGCAGGGGTCCGACCCGCTGCTGGTTTTCGACAATCACGATCACGTGCGCAGCTGGGACCGCTACGGCGACGGCGTCCACAACCTGCAGATCGCCAAGGTTGTAGCGACGCTGCTGCTGACTTCGCCGGGCGCCGCGTTGCTCTACCAGGGAGAAGAGATCGGGCAGGCCACCGCAACGCCAGCGCGCGTGGAGGACGTGCGCGACCCGATCGGCATCACCGGATGGCCGAAGGAAAAGGGACGCGATGGCGAGCGCACCCCCATGCAGTGGGACACCTCCAACGCCCAGGCGGGCTTTACCTCCAGCTCCCACCCCTGGCTGCCGGTGGGAGCCGGGTATGAGAAGGCCAACGTCAAGACCGAACTCGCCGACGACGAGTCACTCCTCAACTGGCACAAGACGCTGCTGGCGCTGCGCCGCGGGGACCCGGCACTGCGGACCGGACGCCTGGCGATGCTCGATGCCGGCAATGCCCACGTGCTGACCTACGCGCGCGTCACGCCCGAGGGCTCGGGCATCATCGTCTCGCTGAACATGTCCGCGCAGTCCCAGACGGTCACGATCAACGCGGGCGCCGCGGGCCTGGCCGGCTACCGCTTCCGCACCCTGCTCTCGAGCCCCCGGGAGCTGCGTATCGCCGGCCCGGGAGGGCGCCTGACGCTGCCGGCATACGGAGCCTGGGTGGCGGCGGTCGAGTAAGGACGGCACCGTGGCGAGCGGCATCTGCGACGCAGACGAGCTGGTGACGGTCAGGGTTGATGCGGCCACGCAGGTCTCTGCGCGCTGGCTGGCACCGCCTGCGGCGCGGCTGTGCTACGTCATGGCGCACGGTGCCGGCAGTGGCATGGATCATCCGTTCATGCGGGCGGCAGCCAGTGAGCTCGCCGCGCACGGCGTCGCGACGCTGCGTTATCAGTTTCCCTACCGCGAGCGCGGTTCCAGGCGTCCGGATGCGCCCCCCGTGTGTCACGCCACAGTGCGCGCGGCGGTCGCCGCAGCGCGGCGACGCGCCCCGACGGCGGCGCTGTTTGCCGGCGGGCGCTCCTTCGGCGGCCGCATGACCTCGCAGGCCCAGGCACTCTCGCCGCTGCCCGCAGTGCGCGGACTCGTCTTCCTCGGCTTTCCGCTGCACCCGGCAGGCAGCCCCGGGACCGAGCGCGCTGCACACCTGGAACACATCGCCCTGCCGATGCTCTTCGTGCAGGGCAGTCGCGATGCGCTCGCGCAGCCGGCATTGCTCGAGCAGGTCCTGCAGCGTCTGCCGACGCCGGCCACCGTGCACTGGATCGAGGCGGCGGATCACTCGTTCCACGTACCGGCACGCTCCGGGCGCACGGATACCGAGGTACGCCGCGCCTTGCTTGCGCAGGCCGCGTCCTGGATGGCGGCGCGCGTATGAGCCGTGCGCTCGAGCGCTATGCGGCCAAGCGCAGCTTCTCGCGCACGCCCGAGCCGCCCGCCAAAGCCGCCGCGGCACGTCACGGGCCGCTGCTCTTCGTGGTGCAGAAGCACGCCGCGCGACGCCTCCACTACGACTTCAGGCTGGAACTCGACGGCGTGCTCAAGTCCTGGGCGGTCCCCAAGGGCCCCTCCTGCGACCCCGGCGACAAGCGCATGGCCGTGGAGGTCGAGGATCACCCGTTCGCGTACGGCTCCTTCGAAGGAGCGATCCCCGCCAAGCAGTACGGCGCTGGCAACGTCATCGTATGGGACTGCGGCGCATACTCGCCCGATGAGGCGCAGCAGTATGCCTTCGACGACCGCGCCGCGGCGCAGAAGCGCGTGCGCGCTGAACTCGCTGCCGGCAAGCTCAGCTTCTTCCTGTGCGGGGAGAAGCTCAAGGGCTCCTACACGCTGGTTCGCACCGCCCAGAGCAATCAGTGGCTGCTCATCAAGCACAAGGACCGCTTCGCGCACGCCAATGATCTGCTCGCGCGCCACCGCTCGGTGCTCTCGGGTGCAAGCCTCGAGGAGGTGGTACCGCGGGGGGTCGCGCAGCGCCTGGACGCCACGCAGCTCGCTCCCACCGGTGCGCCGGAGACGCTTCCCACCCGACTAAAGCCGATGCTGGCTGAGAGCGGCACGGTGGCCGCCTCCGACTCACGCTGGCGCTACGAACCGAAGCTCGACGGCTACCGCGTCCTCGCCTTCGTCGATCAGGGCCAGGTGCGCCTGCAGTCGCGACGCGGCCTGGACCTGACGCGCTGCTTCCCGGAACTGGTGGCGGAGCTCGCCCTGCAACCCGGCGCACAGCTGCTGCTGGATGGGGAGATCGTGGCGCTGGATGCCGCCGGTCGCCCCTCCTTCAATGCGTTGCAGAACCGCGCGCAGCTCAAGAGCGCCGCCGAAATCACCGCCGCACAGCGCGCGACGCCGGTAGTCCTGGTGTGCTTTGACCTGCTGCACTTCGCTGGCGTGAACTTGCGCGACGCGCCCTATGCTGACCGGCGACGCTACCTGGCGCAGTGCCTGCTGCCAGCCCCGCACGTGCAGCTGGTGCACTGCGCGCAGAACGCGGAGGAACTCTACCGCGCGGCTCTCGATCTTGGCTTTGAGGGAATCATGGCCAAGCGGCTCGACGGGACCTACCACCCCGGCGTGCGCTCGCGTGCGTGGCTCAAGGTGAAGGCGATTCAGTCGGCCGAGCTGGTGATCGGCGGCTACACGCGCGGCAAGGGGGCACGGGATCCGCTCGGCGCGCTGCTGCTCGGTTACTACGAGGGTAAGACGCTGCACTACGCCGGACACGTAGGCTCGGGGCTCAATGAGGACAGCATCAGTACGTTGCTGGCACGCACCGCCAGGCTCGCACGGCAATCCTCGCCGTTCGCCGAAAAGCCCCCCCTGCACCGTCCCACCACCTGGCTCGAACCGAAGCTGGTGGCCGAGGTCAGCTTCAGCGAGTGGACGCCAGGGGGTGCGCTGCGCGCTCCGGTGTTCCTGCGGCTGCGCGAGGATGTACCCGCACGCAGCATTGCGCGCCCGGCCGGGCGCTCTGATCCGGCCGATCCGAAGGTGCCGCGCGCGTCCGTCGCAGCCGCACGTACGGTTCCCGAGCGCACCGCCGGCGATGTCGCGCAGGGTGCGGCGGTTCTCGAACAGCTGAAGAACCCGGCCAAGGCCCTGGTGCTGGCCGTCGGGGAGGCGCGTATCAAGCTGACCAACCTCGATCGCATCTACTGGCCGGCGCAGTCAGCGCGGCGGCCCGCGATCACCAAGCGCGACTTCATCGCCTACCTGGCCGGCGTCGCACGCTTCATGCTGCCGCACCTCGCCGACCGTCCGCTCACCATGATCCGCATGCCCGAGGGCATCCATGGCGAGCGTTTCTTCCAGAAGCACTGGGCACAATCGCTGCCGGAGTTCGTGGAGTCGGTCACCGTATTCTCCGAGAGCAAGGAAGCGCGTCATCGCTATCTGCTGGCCAACAACCTCGCGACCCTGCTATGGCTCGGCCAGGTGGGCACGCTCGAGTTCCACGTCTGGCACTCGCGCGCTTCGCTCTTGCCGGAGGCGCAGGGCGCGCACACCGACTACGCCGGGTCCCTCGCGGCGCTGGAAGCCTCGATCCTCAACTATCCCGATTACCTCGTGTTCGACATCGACCCTTACATCTACTCGGGCAGCGAAGCCAAGGGCGCCGAGCCGGAACTCAACCGGCGCGGTTTCGCGACCGGCAAGCGCGTGGCCTTCTGGCTGCACGAGCTGCTGCAGGAGATGTCGCTGCAGGCGATCGTGAAGACCTCCGGCAAGACCGGCCTGCACGTGTTCGTGCCGATCGAGCGCACGGTCAGCTTCGATGAGGCGCGGCACATCTGCGAGAGCGTCGGCCGCCACGTGATGCGCGAGCACCCGAAGGACATCACGATGGAATGGGCGGTGGAGAAGCGCACCGGCAAGATCTTCATCGACTACAACATGAACGTGCGCGGCAAGACCCTGAACGTCGCCTACTCCCCCCGCGGTGTGCCCGGGGCCCCCGTTTCCATGCCCCTGAGCTGGGAGGAGCTCGAGGCGGCCGAGCCGATGGACTTTACAATCAAGGACGTACCGTCACGCTTGGAAAAGGCCGGCGACAGGTGGCATGATGTACTTGAGATAAAACAGAGCCTTACGAAGGCTTTCGGTGTCGATCGTGAGAAGTGACCCACGGTAGGTGCATTCATGGCCGCACGTTCCATTGGTTCCCTGACGGTGTCCTTCGGGCTGGTCGCCATCCCGGTGAAGCTCTACACCGCCACGCAATCCGCAAACGCGATCTCCTTCAACCTCCTGCACAAGACCTGCGGCTCGCGCCTGAGGCAGCAGTACATCTGCCAGAAGGAAGGCGTCGTGGTCGATCGTGACGAGATGGTGAAGGGGTACGAGTTCGCCAAGGACCAGTACGTGCGCTTCACGCCCGAGGAGATCAAGGCGCTCGAGGAGGTGGGTACGCATTCGGTGGACATCACCGAGTTCGTCCCGATCGAGTCGATCGATCCGGTGTACTTCGACAAGACCTACTACCTGGCGCCGGACAAGGGTGCGGCCAAGCCTTATGGGCTGCTGGTCGAGGCGCTGAAGCAGTCCAAGCGCTGCGGCGTCGGGCACTGGGCGGCACGCGGCAAGGCGTACCTGGTGATCCTGCGCCCGATCGGCGATGTGCTCGCCATGCAGCAGCTGCATTTCGCCGCTGACGTCAAGAGCGCGAGCGAGATGGAAGTGCCCAAGGCGGACGTCAAACCGCAGGAACTCAAACTTGCGCAGCAGCTGATCGATCAGCAGACCGTGCCGCAGTACGATGCGCAGGCTTACAAGGACGAGCTGCACGGGCGCATCGAGGCCGCGATCCAGAAGAAGGTCGAGGGCCAGGAGATCTCGGTTGCCGAGGTCGCACCGCCCGGAGAAGGCAAGGTCATCGACCTGATGGAAGCGCTGCGCGCGAGCCTCGAGAAGACCGAGAGCGCGCGGGCGCAGGTCAACCGACTCGGCCCGCGCAAGGGACCGCGCCGCGCGGAACAGCCGGCACGGCCTGTGCGCAAGGCGAGCAAGCGCAACGCCTAGGCGCCCTGAGCGCAATCGAGAGGTCTGGTGCCTTCCTACAGTGTGCGCGACGTCGAGCGCGTCCTGCAGCTTTCGCCGGCCGTAACCCGCAGCCTGATTCGTGCAGGCTTCGTCAACCCGGAGCGTGGCCCGCGGCGCGAATTCCGCTTCTCCTTCCAGGACCTGATCGTGCTGCGCACGGCGCGCGCACTGATGCAGGCGAAGATATCCGTCAAACGCATCCGCCGCTCGCTCGAGTCGCTGCGGCGCGAACTGCCGGACACGCTGCCGCTCTCGGGCATCGCCATCAGCGCACTCGGTGATCGCGTGGTGGTGCGCGACGGCGATGCGCGCTGGCAGGTCGAGAACGGCCAGTACGTGCTCGGGCTGGATGTCACGCTGCAGAATGGCGTGCTGCATATGGTCGAGCACCGCGAAGAGGCGGCACGCCCCGAAGCCGCGCCACAGGACTGGTTTTCGCAGGGGCTCGCGTTGGAGAGCTCCGACACGGACGCGGCGCTGGAGGCCTATCGCCAGGCGGCGGCGGCCGAGCCCGGCAACGCCGCCGCCTGGACCAACTGGGGCCGGCTGTTACATGAGTCCGGGCGCACCCAGGAGGCGGCGGACGTCTACCAGCGTGGCCGCCAGAGCGCGGGCCGTGACTCACTGCTGTTGTTCAATCACGGCGTGCTGCTGGAGGATCTGGGTGATGCGAGCGCGGCACTGCAGGCCTATCAGGGCGCGCTCGAGGAGGATCCCGAGTTCGCCGACTGCCACTACAACCTGGCGCGGCTGTACGAATCGATGGGCAAGCCGCAGCACGCGATTCGTCACCTCGGCCAGTATCGTCGTCTCGTGAGTAACGAGACGCGCTGAGCGTGCCGCATGAAACTCTGGGTCGGTACCTCCGGCTATAACTACCCGGAGTGGAAAGGCAGCTTCTACCCACAGAAGATGCCGGCAGCCAGGATGCTGGCCTACTATGCCGAGCGCTTCCGCACGGTTGAGATCAACTACACCTTCTACCGCGTCCCGAACGCCAAAATCCTCGCCGGCTGGGATGAGCAGACGCCGCCGGGTTTCCGCCTGACGCTGAAGGCGCCCAAGCGCATCACGCACCTCGCCAAGCTCAAAGACTGCGCCGAGCTGCTCACGTACTTTGTACGCACCGCGGCCACCCTGGGACCGAAGCTCGGCGCACTGCTCTTCCAGCTTCCCCCCTATTTCCGCAAGGACCTCGGGGTGCTCGATGACTTCCTGCCGCTGCTGCCGCCCGGCACGTGCGCGGCGTTCGAGTTCCGGCATGCCTCATGGATGGATGCCGAGGTGTTCGAGCGCCTGCGCGCGCGTAATGTCGCCCTGTGCATTGCCGACAGCGAGAAATTCTCGACCCCCGTGGAGATCACGGCCGGCTACGCCTACTTCCGGCTGCGCGATGAAGGCTATACGGCGCAGAACCTGGCGCGCTGGGCCGAAGTCATCCGCGAGAAGGCCGCCCACTGCAGCGACGTGTTCGTGTACTTCAAGCACGAGGAGGCTGGCACGGGGCCGGAATTCGCCCGCACGCTCCTTGCGGCCCTGGGCGAGCGGCCGCCATAGCAGGCGCCCGGCGCGCGGTGCGCGCGCCTCGGCTGTTCAGGCGGTCCAGATCTCGGCAAACACGCGCGCGAAGTTGCCGCCCAGTACCTTCTCGGTTGCCCTGGCGGAGTAGCCGCGCTTGAGCAGCTGATCGGCGATGATCTCCAGACGCAGGGGCGTGTTCATGCCCTCGACGTAAGTCGGCCGGTCCTCCTCGGGAGCTGCGAGCCCCGCCTTCTGGCGCTCCTCCTCCTCCTTCTGGAACTCCGCCATGCCCTTCGCGCTGGTGTCAAAAGGCTCGATCCCCACGTCGCTGCCGATGCCGACGTGATCCTCCCCGCACACGCTCAGCACGTGCTCGAGGTGCTGCATGTAGTCCGCAACGGCCGGCTGGCGCGGGGAGGCCGTGAGGTAAGGCAGATCGAAGATCCCCACGACCCCACCCTTGGCGGCC
>DATIXW010000222.1:0-5305 GCA_035518135.1 Steroidobacteraceae bacterium
ACACACGATGGCGCGCTGGCCGAGCTGATTGAGCGCATCGCCAAGCCCCACGGTGGTCGTCGTCTTGCCCTCACCAGCGGGCGTCGGTGAGATCGCGGTCACCAGGACAAGCTTGCCGTCGGGACGGTCCTTCAGTTTGGCCAGGTAATCCAGCGATATCTTCGCCTTGTAGTGGCCGTACGGTTCCAGATGCTCCTCGGGAATGCCGAGGCGCTCGCGCGCGAGCGGGACGATGGGCTTGAGTTTCGCGCTCTGCGCGATCTCGATGTTGCTGGGCGTAGGGATGGTGACGTCGCTGGGCTTCGCGGACATATTTATGGAGGCCGTGACAGTTAGACGGGGCGGCCATGCTACCAGAGCACACGGGCCTAATGGCGCCCGCCTTGGCTACAATGCACCCCAGATGCTGTGGCTCAAGGCCTTTCACGTGGTGTTCGTGGTGACCTGGTTCGCCGGCCTGTTCTACTTGCCGCGCCTGTTCGTCTACCACGTTGCCAGCACCGACGCGCCCGGCCTGGCACGGTTTGCCATCATGGAGCGGCGGCTGTTCGCCCTCATGACCGTGGGCGCCGTGCTGGCGGTTGGCTTCGGGATCGCGATGCTGATCCTCGCGCCCTCCTACCTGCAGGCCGGCTGGCTGCGCGCGAAGCTCCTGCTGGTGGCGGGCCTGATCGCCTACCACGCCAGTTGCTATGCGCTGATGCGCAGCCTGCGCGCCGGGGAGCGCCGGCACTCGCAGCGCTGGTTCCGCCTGTACAACGAGGTACCGGGGCTGTTTCTGGTTGCGATCGTGGTGCTGGCGGTGGTGAAGCCCTTCTGAAGGTGCGGCATTGCCGCGGCAAGGCCGCGACAATGCCATCCCTCCTTTACCAGATGCGCACCCGCTCTTCGGGGGCCAGATACAGCTTCTGCCCGGGCGTGACATCGAACGCCTGATACCAGGCATCGATGTTGGGGAGCGGCCCGTTGACGCGGAAGCGCGACGGACTGTGCACGTCGGACATCACGATCTCCCGCATGAGGCCATCCCGATACTTCTCGCGCCACACCTGCGCGTAGGCGAGGAAGAAGCGCTGATCCCCGGTCAGGCCCTCCATCACCGGTGCCGCTTGCCCCTTGAGGTAGATCAGGTACGCCTCGTGCGCCATGTTGAGGCCTCCGAGATCACCGATGTTCTCGCCGACGGTGTTGGCCCCGTTGACCTTCAGCCCGGGCAGCGCCTCGAAGCTGGAGAACTCCTTGATCAGCTTGTCCTTGCGCAGCTCGAACA
The DNA here is from genome assembly GCA_035518135.1 of Steroidobacteraceae bacterium. Lineage (GTDB taxonomy): Bacteria > Pseudomonadota > Gammaproteobacteria > Steroidobacterales > Steroidobacteraceae > 13-2-20CM-66-19. Next base: position 1,271 of record DATIXW010000222.1, read on the forward strand.
CCTGCGCATCCTTCGCCGTCCACCAGTCCCTCATCGCCCCGTCGGGCCCGAACTTGCGGCCCTGGTCATCAAAGCCGTGGCCGATCTCGTGGCCGATCACCGCACCGATGGCGCCGTAGTTGACCGCCGCCTCCGCATTCGGGTCGAAAAATGGCGGCTGCAGTATCGCCGCCGGGAAGACGATCTCGTTGTTGAGCGCGTTGTAGTAGGCGTTGATCTCCTGGGGATTCATGCCCCACTCGCGGCGGTCGACCGGCTTGTCGATGCGCGCCACCTGATAGTCCCACCACCACTGTGAGGCGCGTCGCGGGTTGCCGATCGGATCGTCGGCCTTGATGACCAGCGCCGAGTAGTCCTTCCACTGGTCCGGGTAGCCGACCTTGACGATGAAGGTCGCGAGCTTCTCGTGCGCCCGCGTCTTGGTCTCGGGTGTCATCCACTCGAGCGCATCAATGCGCTGGCTGAGCGCGGCCAGCAGGTTGCCGACCAGCGCCTGCATCTTCGCCTTGGACTCCGGCGGGAAGTACTCCGCCACGTACAACCGTCCCACCGGCTCGCCGATGGAGCCGTCGATGGCGTTCACGGCCCGCTTCCAGCGATCCTTCTGCTGCGGCTGGCCGCGCATCGTCTGGCCGTAGAACGCGAAGTGCGCCTCGTCGAAGCGCTTCGGCAGGTAGGCGGCGTTGTCGCTCAGGTAGTGGAAGGTCAGGAACGCCTTGAGGGTCGGCACCGGCGTGTGTTCATAGAGCTTGGCCAGCTCGCGCATCGCCGTGAGCTCTGCGAGTACGACCTGCTCGCGTGCGCCGAGCTGCTGCGCGTCGAGGAACGTCTGCCAGGGGAACCCCGGGGCATAGGCGAGCAGCTGCGCCTTGGTGCGCGGGTTGTAGGTCGCATCCACGTCGCGCCGCTTCTCGATCGGCCACTGCGCCCCGGCGACTGCGGTCTCAAAGGCCATGATCTCGCGCGCCTGACCGTGAGGGTCGCTGCTGCCGCCGAGCGTCAGCATCTGCGCGACGTAGGCCACGTACTTCTCGCGCAGCGCCTTGAGCGTCGCGTCATCCTTGAGGTAATAGTCTCGGTCGGGCAGCCCGAGCGAGGACTCGCTGATGACCACCGCGTAGCGGTCCGGATTCTTGTTGTCCGGGGTCAGCTGCACGTCAAAGAGCGTCGCATAGCCGATCGTGCCGAACAGTCGCGCGATGTCATCGCGTGACTTGGCGGCGGCGATGCGCTGCAGATCCGGCGCGGCCGGCGCCAGGCCGTTGGCCTCGATCGCCGCCTCGTCCATGAAGGCTGTGTAGAAATCCCCGATCTGCTGCTCGGGCGTGCCCTTGGCGGCGTGGGCCGCGATCGAGCGCTCGATGATGTGGCGCACGCGCTCCTTGGAGAGTTCGTCGAGCCGGTCAAAGGGCCCGAAGCTCGCCTTGTCCTCCGGAATCGTGAAAGTCTTGTCCCACGTCCCGTTCGCGTATTCGAAGAAGTCATCCCCGGGCTTGACGCTCAGGTCGCGCGCACTGAGGTCCAGACCAAAGGCGCCGATCTGCGCCTTCGGCGCCGGCGCAACACTCGCCGGGGCGACTGCGGCGGTAGGTGCGGGCGCAGACACGGGCTTCTTTTCCTCCGGGGGCTTTGAGGCACAGGCGGCGCAGACCGCCAGTGCCGCCAGGCAGCACATTAGACGCATAGAGTGGGCACCTTCAAATGAAGCGGCAGGCGCGCATGATACGGCAGCGTGTGCGCTCGCGGTGCGCGGCCAGCCGCGCCGCGGGTGTTCCGGCTCCTCGGTTCGGCGAAGAAAGCGCTCCGCCGGTCGCGTGCTAGCCCGGCGGCGCAAACTCGCGCACCAGGTCGCGCCATTCGGCCGGCGCCACCGCCGGCCCGCTGCTGACCTCGGTGCCCAGGTAGAGAAAGCCCACGATCGCGTCCGTGGGGGCGAACCCGAGCGCCACTCTGACCTGCGCATCGTAGGCCGCCGCGCCGGTCTTCCACATGGCCCCGAAGCCGAGCGCCACGCTGGCGAGCATCATGGCTTCCGCGGCTGCGGCGCACGCGAGCAGCTGTTCCACCGCCGGGATCTTGACCGCGGCGTCGAGGTGCGCGGCGACGACGACGATCAGCGGCGCACGCAGCGCCTTGGCACGCTCACGCTCGAGGGTCTGCTCGTCCGTGCCGGGATGCTCGCGCCGCAGGTGGGCGGCCAGCAGGGCGCCGAAGCGCAGGCGCGCCTGACCGCGCACCAGCAGGAAGCGCCAGGGGCGCAGGCGGCCGTGATCCGGCGCACGGGCGGCGCTGGCGAGTATGAGATCGAGCGCCGCGGCATCGGGTGCGGGCTCGGTGAGTGCGCGCGCCGAGCGACGCGTGAGCAGCAGATCTATGGCTTGCATGCGGGCATTGTCGCAGACTTCCTCCCCATGCTCGAAACTGCGGAAAGCTGCGAACGCAACAAGGGCCCGATCCTGGAGGTGCTGCGCCGCGAGTTCGCCGCGCAGTGCGCCGTGCTCGAGATCGGCAGCGGCACCGGGCAGCACGCGGTGCACTTCGCCGCGCACCTGCCGCACCTCACCTGGCAGCCGAGCGAGGTGGCCGCGCTGCTGCCCGCACTCGCCGCGCGGGTGCGGCTGGAGGGACCGTCGAACCTGCGCACCCCGATCCCCCTCGACGTGAGCGAGCACCCCTGGCCCGTCATCCCCGCGATCGACGCGGTCTTCAGCGCCAACACGCTGCACATCATGGGGCCGGAGGCGGTGCAGGAGTTCTTTCGTGGCGTCGGGGCCGTCCTGCCGCCCCTGGGCGTGCTGTGTGTGTACGGGCCCTTCAACTATCAGGGGCGTTACACGAGTGAGAGCAACGCGCAATTTGACCTGTGGCTCAAGGGGCGTGATCCGCGCAGCGCGCTGCGCGACTTCGAGACGCTCGACGCCCTGGCACGGCAACAGGGGCTGACACTGAGCGCCGATCACGCCATGCCCGCCAACAATCGCACGCTCGTGTGGCGGCGCCGCGCACGTGAGTAGCGTAGAGTCGGGCGCCATGAAAGCCGTCACCGCCGGCGAGATCCGCGACGCGATCCGCGCGATCCCGGACTACCCCAAGCCCGGCATCACCTTCCGCGACATCACGACACTGCTCGGGGATGCGCACGCGTTTCGGGCCGTGGTGGATCAGCTGGTCGAGCCCTGGGCGAAGGCGGGCATCGACCGCGTGGCCGGCATCGAAGCGCGCGGCTTCATTCTCGGCGGGGCCGTCGCCCACCAGTTGTCGGCCGGCTTCGTGCCCATCCGCACGAAGGGCAAGCTGCCGCATGCCACGGTGCGTGTCGCCTACTCGCTCGAGTACGGGCTCGATGAAATCGAGATGCACCGTGATGCGGTGCGTCCCGGAGAGCGCATCCTCCTGGTCGATGACCTGATCGCCACCGGCGGTACCGCGGCCGCCGCGCTGCAGCTGCTGCGCTCGCTGGGGGCCGCGGTGCTCGCGGCCTGCTTCGTCGTGGACCTGCCAGAGCTCGGCGGTGCGGCGCGCCTGGCGCGGCTGGAAGTTCCGGTGCGCTGCCTGGTGAGCTTCCCCGCAGAGTGAGCGCCACGGGATGAGGTGTAATTTACCTTTATTTACAAAGGGATAGCGGCAACATTACGTTGTGGTCATACGCCGTTTCAGCCCCCGGATTGCGTTCATAATACGCGCGCCTTGGGGTGTGGAGCCTGCCCGGCTGATGGGCGTTCGGCGTCGCGCGGGACGCGCATGAGCCGGTCAGGCACCCGCCAAGGTGAAGCTGCGGACTATCCTTACTCTGGAGACTACATCGATGTTCAAGAAGCTCGTGCCCGTTATCGCCCTCGCTTTGATCGCCGGTCCTGTGCTCGCTGCGGACCCGGCCCCGGCCTCTGATTCGGCCCCGGCCAAGTCCAGCTCGCACAAGTCCTCATCCTCGAAGCACCACAGCAAGAGCAAGCATTCCAAGTCGACGTCCAGCAGCAGCAGCACGACTGCTCCTGCCAAGTAAGACCGACCGTTGACCTTAAAGAGCCCCGCCAG
>DATIXW010000223.1:0-2740 GCA_035518135.1 Steroidobacteraceae bacterium
TCATGAAGCGGCGCGACACCGGCGGCGGCGTGCGCCTGGCGCTGGCCCAGTACCGCGAGCTCGCCGCGTTCGCGCAGTTCGCGAGCGACCTCGACGAGGCCACCCGCAAGCAGCTCGAGCGCGGCCGCATGGTGACCGAGCTCATGAAGCAGCCGCAGTACCAGCCGCTCCAGGTCTGGGAGATGGCGCTTACGCTGTTCGCGGTCAACAACGGCTACTTCGACGACATCGACGTGAAGAAGGCGCTCGCCGCGGAGAAGTCGATGCGCGATCACGTCAAGACGAAGTACGCCGCGCTCGTCAAGGCGATGGAAGACAAGAAGGACCTTGCTGCCGAGGACGAGAAGTCACTGCGCGCCGCCATCGAGGATTGGAAGAAGAACGGCTCCTACTGATGCCCGGCACCAAGGAAATTCGGATGAAGATCCGGAGTGTGCAGAACACCCGGAAGATCACCAAGGCGATGGAGATGGTGGCCGCGTCCAAGATGCGCAAGGCGCAGGAGCGCATGCGGCATGCGCGCCCCTATGGCGAGAAGATCCGCAACGTGGCGGCGCACATCTCGCACGCGAATCCGGAGTACCGCCACCCGTTCCTGGTTTCGCGCGACAGCGTGAAACGTGTCGGCATCATCGTGGTCACCACCGACAAGGGTCTGTGCGGCGCCCTCAACACCAACCTCCTTCGCATGGTGCTGAGCCAATACAAGACTTGGCAGGCCGAAGGCGAGGAAGTGGAGGTCTGTGCGATCGGCAACAAGGGCCTGGGGTTCATGCAGCGCCTTGGCGCGAACATCGTGTCCCAGGTCACCCAGCTCGGCGACCGCCCGCAGATGGACAGGCTGATCGGCGCGGTGAAGGTAATGCTCGACGGCTACACCAGCGATCGCTTCGACCGGCTAGTGCTCGGGTACACGCGCTTCATCAACACCATGAAGCAGGAACCGGTGGTCGAGCAGCTGCTGCCGCTCTCGGGCGAGCGCATGGGCGCCCCGGAAACCGTGTGGGACTACATCTACGAGCCCGAGGCGCGCGCAGTGCTCGATCAGGTGATGACCCGCTACATCGAGGCGCTGATCTTCCAGGCCGTGGCCGAGAACATGGCCTCGGAGCAGTCCGCGCGCATGGTGGCGATGAAGTCGGCCTCGGACAACGCGGCTTCGCTGATCGACGAGCTGACGCTGATCTACAACAAGAACCGGCAGGCGGCGATTACCAAGGAGCTTTCAGAAATCGTCGGCGGCGCAGCCGCCGTCTAAAGGGAACGCATATGGCACAAGCACAAGGCACCATCGTCCAGTGCATCGGGGCAGTCACGGACATCCAGTTCGAGCGCGAGGGCATGCCCGGCATCTACGACGCGCTCGTGCTCGTCGAGGACCCGAACAACCCGCTGGTCGAAAAGCAGCTCACCTTCGAGGTCGAGCAGCAGCTGGGCGACGGGGTGGTGCGCTGCATCGCGCTCGGTTCCTCCGACGGCCTGCGGCGCGGCATGAAAGTGACCTCGACGGGCGAGCCGATCTCGGTGCCGGTCGGCAAGGGCACGCTTGGCCGCATCATGAACGTGCTGGGCCGTCCCATCGATGACGTCGGCCCGATCAAATCCGACAAGAAGCGCTCGATTCACCAGACGGCACCCAAGTTCGACGAGCTGTCGCCCTCCGTGGAGCTGCTCGAGACGGGCATCAAGGTCATCGACCTCATCTGCCCGTTCGCGAAAGGCGGCAAGATCGGCCTCTTCGGCGGCGCCGGCGTGGGCAAGACGGTGAACATGCTGGAGCTGATCAACAACATCGCCACGCAGCACTCGGGTCTCTCGGTGTTCGCCGGCGTGGGCGAGCGCACCCGCGAGGGCAACGACTTCTACCACGAGATGATCGAGGCGGAAGTCGTGAAGCTCGACAAGCTCGAGGAATCCAAGGTCGCGATGGTATTTGGGCAGATGAACGAGCCGCCGGGCAACCGGCTGCGGGTCGCGCTTACGGGCCTCACCATGGCCGAAGACTTCCGCGACGAGGGCCGCGACATCCTGTTCTTCGTCGACAACATCTACCGTTTCACGCTCGCGGGCACGGAAGTGTCCGCGCTGCTCGGCCGGATGCCGTCGGCAGTGGGCTATCAGCCCACGCTGGCCGAGGAAATGGGTCGCCTCCAGGAGCGCATCACCTCGACCAAGGTCGGCTCCATCACCTCGATCCAGGCCGTGTACGTGCCTGCCGACGACCTGACCGACCCGAGCCCGGCGACCACTTTCGGCCACCTCGACGCGACCGTGGTGCTTTCGCGCGACATCGCGGCGCTGGGCATCTATCCGGCGGTGGACCCGCTCGATTCCACCTCGCGCCAGGTCGATCCCAATACGATCGGCGAGGAGCACTACAACACGACCCGCGCGGTCCAGGCCACGCTGCAGCGCTACAAGGAGCTGCGGGACATCATCGCGATCCTCGGCATGGACGAGCTCTCGCCGGAGGACAAGCTCGCCGTCGCACGCGCGCGCAAGATTCAGCGCTTCCTTTCGCAGCCCTTCTCCGTGGCGAAGAACTTCACCGGCCAGGACGGCAAGTACGTCGCGCTCAAGGACACAATCAAGGGCTTCAAGATGATCGTTAACGGCGAGTGCGACGCGCTCCCCGAGCAGGCCTTCTACATGGTCGGCACGATCGAGGAAGCGTTCGACAAGGCGAAGACGCTCCAGTAAAGGCGGCCCATGGCGAAGACCATCCACGTGGACATCGTGA
>DATIXW010000224.1:0-2569 GCA_035518135.1 Steroidobacteraceae bacterium
GGATGCTCACCTCGTGAGAGCCTGAACCCCGGAAGCTGTCCTCGATCCGCAGTTCCATCCCGTCGGCGCGCAATTCTAACCCACGCCATGGTTCCACCGGATCGCGCAGCCGCCGGTAGCCCGTGTGCGCGCCTTCGAACACCGCCACCCCCTCGCGCACGCACACCCGCGGGTCGAGCGGGCGCGCGTCCTCGTGGAGCAGCCACAGTAGATCCGGACTCACGAAGCGGTTGATTTCCTCGCCATCGATCTGCGGGGTGCTGTGCACGGCGGTCGAGCGAAAGTGGTTACGCTCTTCGAACGAGGCGGTGTACAGGTAACAGCCGGGGTCGGAAACCACCGGTATGCCCCCGAGCACCGCCTCGAACGACAGGGCGTCGTTGTGGCCGTGTCCGCCGCGCCCGGCGAGGCCGACCGGGCCGCAATCGACGAATACATGCGCCCCCGGTGCACGCAGAACGTACGCCCCGACCGCAGCGAAGGCCTCGACGCGCGGCAGACCCGGGGGGGCCAGAGCCGAGGGAGTGCCCCTTCCGAACAGCCACAGCGCTTCATCCCAGCCCCCGCACGCGGCGGCGCCAAGGTCGGCATCGCCGAGAAAGAGCGCGGTGCACGCGACCAGGTGCCGGTGATCGGTGACCGGTGCCGTTCCGAATGGCAGCGCGCGCGCATCATCGGCATCACCCCATAGCGGAGCACTGCCGTCAGGGCGGGTATAGGCCGCGGTGAAGCGCGCCGCCCCCGCCAGCCGTGCGCGGTACTGCGCGCTCACCGGCCGGCGATTCTCGGCATGCAGTGCCGCGATCAGGAACAGCTCGGCCACAAAGCGGTGATAGGCGGCGGAGGCCTCGAAATCCGCTCCGTCGCCGAGAATCTGCGTGACGATCTCGCGCTCGAGATCTGCGTGCGCGGTGTCAAACCAGCGATCCGCCTCTTCGCCGCCAAAGAACGCACCGGCCACAAGGAGAGCGGCGCAGTCGGCGGTGAAGTGGTTGCCGTTGACGTCTGCGCGCTCGAGGTGGCGCGCGACGAACTGCGCGTGCTCATAAAGACTGCACAGAAAGCGTTCGCGGAACTCGGGCGCTTCCCAGGCGGCGCTGCGCGCGAACACGCGAAACAGCCACGTCCAGGTGAAGATGCGCATCGCCGGCTCCATGGCGAGCGCCCAATTGACGGTCCGTCCGATCGGATTGGCGGCGAGCCACTGTTGCAGCACCTCACGGGCACACACGGCATGGCGCTCATCGCCGCTCAGCAGGTACGCCTGACCCACCGGTACGAGCCACTGCAGGCGCGAGAGCTCCCACGGGACCTTGATGTCACTCGGGCGCTTGGCGTTCAGGACCGGGATATCGCGAAAGTAGCGCGGTGGCCAGCGCGCACCGCTTTTGAAGTCGACGTCCCAGCTGATCTGAGGTCCGAGTGCAACCACGCCGGAGCCAAGAAGATTCACCTCGTGGCGCGCCGCGGCCGCCGCGCGCTCCAGGATCTGCCGCGTGCCGCCCGGGCGCAGTCGCTCAAGATCTTCCGCGGCAACCCTCGCAGCGGGCACCGGCCACGGCTGCGTGGCCAGCCGCTGCCACAGCTGCGCCGCCGAGCCCTCCCCGGTGCGCGCGCAAAGCGCCGCGACGGTGAAGGTGCGTGCGCGGTACGACTGCGTGAAGCGATCGAGCTCCCGATGCAGCTCCGCCGCCATGCGGCGCACCACGTAGCCGGGTGGTTTGCGCAACAGGCGAAGGGCGCGTAACCCCCATGCGTTCATGCCGCGGCCGCGGTGCGGGCACGGCCGTCAATCCAATAGCTGTACCACGCAGTCAGATTAAAGAGGGTCCAGATGTAAAGACTGTTGTCACGTCGCCCGCTGCGGTGTTCGGCACACAGGCGGCTGATGTAGGCGCGATCGAGCCAGCCGCGATCCAGGAGTCGGCTGCTGAGCAGGTCCCCTTCCACGCGCCTGCCGAAATCCCCGCGCAGCCACTGTGCCATCGGCGCGCCGAAGCCCATCTTGCGGCGGTGAATGATCTCATCGGGAATCAGGCCGGTGACCGCCTGCTTCAGCAGATGCTTGGCCACCCCGCCGCGCACCTTGTCCGCCATCGGGATGTCCATGGTGAACTCGACCAGTTCGTGGTCGAGGAACGGCACGCGTGCCTCGATCGAGGTCGACATGCCGATCTTGTCCACGCGCATCAGAAGCAGCTCAGGAAGGCGCAGCTTGAACTCGTTGTAGATCATGCGCGTCAGCACGTCGCGCCCCGGGTACGCCGCGTCGAATGGCTCGAGGAATGAGCGCACGACGTTGAAGGAGTCGGGACTGAGATACGAGCGCGGCAGCAGACCGCAGTCCACCAGCGCCGCCGGCGCCGAACCCCGGGGAAGATTGGCGGTATGGAGCAGCTGTCGCTTGAGGATATCCCAGAACACCGTAGCCCCGGTCCAGAAGTGTTCACGATCGCGTGCCGCGCGATCCACGATGTCCGCATACACCTCTAGCCCCGGACGCAGGCGCGCCAGCGCGGCGAACCCCTGTGCCGTCACGCGCCGCAACGGCGCCGGCAGGCGCCGGAAC
>DATIXW010000225.1:0-4171 GCA_035518135.1 Steroidobacteraceae bacterium
GGCGTGATGCCTGCAAAGAGGAATCGGCGGCGACGGGTGCAGCTTTTTCGATGCAGGAGGGCGACGCAAAACCCACCGGAGAGCCAGGAACGCTCGTGGTGGTCGACGTCGTGGACTACCACTATGTATCAACCGGGGCGCGCATTGCGTTCGGGATCATGACCGGCAACGCCTATATCAACGCCAAGGTGACCTTCAGGGATCTCCAGACCGGGGACGTGCGGGCGAGCAAGTCCTATGACACGAAATCGTCAGCCTGGGAGGGGGTCTTTTCGGGCATGACGACTAAGCAGGTGCGCGCGATGTGCCACGAACTGGTCGGCGAGATCGAGCGGTAAGGCCGCATTTCGTCGGCCGATCCGAGGTTCACGACATGAGGGAGGGAAAGCCGTCGTGACGGGTGGCGAATCCTGCGGCCGGGTCTTGCGAGGATCGTACATCCCGGCGGTGCTGATGTTCGCGTGGCCGAGCCGCTTCTAAAGCCTGGCGATGTCAGCGCCGGCGTGTATGACGCGCCGCTGGCCCGGCCGGGCGTGGCAGGGCGCGCAGCCGGGCATCGGCGCTGGCCGGGAGTCTGCCCTCGCAGGTTTTACCCCCCCCCGCTAACCCCCTTCACGGCTGATACGGCACCGCGTGGTGGTCCGCGCCGGTGATCCGTTACCTGGCGCCGAGTTCGCTCAGCAGCTCCTGGGCCTTGTACACCTTGCGCAGCCCTTCGAAGATGATCTGCGGGTCCACGGCCACGGCACGGTTCATCTGCGGATCGAACCAGAAGTCACCCGCGATGGAGTGGATGTTGCCGTCGAACATCAGCCCCACGAGCTGACCCTGCGCATCGATCAGCGGACTGCCGGAGTTGCCACCCACGATGTCGTTGTTGGTCGAGAGGTCGAAACGCGTCTCCAGGTCCAGGGTCGGCTTGGCCGCGAGCCAGCTGTCGGGGACCTTGAAGGGCTCCTGACCGGTCGCCCGCTCGAACATGCGCGCAAGATGCGTGAACGGGTCGACCTCGTGATCGCCTTCCTTCCAGCCCTGCACGGTGCCGAAGTTCAGCCGCAGCGTGAAGTTGGCATCCGGCGGCTCGCTGGTGCCGTAGACCTTGAAGCGTGCGCGCGCGATCTTCTGCGAGGCGGCGGTCACCGGCGCTTCCACTTCGTCCTCGTAGCTCTTGCGTACCGCGCGTGCTTCGGCATCGACGTTGCGCGCGAACACGATCATCGGGTCGCTGGAGGCGTCCACGGCGGCGGCGCCGCCTTCCCACAGGCGCTTGCGCACCTGCGGGTCCGCGAGCTTGGTGCCGTCCACCAGCTTGGTGGCCAGCGTGTCGGGAGATTCGTTCGAGAGCAGCTGGCGCACGATCGGTGCGTCCGGCCCCATCCACTCACGCATGCGCTCCAGGCTGAAGGACAGGTTGAGCTTTTCCAGGTCCGGGTAGATCGGCACCGGTGCCGTCAGGCGCTGCTCCACCCGCGGCATGGAACTTTCGCTGTACTCGCGCAGCCGCTCCGTGTTGGGCTTGCCGCGCTCCGCGGCAGCACGGACCAGCGTGCGTGCGTAACCGAACAGCTTGCCCGGGAACCCCGCGCCGAGTCCGGCACCCTGCTCGATCCAGGTGTACGGCAGATACAGCTGCTCCTCGCGTTGCTCAGCCTTGGTGATCGTTGCCCAGGGGTCACCGATTGACTTCGCCAGCGCCGGATCGGCAGCCACCTTGGCGCGCAGCGCCGCCTCTTCCTTCTTCTTGCTCTGCAGCAGGCGGTCATCGAGCAGCGCGTCGAGCTGCTTGCGGCGCACCTTGATGAAATTCTCCAGCATGTTAAGCGGGTCCTCGACGATGCGGGCGGCCTCGGGGCTCGTCTTGCCGTACTCGATCAGGCGGCCGCGCAGCTCCGAAGCGCGCAGCAGCCAGCGCGGATAGATGACGTTGCGCAGCATCTGCAGCTCCGCGACCGTCAGCAGCCGCGAAGTGTTGCCCGGGTGCCCGGAGACGAATACCAGGTCCCCGGCGTTGGGTCCGGCGGGGTTGATACGCAGAAAGTTGGGTGTGGCCGCCGGCTTGCCGTCCGGCCCGTAGGCGCGCAGCACCGACATGTCCAGGCACCAGCGCGGGAACTGGAAGTTGTCCGGGTCGCCGCCGAAGGCGGCGATGCCGCGCTCGGGGGCGAATACCAGGCGCACATCGGTGTAACGCTGATACTTGTACATCCAGTACTGGCCACCGTCGTACAGATCGACCGTCTCGCACTTGTACGGACCACCCGTGGCGCGCTTGCTGTCCTGTTCGCACTGCTGCTCGAGCTGGGTCATCGTGGCCTTGCGCTTGTCGTTGGCCGCCTTGTCGTTTAGGCCCTTGGTGGCGGCGTCGACGGTGGCGGTGATGTTTTCCGTCGCCATCAGCACATCCGCGATCTGGGTGCCGCACTTGAGTTCCTGCTCGCGCGTGCGTGCGAGAAACCCGACACCCAGGAGGTTGCGCTCCTTGCTCGAGTGCTCGTCCAGGCACGCCTCGGCGCAGTGATGGTTGGTGAGGATCAGCCCCTCGGGGGAGACGAATGAGGCGGTGCAGTTGGACAGGCGGATGGTGGCGGTGCGCACGCGATCAAGCCACGCGCCGCTCACGTCGGTGCCGTGCTCACGCTTGAGCAGTGCGTGCGGAAACTCCTGGAAGGTCCACATCCCGCTGTCGCCGAAGGCGGGAGCGCAGATCAACATAACGATCAGGGCGAGCAGGGGGCTGCGGCGCATGCGGGTTCCTTTCGGAGGTTATTTGGAGGTGCTCTCGGGCACTTAGACCGCCAATTATGCAGCAAAGCTGCGCTGCGCGATGGTGCGATGTGCCGTGAATTATCCGCCAGCAGTCCGGGCGCCGGTGCGCCTCTCACCGCAACGGCAGCGGCGCTCGTCGCATAAGCGCGGGGCGCACGGTGTCAGGCACCGTCCGGCAGCAGCAGCAGTGGCGTGCCGTCAGGAGCTGCGAGCAGGGCGGCCCCGGGCGGCAGTTCCCGCGGCGCGGCTGCGAAGGCGATGCCGCGCTCGCGCAAGCGCGCTATGCGGGCGGGCATGTCGGGGTCGCGGAACACGAGCAGGGGCTGTGCACACAGGGCGCGACGGTGAAAGGCCATCTCGAGATAATCGCTGGTCAGGGGCAGGTGCGGGTAAGGAGTGTGTTCCGCGGGCGCCGCCACAAACCCCAGTGCTTCCCAGAAAGCCTGCGACCCGGCGAAGTCCGCCACCGGCAGGCTGACCTCGGCGAAGTTCCCGCACAGCGAGGGTTCGTGCTCGCCGCGCGCCACCGGCGAATAGGTGCGCGCCTCAAGCACGGCCACCGCGTGGCCGTCGGGGTCGCTGAAGGCAAGCTCGTTGAAGACCTCATCCCCGGTGCGGCACACGCTGAGCTCGATCCCGCGGGCAGCCAGCTCGGCAACGCTGCCGGCGACGCCGCTGCGCACGAACGTCAGCACCGGGGAGGGTGGGGCGCGCTGGTGCAGGCCGATGAAGATGCACCCGTCGGTGAGCACCCCATAGGGATGGCTGTAGGTGTCGTTGGTGGTGGCGTGGCTGAAGCCGAGACGCTCATAGAACTCGACCGCGGCGCGAACGTCAGCGACGGCGACGCTGAACTCGTGGAACCTCCCGAGCAGCGGCAGCGGCCTGCCGCCCATCAGCTGGAAGTGCCGCGCGCAGTTTGTGAGAGGCTCCCGTGGCCGCTCGTCATCCAGGCCTGGCAGTGCTGCGCGATCAGATCGGCGAGACACTGTGCGTGGCTTGCGCGCACGTTGAGGGCCGGCACGTACTCATAGCGCGTGCCGCCGGCGGCGAGGAACGCGCGGCGATTCTCGACGCCGATCTCCTCCAGAGTCTCCAGGCAGTCCACCGCAAAACCCGGGCACACGACGCTCACCTCGCGGATGCCGCGCGCCGGCAAAGCCGCGAGGGTGGCGAGGGTGTAGGGCTTCAGCCAGTCGGCCGGGCCAAAGCGCGACTGAAAGCTGACGCTCCACTCGCCTTCACGCAGCAGCAGCTCATCCGCGAGCAGCCGCGCGGTGTTCTGGCACTGACTCAGATAGGGGTCACCGGCGCGCACGTTGCGCTCCGGAATCCCGTGAAACGACATCAGCAGGTGCGCGGTACGCCCGTGCGTCTGCCAGTGTTCGGCCACGCTCGCGCGCAG
>DATIXW010000226.1:0-12531 GCA_035518135.1 Steroidobacteraceae bacterium
CGGCGGGCCTCCGCGGCCCGCCCGAGGCCCTCGTACGCCTCCAGCAGCCAGCCACAGGCCTCGGCGTAGCGGGCTCCCATGTCGACGTTGGCCGGGTCGAGGGCGCCGAGCCCGGTTGCGAGACGCATGGCTTCGAGCTCGGTGCCCACCGCCACTTCGCGCTGCTGCGAGCGCGTCTGCTCGTAGCCGACGCGCGAGAGGACCTCGACGAATGCGCGGCGCACGGCGACCGAGGCCTTGGCGTCTTCAGCCAGTGGGCGCAGTAGCTGCGCGGCGTTCTGCGAGGCGACGCGCCCCTGCGGGTCATTGCGGTTGTCGAGGATCTGCGACTCGACCAGATACGCAAAGGCGAGTGCGATCACGGTGGGCTCCGCGTGCTCCCCGGATTGCATGAGCCCGGTGAGCAGCTGCTGCGCCTGGCGGGCATCACTGTTCGCCGCGTCGAGCTGCCCGAGCGCGCGCCGCGCGCGAGCACGGTACACCATCGCCAGCGCGGCGTTGCGCACGGTTTCAGCGCCGCGCAGCGCCGGTGGCAGGGCGTTGAAGTAATCGATCTGCCGCGTGGAGAACTCCGTCAGCACGTCGAGCCGCCCGAAGCTCTCCAGGTCGCGGGCGAAATCGGCGCTCAGGTAGCCGAGCAGGTGCTCGGCCTGGCCGCGCGCCTGGTCGGCCGCGATGCGCGTCTGCTGCGCCTCGCGCTCGGCACGCAGCGCCCGCTGGCTGCTCAGGTAGCCGAACACGGCCGCGCCGATGGCCGCGACCGCAAGCAGCGTGCAGGCGCCTGCGACCTGGCGTGCACGCACCGCGGAGCGGTGCGCCGCCTGCTCGCGCGCGCGCTGCGCGGCGAGCAGCCGCTCGGTTGCCTCGCGCGCCTCGCGCTCCTGGCGCTGGTCGCGGCTGCTCTTCACCACCGCGCACAGCACATCGTGCGTGAGCTCGACGCGGCGGATGTCGAGTCGCTCCTCGATACGCAGCAGCCGGCGGTTGACGAGCGTCGCGAGGGCATCGGGTGCGGCGCCCGCCTCGGCGAGGCGCTTGACGATGCGCTCCTCGGCCACGTTCTCGCGGAAGCCCGAGCTCGTCAGCAGGTCGTCCTCGATCACGCGCCGCACGGCGAGCGGCTGGTCGGCGAGCGCGCGCTCGTAGAAGTTGCTGAGGATGCTCGCGTGCGAGCCGGCGAGCAGGTCAAGGGAGATCTCGCTGCGCCCCTGCGCGATGCGCGCATCGTTGAGCTCGCGGCAGATGAGGCTAAGAAGGGAAGGCTCGACCTCGGCATTGGCGAGCTCCGCGCCGCCGGCGACGAAGCGCACGATCGCTTCCGCCACCTCCTCCGACACCAGGCGCCTGCCGGGCTGCAGCACCGCGGCGAGCGCCTGGGTGCCGGTCATGGGGGCAAGGCGCAGCCGGTTCTGCGAGATGCTCGGGATCTGCTTCTTCAGGCCCTCAAGCGGAGCGAGGTAGTCCTCGCGCAGCGCGATCAGTACGCGGTAGTCGCTGCGTGCGAAGTCGAAGCGCTCGGCGGCCGACTCGTCCTCTTCGAGCTTCGCCTCGAAGTCCTTCGGGGGGCGGTTCTCGACCAGGTCGCCCAGCTCGGCGATAAAGCGCGCGGCGCGCGCGCGCCCGAACTCATCCCCCTGCGCCAGCGTGAAGATCTCCTCGAACTGGTCGAAGATCAGCAGCGGGATGAGGCGGTTGCCCGCTTCATCGCGCAGCACATCGTCGCGATGGTGCAGGAACTCCCACAGCGACTCGCCCTCCACCGCGACGCCCACCTGCGACCACTGCCCGGCCCGCCGGGCCGTGCGCATGATCGCCTGCTTGATCTGATCGGCCGGCTCGGGCGCTTCCCGGCTATAGTCGATGCGCACGTAGATCGGGCAGTACCCCTGGCCACGCAGTCGCGGCACGAGCCCCGCGCGCAGGATCGAGGTCTTGCCGAGGCCCGACTGGCCGAAGAGCAGCGTCAGGAGCTTGCGCTGCACGCGGCGCGCGAGCTCGGCGATCTCATCCTCGCGGCCGAAGAAGTAGGCGCGGGTCTCCTCGGTGAAGGAGGCGAGCCCGAGCCATGGGTTGCTGTCGTCGACGGTCGCCGTCGGCTTGCCGAGGGACGGACGGGCGGGGGCGACGACGTCGTTCATATCGAGCGCGCGCGCATAAAGTCTTCCAGGCGTCGCGCGAACTCCGGTGTCACCTCCCCGCCTGGGAGCTGGGTGAAGTGCAGCGACTTGAATTTGTCAGGCACCAGCGCCTCGGCGGCGCTGGTGGCATCGATGCTGACCGGCAGGATGAACACCGCCCCGTCCGCCATGTTGCGCGAGCGGTCGATCGCATAGCTCCACTCGCGGCGGAAGTAGGCCTCGAGGCGGCGCTGGGTATTGGCGGAGACCACCGGGATGAAGTACGAGCAGCGGCCGATGTTGCGCTGGATCTTGCGGTCGTAGTCATCACCCGCCTCCAGGCGGTCCATGTCGAACCACGTAGTGATGCCGGCGGCCTCGAGGCCGGCCTTGATCTGCTGCACCGCCGCGAGGTCCTCGCGCGCATAGCTGATGAATACGGCGTTGTCGGGCATCTCGCGCGCCGGCGGCAGGAAGCGCACCGGTGCCGCACCCGCCGCGGCTGGCGGCTTGCGGCGCGCCTGCCAGCGACGGTAGAGCTCCTCGACGAAGCGCTCGGCGCCCGCGTAGATGCGGGTGCGCACGCTCACCTGCTGCAGGAACGACACCAGGCGGTCGTCGTGGCTGGTGTGGCTGTCGGCCAGCACCTCGCCCACGTCGCGCGGATCGGACAGGCGCTGGCGCTTGGCCATGCGCAGGAACAGTCGGGCCAGCCAGTTGGTGAAGTTGCTGCCGATGAACAGCAGGTGGCTGTGCTCGAGCTCGTAGAAGAGCTTCTCCGGCACCAGGTGCTCGCTCTGCAGCGCGCAGATGAACTCCAGCAGGTCCTCGTCGGAGATCACGTAGGTCGGCGAGGCGGAGAGCTTGCCGAAGAGGTGGTACACCAGCGGCCGCTGCAGCCGGTCGCGCTCGACGGGCAGGTCGACCACTCGGTTCGGTGCGTACGAGAGCACCTCGGCGGTGGGGGCGCCATTGAAGCGCACGAGGTTGATGGCGTTCTCGATCAGCGAGTCGGCGGTCGTCGACACGAACAGGTCGAAGTCCGTGATTGCCGCGAGGTGTCGCAGGGCGGCGGGGGGCTCGAAGTTCGCGTCCTTGATGATGCTGCGCAGCCGCACGTAGGCCTCCTCGCGGCGGCCACGGGACGCGAGGAACATGCAGACGACGTCGTTGAGGGTGTACGGCTGCGGCAGGTCCGCGGGATTGACGTTGAGTCGCGTGATCAGCTTCTCGGCGGCCCAGTCGTAAAGCAGTCGCGGACCCCGATCGCTCGGGATCATGAGCAGCTCCGGACCGACGATCGGGATGACGCGTCGCTCTTCGATGAAACTCAGCAGGTCATCCCACGCGTCATCATCGAGCGTGCTCACGGGAAGCGCTGCGGCAGCGCTACTGGCCATGCCAGGCGCTCTTGCGGGCGCAGGGCCGCCGCGGGCTGCGTTTGTGATGTTCCGGACACCCCAAAAGGTTCTCTTTCATCGTGATATCAAGGTAAGCGTCGGCGCGAGCGAGTACCTGCAGGGCCCGGCCCCGAGCGTTTGCCATCACACGTGTGGGTGCGTGGACTGCTGGTTGTTGTCCTATCGAGTGTGACGCAATGCAGCGCGCGCTGCAATCAAGCCACCGGTCTTCACCAAATGAGGGCGGCGCCTGCCCCGGGCTCTCCGCTGCAATAGGTCGCATGGGCGGCGGTCGCCATATATAAGGAGTCGTGCGCACAGGCCGGGCGCAGTTCGCTCAGGTGACGGCCCAGTCCGCTGCCCTACGCTTCCTGATCGAAGCCATCGATGGTCCTGGGCCAGTCGGCCTTGAGCAGCCGTGACAGCGCGCGGTCAGCCAGCAGCCGACCCTGCGTCTGGCAGCGTGGGCAGTAGTTGGTCTCGTTCTCGGCGTAGCGGATGCGCTGCACGGGGGTTGCGCACACGGGGCACGGCAGCCGGAAGCGGCCGTGCACGGCCATGTCATCGCGAAAGGCAGTCACCTTCTCCGGAAACCCGTCGCCGGCGGCGAGGCGCAGCCGCTGCGTCCACAACCGCACCTGCTCCCTTATTGCCGCGTAGAGGCGCGCCACGGCGGCATCGTCCAGCCTGCGGGTTAGCACCACCGGCGACAGCCTGGCAGCGTGCAGAATCTCGTCCGCATAGGCATTGCCGATGCCGCTGAAGAGCGTGGGATCGGTGAGCGCGCGCTTCAGCGTGTGGTTCTCGCGGCGCAATTGCGCGGCGAACTGAGCCAGGCTCGATTGCAGGATCTCCATGCCTCCGGGATCCTGCTGCCGCAACGCCTCCTCACCGTGCAGATAATGCAGCGACGCGCGGCGCTTGGTCCCCGCCTCCGTGAGGGTCAAGGTGCCGCTGGCGAATTCCAGCCGCGCCAGCACCGCGCGCCTCGGCAGTGGCGTGCCTTTGGCAAACCAGTGCAGGCGCCCGGCGATCATGAGGTGAAACACCATCCAGTACTCGCCCTCGAGACCGATGGCGATCCGCTTGCCGATGCGCCGCACCTCCGTGACGTGACGGCCCTGGGCGTCATCAATCGGCGGGACGGCGGTCCGCAGAAGAAACGGCGACGGTATGAGCACGCGCTCCAGAGCCTGCCCGACGATGCGCCTTTCGAGGGCTTCGAGATAGACGGTGAGGTCTGGAAGCTCGGGCATAGGGGTTCGTATGTGGCTCGCGGCACACGCTTTGGCGAAGGAGCAGCAGGCCGCGCATTCTGCCGCTGGCGGTTGACGACGTCACCGGCGGCGCAAGCGAGCTCGGCATCAGCCGGGCCCTCCCCGGAGCCTCATTCCCCGGGTTCCAGAGCTGCCACCACTACCTCAGCCGACCCATCCGGCGGCGGCAGTGCGCCAGTGCCTGGCTCAGGTATTTCTTCACCATGTGCGTCGAGATCTCGAGGCGCTGCGCGATCTCCTCGTAGCTCAGGCCGTGCCAGAACCGCAACACCAGGACCGTCAGGCATTTTGCCGAAAGCTGCGGCAATACTTCGCCCAGGCGTTCGATGCGCTGCTCCTTGTCCATCTCCTGCGCGAACGAAGGAGTCTCGCTCAACCGCTCCTGCGCCCCTGGATCCTCCGGGGGCACGCTGGTACCGCCACGCGATTGCTGGACCGCGTATTGCTTCACCAGGTTGCCGGCGATCGTATACAGATACGCCTCCGGATTGAGGATGACCGTCATGTCGGGCACGCGCAGCAAACGCAGGTATACCTCCTGGGCGAGCTCTTCGGCTTCGGCGCGGCTGCGCACCCGCCTGTAGAGATAGGCCCGAAGCGCGCTTTGATAGGTTATGAACAGCTGCCGCACCAGCTCGTTATTCGGGCCGCGCGGTGGACCGGTCGTATGATTCATCGGTGTCTCCCTGCCAGGGTGAGTTCGTGTCTGGCAGGGCTAATCTCGCCGTGCGGCTCCTACAGGCCCGTCACGGCTCACTCACAGATGACTTACAGATCGGTGTGCCGGGCGCGCGCAAGGCGCGCCTGCGGTGGTTTTTCGCCAGGAAAAGGGGGGTCAGGGCGGCGTTTGGTACCGATCCCGGGGGCTGCGGGCACCCCCGAGGTCTTGCCGCCTGCAGCCACCCTTGGAAGGCAGCGTGAGCGAGCGTCCGGGGCGCTGGGTCTGGGCGATCCCCGTCAGCCCGTCGGCGCGGGGCGTCGAAGGGCGGGGTCGCATTCGAGCGCCCTTCGGCGAATCTCGAGCGCCTCTTCGTGCCAGTTCATCTTTTCCGCCGCCTGGCACGCCCCGCTCACCACACGCCCGAGGATGCCCCGGTAGTGGTCACGGGGACCGGTCGCCCAGGCGGCCTCTTCGTCACCGAGCAGGGGGCCGCCGTACAGCGAAAGCGCCTGATCGATGCTCAGCTGCCACTCGCCCTGCCGGGAACCAAGATCGGTGAGGCCACAAAGCAGGTGCACCTGTTTTGCCGCCTGCTCGAAGGCCTTGGTATCCAGCCATACGAGCTGGCGGTTGAGGCTGACCTTGCCTCCCTGGACGTGCACTGCCGCATCCTCGCCCAGCCACTCGCGCAGCCGGTGCAGCGTGGTGTTGAAGGAGCGATGAGCATAGTCGCTGTCCACGTGCGGCCACAGCGCGTCCGCCAGGCGCTCGATCCTGACCTGCTCTGCACCGAAAGCGACGAGCGCCGAGAGCAGCTCGAGGGGTCGCACGGCACGCTTGCCCGCCTTGGCGGGCTCGGGCGCGCTGCTCTCGAGGCGCAGCCCGCCGAGCGCGCGCAGGCGCCATCGCCACGGCCAGTCGGCAACCAGGTAAGGCGGCGGGTCGGGCAACAGCTGCCGTCGCTGCACCAGATGGCGCAGGTATCCGACTTCCACACCCGCAGCAAAGGCGACGCGGACCAACTCGGCAGCGAGACGCGGTTCCCACCACAGCCAGTGCGTGATACCCCGCTCGCGTGCGATCGCGAACCCGCGCCGCAGCGGCTCCAGCGCCTCGTCCTCGCGGCGGCGACTCAGCGCCAGCATCGCCTGACAGAGGTAGCCGAGAAAGTCGAGCAGCCGGTTCTTCAGGCGACCCGATATCTCCAGAGTCCGCGCGAGTTCACGGTCGGCCGCGGCCTCGCTGCCACTGGCCTGCAGCACCTGCGTCAGCGCGAGGCCGCCCACGACCTCAAAGAACGGGGCCCCGAGCTCCGTCGCGGTACGCGCGGCCGTGCGCAGGTGCTGCAGCGCGACATACAGCTCGCCTCGCAGCATGGCGTACCAGGCGCGCGCATAAACATGCAGAAAGAGGTCGAAGCGGCGCGTCCCGGGCGCCTGCTGTTCGATCGTCTTCAGCCATTCCGCGGCGTCCGTCAGGTCTGCCTCCCCGAGTGCACTGCACAGGCTGTGGACCAGGAAAGTGTCGTTCCAGATGCGCACGCCGCTGCGCTGCACGATCTCCAGCCCGGTGCGTGTGGCGGCCATGCAGCGCGTACGGTCGCCGGCGAGCATGAAGTAGGTCGCCTGACCCTGCGCCGCCTTGGTTGCCGACACGGCGGTGACGCTCGGCAGCTTGACGAGTGCCGCGTCGCGCTCCACGAGACGCTCGGCACCGGCGAATTGGCCGTTCCAGGATGCGAGTGTGATCAGGACCGCGTTGACGCTGAGAGTGACGTTGGGATCGCGGTGCGTCTGGCTCAGCCGCTGCGTGCGCTCGCGCCACACCCGTACGTCGGGATGCCAGGGCTGCCGCAGCACCAGCGCAATGAACATGTTGCACGTGAGCCGCGCCTCCAGATCCGGCGTCGGCCACTCGGGATTGGAGGCGATCCACTGTGCTCCCGCCTCGATCCATGGATCAAAGAGCGTGAAGTCATCCGGATCATGCAGCGTGGTCTCAAGCGCGCCGTTGATCGAAGCCAGGACGCCGGCGGTGGACACCGGATCCTGCCGGGTAAACAGCCGGAAGGCGCGTGCGTACAGCTCGCGCGATTCGCGCGGCGCGTACGGATAGCGGGCGGTCGCAAGCCAGTAGAGCAGCCACGGGTTCTCGCCCCGGCTGGCTTCAGGCAGCAGGTTGATCCAGTTGGAAAGTGTCTGCCCGCGTGCCTGAGCGATGAGGCTCTCGGCGTGGCGCTGAATCTGTGCCTCGAGGCCCTTCCAGTCGCGCAGCCGCACCAGCAGTGCCGCCGCCGCCTCGAAATGGCCGTGAGCCTCGAGCACCCGCACGGCGTGTTGCTTGCGCGCCGCTACCTCCTCGGGAGTGCCGGTCTGCTCCGCGCGTGCCTCGAGGAAATCCCGCAGCAGCGGATGCAACTGGTAGAGAGGATGTGGTTCAGCCGGTACGACCGTGACCAGGAAACCCCGGTGCGCCAGCCCCATCAGCTGATTCTTCGCCTCCACCGCGATACCAAGATCATCCGACATCGCCTCGGTGATCTGCGGCAGGTAGGCGACCCTCAGCAGCGCCTCCTGCGCCGCGGGCTTGAAGCGCTGCAGCACCTCCTCGGCCAGGTAATCAAAGATGACCGACGGCGTCTCGGCATTGAACTCGCTGACTGTCGAGGAGCGTGCGTCCCGGTTCTGCAGCAGCAGGATGAATCCGGCTGCCCAGCCGTTAGTGCGCGCATGCAACTGCTCGACCTCGGCGGCTGACATGGCGGGGTTGCGCACGGCCGCCACGCCGGCGGCTTCCTCGAGCGTCAGGCGCAGTTCCGACCAGCCAATGACGTGCAAACGTCCACGGGCGCGCAGGCGTGCAAAGCCCGGCGGCGGGCTGAGCCGGCTCATGATGAAGAGCCGCCCCCCCTGGGGCAGCTCATCGATGGCAACGCGCAGCACGCTGTAGAGCGTCCCGGCGGAGCTCGCATCCTGGCAATTGTCGAATACCAGGCAGGGCGCCTCGGAACGAGCGTACAGATCGCGGAAGTAATTGCTCGCGAACGCCTCGACATTTCCAAGGTAAGCCGATTCAAACTGCGGCAGCGCCCTCGACCCGGGCTTTTGCGCCGCCTGACCGAGATAGAAAAAAAATGAGGCGATGTCGCTGTCGCCGCGGTCCACCTGATACCAGATGCTTTCAAGATGACGGGTCGTCGTGTAGTCCGCGACCAGTGTGGTCTTGCCCGACCCCGGCGGCCCCGCGAGCCAGACCACCGGCGCGGAATCGACCTTGTCGAGCTCCTCGAATAAGCGAACGCGCGTGTACGTTGCCGCGCTTCCCGGGCGGGTGAGTTTTGCCAGCCTTGCCTTTGTGGCCACTGACATCGTGCACTTCACAGGCCGGGCGCTGCTGTTCCGTGCATCACTCAGCGCAGTATCGTGGACTCACTGCCCGTCCCGGGCAGATGCTCAGTTGGATGTTGAGTATGAGGGCTCGCCCCGCAACAGTGTAGTGGCACCCCTGTCAGGTTCCGGTACGCGAAAACCCGCGCGCCGGCTCAGGACCCATGAACACCGGCAAGTGAGCGGCCGTCACTGCCCGAAGAGGGGCGCAGCCTCGACCCGGGGGCGCACCCGTCGATCGGAGTTATCGCTCGCTCCCCGGCTGCGCTGCGGGGGCCTCGGCAACAGGGTAGCCGGCCTCACGCCATGCGCGCATTCCCCCATCGAGCGCTACGGCACGCTGGTAGCCGATTTCGCGCAGGGTGGCCGTGGCGAGTGTCGAGATCTGCCCGAGCTCGCAGTACGCCAGAATGCGCCGGGTTGGATCCGGCAGGTCCTGATTTACGCGCAGTTCCAGCTGTCCGCGCGGCAGGTGGCGTGCTCCCGGGATATGGCCGCGCTCAAAGGCCTCGCGTTCGCGAACGTCGAGGATGATCAGCTCCGTGGAGCGCCTGTCCACCTGCTGTTTCAACTCTGTAAGCGACATGAAGGGCACGTGTGCCGCTGCCTCGGCGAGCAACTGCGCGACACTTTTTCCTCCGCTCAGGTTGATGCGCAGCGCTTCGGTGATATGCGTGGGCATCGTCAGGTTGAGATTGCGCATCATCTCGACAAAAGCCGCGCGATCGCGCTGCTGCAGCCGCGGATTGGCAGCCAGTTCATCACCGATGCTCGTGTGATCGCGCCCCTTGTACTCGTGGGCGGGGAATACCTTGGTGGTCGGGTCAAGGCGCAACAGCCGCTCGAACAGACTGTCGTAAAGCGCCTCCGGGTTGCCGCTCGGTAAGTCCGTGCGGCCGGTGGCGCCGATGAGCAACGTGTCGCCCGTGAACACCCGGTCCTCGACGGCAAGACACATGGAGTCCTGCGTGTGCCCTGGCGTGTGCAGCACGCGCAGTCGCAGCCGGCCGACCGCGATCATCTCCCCGTCATCGACCCGCATGTCCACAAAGGGAGCCGGACTGGCGCGGTGCATGACGATCGGCACGGCCATGCGGCGCGCAAGTTCGACCGTCGCGGAAAAATGATCGGCATGGGTGTGGGTGTCGACGAGGTAGCGCACGTGCAGCCCGTCACGCGCGGCCAGCCCCAGGTAGCGATCCAGTTGGTTGATCTCGGGGTCGATGAGTACGGCGGCACAGCTGTCCGCGCAGCCCACCAGATACGAACGACACCCCCCCGTGGCGATCTGCTCAAAGATCATAGGCTCACCAGTTTGCTGTTCTTAGATGCCCCGGTCAGTTTAATCCGGTTTTGCAGATGCGAGCGCTTCGCGGCGTGCGACGATGCGCCGCAGCGGGACATGGAGCGCATCCCCGCAAATGCTGAGCCCGGTGCAGGTCCCCCCACCGAACGCCCGGCAAAACAGAGCCTTAGGGCTGCGAACTTCGGAAATTCCAAGATATGCCTGCGGAGATCTTCGGGTTCGCGGGAGCACACGGCCAACTTCGCAGGTGCGGATTTGCGCCCGGGATGTCGCACCGCTGCTAAGATCCCTGAAGCTGCCGATCAGCCCGTGATCTCCTGCGCATCGCCTGACCAAGCATGATTGACAAACCCCTGCTCGAGGCCGCCTGGGATACGGTGCGCGGTGTCGTGCGCTGGACGCCATTACTGCGTTCCGACTACGTGGATTCGCTCGTCGGAGCCCGCGTATACCTCAAGGCCGAATCCTTGCAGCTGGCGGGTTCATTCAAGATGCGCGGCGCCTACTTCAGGGTCAGCCGCCTCTCAAGCGATGAACGCGAGCGCGGCGTGGTGGCGTTTTCCTCCGGCAACTTTGCCCAGGCGCTGGCGCTCGCAGGACGGCTGGCCGGAGTCCCGGTCACGATCGTCATGCCCTGCGATGCGCCACAGCGCAAGGTAGAGCTGACGCGTCGTGCCGGCGCGAAGGTGGTGTTGACCGATCATGGCAAGCGCAACCGCGAGGAGTTCGCCAACGCGCGGGCGCGCGAAATCGCCGACGATGAAGGCCGGGTATTCTTGCACCCATTCGACGATCCACTGGTGGTCGCCGGCCAGTCCACGCTGATGCGGGAGCTGCAGCTGGATGCTGAGAGGGAACACGTACGCTTCGAGGCGATTCTCTGCCCCGTCGGCGGGGGCGGCCTGATCGCAGGAACCGCGCTTGCGGAGAAGCACTTCGGCACCGGCGCCGAAGTCATTGCGGTGGAACCGGAAGCCTGCGATGACATGTGCCGCTCCCTCATCTCGCATCGGCGCGAGCAGAATGTCGGCAACCCGCCGACGATCTGTGACGCCATGCAGGCCTTTACCCCCGGGGCGGTGCCGTTCGAGGCAGCCGCACATCTGGTGTCCCGTGGAATCACCGTCGATGACGACACCGTGCGCACCGCGATGCGGATCGCGTTCGAGGAGTTCAAGATCGTCCTTGAGCCAAGTGGCGCAATTGCACTCGCGGCCGCGATGCTGCACCGGTCGGAGTTCGAGAATCGCACGGTTGCTCTTCTGTGCTGTGGGGGGAGCGTTTCGGTGGACGACCTCGTGCGACTCACCAAAGCAGCCCCCGCGCCGCATTAAGTCGCAGGATGGCAGCGGCTGCGACGCCGCACAGATCGAGGCCCTGAAAGCAGCTCGCACGCACTGGAGATCGCTATGGCGCTGAGGTCGCATGGTTGGTGGGTCACGCACCGCGCCGGCGCAGGATTCGGGTCGCTGGCTATTGTTGCACTGGGGCTGATCCTCCCGCCCCTCGTCGGCGCCGAGGGCGTCCCTGCGCCTCAGGTCAAGATCGCAGTGTTCGATTTCGAGCTCGAGGATCTGAGTCCCTCGGCGGTACTGCTGAACAAGAGCGCGAATCGCACCGCGATCATGGACAGGGTAACTAGCGCAGCGCGGCGCGAGCTGGCCGAGTCGGGACGCTACAGCGTCATCGACGCGAGCAAGGCGGACGCCCCGGCCGTGGCGTCAAAATCGCTGCGCAACTGCGACGGATGCGAGGCAGCGATAGCCCGCAAGCTCGGTGCCGACCAGTCCCTCATCGGCATCGTGCGCAGCGTGACGCAGACCGACTACTACGTCGCGATTCAGATCCGCGACGCCCGGACCGGAAAGCTCATCGATCAGCAGGAGGCCAATTTTGCTGGTGGGGAAGAAGGCTGGCCGAGTGGTGTCCGCATGCTGCTTAAGCACCAGATCCTGGTCGCGCCAAACTAGACGCAGCCGCGGTGCGGGTGCTGGGCCGGGCGGCAAACTGCCGCCCGGCCCACACTCAAGGCTACTTCGGCGACAGGGTGACCGGAACTTCAGTGATGGAGTCCACCGGGATCTTGTTGGCCTTCGCGGCTTCCCGCACGGCCTGCTCGCTCGGCGCCTCGTAAACGCAATAGGTCTTGGTCTTCGCGGCATTAGCGTACGACATCACCCAGTGCACGCCGTACTGTGCGTTGGTGGCGTTAATCTTGGCTTTACTCTCAGCGTTGAGTCCCTCGAGCGCGCCGGCGGGAAAAGTGCGCTCAATCATGTAGCGATGCTCAGAGGCGTCGGATGGGCCGGGCGCTGCCGGGGCGTCGGCGGCCAGCACGCGTGCCACAAGCAATACCGGAATCATTGCAACTGCGATTTTCATCG
>DATIXW010000227.1:0-5187 GCA_035518135.1 Steroidobacteraceae bacterium
TGCGCTGCGAGTCGCTCACGCCGCAGAGCGGGGCCTGGAGCGCCGTGCTGCGCGGTGCGCGGGGCACGGCGAGCGTCACGGCGCGCGCGGTGGTCAATGCAACCGGACCGTGGGTGAGTGAGTTCGTCGGCCGCTCGACGCCGGTGCGCGCCGCTCACCAGGTACGCCTGGTGAAGGGCAGCCACATCGTGGTACCGCGCCTGTTCGACCATCGCTTTGCCTACATCTTCCAGAACGAGGACCGGCGCATCGTCTTCGCCATCCCCTACGAGCACGAGTTCACGCTCCTCGGCACGACGGATGTCGACTATCACGCCGACCCGGCCAGCGTGCACATCGATGCACAGGAGACTGGCTACCTGTGCACGCTCGCCAACCGCTACTTCCGCCAGCAGATTGCGCCGCCCGAGGTGGTGTGGAGTTACTCGGGGGTGCGCCCGCTGCTGCAGGATGAGTCGAGCGACCCGATGAGCGTGACGCGCGACTACGCGCTCGAGCTCGACCGCGAGCCGGCCCCGCTCCTGTCGGTGTTCGGCGGCAAGATCACCACCTACCGCAAGCTCTCCGAGGACGCCGTCAACCTGCTCGCCGGGGTGCTCGGCACGCGCGCCGCACCCTGGACCGCCGCCGCCGCGCTGCCCGGGGGCGATCTGCCGGAGCGCAGCTTCGCGACCTTCCTGCGCGCGCTCGAGCGGCGTTACCGCTGGCTGCCGGGGCCGCTGCGCCGGCGCTACGCGCACGCCTACGGCACGCGCATCGAGCGCGTGCTCGGGGCGGCCACGCAGCTGCAGGACCTGGGCGCGGAGATCCTGCCGCAGCTCTACGAGCGCGAGCTCGAGTACCTGTGCAACGAGGAGTTCGCGCTCGCGGCCGAAGACATCCTCTGGCGCCGCACCAAGCTCGGGTTGCACCTGCTGCACACCGACACCACGCCGCTGGAGCGCTGGCTCGCGCAGCGCGCCTCCGCCGCGCGACAGGCAATCCCCGCCGCGGGGGTCGCCTGAGCGTCGCGGTGGGCGTACTTCGCGCGCGGCGCCGGCTCGCGCTCCTGGTGGTCGCGGCGCTTGCGCCGCTGTGGCTGATCGGCATCTTTGGCCGCGCGCTGTGGACTCCGGATGAGCCGCGCGAGGCGGACATCGCCTGGCGCATGAGCCAGCAGAGCGATCGCACCCTGCCCGAGCTCGCCGGCGTGCCGTTCCTCGAGAAACCCCCGCTCAGCTACTGGATGTCGGCCGCCGGCATCCGCGCGTTCGGCGATTCCCCCGGCGGCGCGCGCGCCCCGAACCTGCTGTACGCGCTCGTCACGGCGCTCGCCATCGGCGCCCTGGCGCGGGCGATGCAGCTCGAGGCGCCGCAGGCGCTCCTGGCGGCGCTCCTGGCCGGCAGTGCACTCACCGCGTTTCGGGTGCAAAGCTGGCTCGCACCCGATGCCTGCCTCCTCGCCGGCAACGCACTGGCGCTGCTGGGGGTGTGGGGCGGCTACACCGCCCCGCCAGGGCGCGCGAAGCTCCTCGGCTATACACTCATGCACGCGGGTGCCGCGATCGGCTTCATGGCCAAGAGTGCCCCGGGATGGCTCGTGCCGGCCCTCGCCCTGGGCACGCTCATCCTCTGGGAGCGGCGCTGGGCAGAGTTGCGCCGCGCGGAACTGTATGCAGGCTTCGCGCTGCAGGCACTCCTGATCGCACCCTGGATCATGAGTGTGGCGCGCGAACCGGCCGGTGCGGGGGCGCTGCGCACGCTGTTCTGGAACAACCTCGCGGGTCGCTTCGCCCACATCGAGGCGCCACCGGGGCTCGACTACGCACGCGGTCACCGCAATGCACCCGGGAAATACTTCCGCGAGCTGCCGCTATACCTGCTGCCCTGGACGCTCATCATGGCCGCTGCCCTGGCACGCGCGTGGCCGCGTGTGCGTGCGGCGGGCGGCGGCGCGACCGCGTGGCGCTTCGCCCTCGCCTCGAGCCTGCCGCTGCTCGTGCTGCTGTCGTTCGCGGCGACCGCACGCGACATCTATGCGGCGCCTTCACTGCTGGGCCTGGCGGTGCTCGCGGCGCTGTGGGCGCAGGAAGCGCAGCGCGCGCCGACGCGCCTGGACAGCCTGTGCGTTGCCGGGACGAGCTGGCTCGTCGGGCTGCTCGGTGCCGCGCTCCTCGCCGGGCTCGCGGTGCTGATGCTCTCGGGAGCAGCATCCGTGACGGCAGCGCTCGCAGCCGCGGGCGGGATCCTGCTGCTGGGGGGCTCCGCGCTGCGACGCGCGCGCCGCGCGCACGCCCGCGGGGCGCTGGCCAAGTCGCTCACCCTGACCTATGCCGCCTATGCGGCCGCCGTATGCCTGAGCGCGCTCGTGGCTTTCCCGGTCATCGATCGCTGGCAGGACCTGGGCGCGCTGGGGCGAGAGATCCGCGCCGACACGCGTGCGCAACCCCTGGCGCTGCTGGCGCCCGATGAGACGACGCTGGCGATGATCGATCACGGTGCGAGCGGCTCCTACAGCGTGCTGGGCTCGGACGATCGTCCCGGCGTTGAACGCTGGTTCGCCGCCCGCGGTGCTCAGGCGCGCATCCTGGTGCTGCTGCCCGGGCACGCCGCGGGCGATGTCTCGCGCTGGCTGTCGCGCTGGCACCGCTCCCCGCCACCGGGCGATGGCACGGCCGCGGCGCTCATCGATGCAGGCGCGGCGCGCCTCGTGCAGCGCTACGAGCTGCCGCAGGGCCGCCGCTACGCACTCCTCGGCCCCCCCGGCGCCTGACTGCTCCTCAACCCCGAAAGGCCAGCCAACCCATGCCCGCCACGACCCCCGCGCCCGGTGCTCTCGCACGCAACCTGCGCAGCCGCCACATCCAGCTGATCGCCATCGGCGGCACCATCGGCGTCGGGCTGTTCCTGGGCTCCGCCCAGGCGATCCACAAGGCCGGCCCGGGCCTGCTGCTCGCTTACCTGCTCGGCGGCATCGCGATCTTCTTCATCATGCGCGCGCTCGGGGAGCTGCTCACCTACCGCCCGGTTGCCGGCTCCTTCGCGACCTACGCCGAGGAGTTCTGCGGCCCCTTCGCCGGCTTCGTCACCGGCTGGTCGTACTGGTTCATGTGGGTGGTCACTGCCATGGCCGAACTCACCGCGATCGGCATCTACGTGCGCTACTGGCTGCCGGAGATGCCCCAGTGGCTGCCGCCGCTCGTGGCGCTCGCACTGCTCTACGGTGCCAACCTGCTCGCCGTGCGCGTCTTCGGTGAACTGGAATTCTGGTTCGCCCTCATCAAGGTTCTGACCATCGTCGCTCTCATCCTCGCCGGGCTCGCGGTCATCTTCTTTCACATCGGCGAGCTCGGTGCGACGGCGGGCTTCGCCAACCTGCACAGCCACGGCGGGTTCATGCCCTTCGGCATCGCGGGGGTGCTGCTCACGCTGCAGATCGTGATGTTCGCCTACTCGGGGGTCGAACTGATCGGCGTCACGGCCGGGGAAGCCGCGGACCCCCACGTCGTGCTGCCGCGCGCCACCAACGGCATCATCCTGCGGATCCTGATCTTCTACCTGGGTGCGCTGCTGGTGATCATGTCGGTCGTGCCGTGGAACCAGCTCAGCCCGGAGGTCAGCCCGTTCGTGTTCGTGTTCGAGAAGCTGCGGGTGCCGGCCGCCGCGAGCCTCATCACGGCGGTGGTGATCACCGCTGCCGCCTCTTCCTGCAACAGCGGTCTTTTCAGCACCGGCCGCATGCTGTGGTCGCTCGCGCAGCGCGGCCAGGGTCCGCGCGCGTTTGCACGGCTCAACGCCCGGCAGGTTCCCGCCGCCGGCATCCATGCCTCCGCGGCCGTCATGCTCCTTGCGGTAGCGCTCAACTACCTCGTACCCAAGGAGGTGTTCACGTACGTCACGAGCATCGCCCTGATCGGCACGCTATGGACGTGGGGCATCATCCTGGTATCGCACCGCAACTATCGCCGGGCGGTCGCGGCGGGCCGGGTGCCGGCGGCGCCGTTTCGCATGCCGGGCGCACCCCTGGTCAACTGGCTGGTGCTCGCGTTCCTGGTGGCGGTGACGGCGCTGCTGTGGCTCGACCGGGAGACGCGCGTTGCGCTGTTCGTCGCGCCCTTCTGGTTCGCGCTGCTGGGCATCGGCTATGCGGCGCTGCGCCGTAACGCCACTAGCGCCACTCCTACATAAGCGGCTCGCCCCCGCCGATGATGCCGCCACCGTCCACGACCAGGGTCTGACCGGTGATGAAGGCGCCGGCGCGCGAGGCGAGCAGGAGCGCCACGCCCGCCACATCGTCCGGCTCGCCCAGACGGCGCAGCGGGGTATGGCGCGCGAACGTCTCGGCGCGCTCGGGATCCGCCCACAGCGCGCGCGAGAAGTGCGTGCGGATGATTCCGGGCGCGATGCAGTTGACGCGGATGTTGTGCGGCCCCCATTCAACGGCCAGATTGCGCGCCAGCTGCATGTCCGCCGCTTTCGAGATGCAGTAGGCGCCCAGGTGCGCGCTGCCCAGCAGGCCGCCGACCGAGGAGACGATGATCACCGCGCCCTCGCGGC
Organism: Steroidobacteraceae bacterium; assembly: GCA_035518135.1. Lineage (GTDB taxonomy): Bacteria > Pseudomonadota > Gammaproteobacteria > Steroidobacterales > Steroidobacteraceae > 13-2-20CM-66-19. The sequence continues at coordinate 4,537 of DATIXW010000227.1, forward strand.
GCGCCGCCATCCCCGGCAGTGCCATGTTGCACAACCACACGTTGCTGAGGACATTGGTGTGGATGATCTTCTGCCACACCTCGTCGGGGGTCTCGATCGAGGGCCCGAAGCTGGGATTGGCCGCAGCGTTGCCGACAACCACGTCGATCCGACCCCACTTGGCGAGGGTCGCATCAACCAGTGCCTGCAGCTCCTCCTTATGCCCGACGTGACAGGCGCGGGCGAAGGCGCTGCCGCCGCCCGCGTTGATTTCGGCCGCGACCGCCTCGCAGCTGTCGGCCTTGCGACTGGAGATCACCACCCGGGCGCCGTGCGCCGCCATCTGCTGTGCGATCGCCTTGCCAATGCCGCGGCTGGAGCCGGTGATCAGGGCCACCTTTCCCGAAAGATCAAAGAGGCTCATGCGCACAGTCCCTGGGTGATGAGGCGGTCATTGTGCCGCGCCGCCCGGGCGCTGTGCCAATGGGCCGTTACCGGCCCTCGGGGAATCTCAGTAGAATCCGCGGCTCGCGCCCGTAGCTCAGTTGGATAGAGCATCAGGCTTCGAACCTGAGGGTCGGGAGTTCGAATCTCTCCGGGCGCGCCACTTTTCGTGTGTGAAGTCCCAGATCTAAGGTGACATTCTGGCTCTCATCCTAGATGGAGAGAGCA